>DATIWM010000261.1:0-2019 GCA_035519355.1 Thermoanaerobaculia bacterium | reverse complement strand
CGGCGCAGCCGACGGGCGCCTCAGGAAGGCCGCGAAGGAGAGGAGGGAGAGCGACACGCAGAGCGTGACCGGGACGTCCGTCGTGACGTAGTGGCCGTGGGCCAGGAGCATCGGCTCGAAGGCGGCGAGCGCCGTCGCGAGGAGCCCGGCTGCGGCGCCGAAGAGGCGGTAGGCCGTCCACCCGACCGCGGCCGCGAGTCCGACGAACAGGACGACCATCATGGCGCGGGGAGCGCGGAGCAGGCGGTTTCCGTCGTTTCTGGTCTCCAGCCAGTCGAGGACGACCTGGCTCGTCCCGCCGTACGACCATCCGTCCAGCTCCTTCGTGAACGGCGTGTGCGGGACGAACCGGAGCGGCAGGGCGGCCCAGACCTTGGCGAGGAGCGGGTGCTCCGGATTGAGCCGGTAATCTCCGGTGGCGAGGTAGCTGGCCCCGGCGGTGAGGTGCGTCGGCTCGTCGGTCGTGAAGCTCTCCGTGAGGCCGGCGGCGTACGAGAGGACGCCTCCGGTCACGAGGAGGAGGACCGCCGCGATGGTTCGGACGGGGGCGTGGGGGAGGGCGAGGGAGGCGGGGAACGGGCGCCGGTTGCCGGATTGCACTCGCGTCGACATGAGTCAGGAGACAGCGTAGCGCATCGGCGTGGCGGGCCCGCTAGGGAGGCCGGGTCAGCTCCTCCAGTTCCCGGTCCGACAGGCGGTAGAGGAAGGTCGACGTGCCGATCCGCTCGTCGGGCGGGCGGTGGCGAAGGCGGAGGAGAAGAAGCGCACGGCGGGTCCCGTCGAAGAGCTCGAATGAGTTTCGGGCCTCTTCGCTCTCCTCGGGCCCCGGGACGGGACGACCCAGCCAGCGTCGCCAGAGGGCCTCGTAGCTGGACCGCAGCCGGGGGCTCTCCCACACGTCGTCGCGGGCGGCCAGCTGAAAGGTCCCGACCAGCCACGTGGCGCTGATCAGGTAGGTGCCGGCCGAAGGCGGCGGCGGCCACGGCTGGTCGGGTCGCCGCCGGATGAACGTCTCGGCCCTGAGGCCGGGAGGCCGCGGCGAATCGCCGAGGGCGAGGAGAACGGTCCTTTCGTCCGGATGCGCCCGCTCGTAGTCGCGGATCCGGAGGAAATCCTGGTCCCAGTCCAGGTTGCTGTCGACGAGCCAGCGGTGACCGTCGCGCCAGCCCCCGGCAGCCTCGTTGAAATAGCCGAGGTAGTACGGGAAGGAGGCGGCCGCCTCGGCGGCCATCCAGACGGCGAGAAGAGGGACGGCGATCCGTCCCGCGCGGCTCGCCATCCAGCCGACCGAAGCCGACGCGACGACGATGAGGGCCGGATAGACGGGGATCATGTGGCGGAGGCCGATGTTCAGGTTCGTCAGGAACGCCGTCCCGCCGTAGACGGCGGCGAAGGCGAAGACGCC
Source organism: Thermoanaerobaculia bacterium (assembly GCA_035519355.1). Classification (GTDB taxonomy): domain Bacteria; phylum Acidobacteriota; class Thermoanaerobaculia; order UBA5066; family UBA5066; genus DAOMFB01. Next base: position 614 of record DATIWM010000261.1, on the reverse strand, counting down.
CAGGGCGAGGACCGGATCGCCCGTCAGGTGCGTGCGCCGCGTCGCCAGCGCGGCCGCTCCGGCCAGCAGAAGCAGCAGCATCGGGAGCGGCGTCTTCACGGCGTAGGCGATCGGGAAGTACCAGCGCCATCCCGTATCCGAGAAGCGCCCGTGAAGATAGGCGCGACGGCTCTCTGCGTAACGGGTGGCGTAGCTGAACCCGTAGAGATAGGTCTCCGGCAAGAGCTGCATCCGCCGCGCGAGACCGATGGCCGCGACGGAAAGGCCGGTGCGGGGGTTACCGACCTTGTCGCGGAGTACGTGGTCCCACGCGGCGTCGCGGTTGAGCGGCGAGAAGGGCGCCGGGGAACCGGGAGGTATCAGGTCACGCCAGGAGCTCTCGGCCGGCGGGTCTCCGGGGCGGAAGGGATCAAACCGGAAGCCGTAGCCAGCCCAGATCGCGCCGGCGACGAGGACGGGCATCACGGCCAGTCGCCACCAGGGGAACGTCCCGCCCGATGTCCCGGCGCGGCGCCGGAAGAGCGCCGCGGCCGTCATGAGGACGAGCGACGGGACGACGAGGACCCAGGAGTACTTCACGAGCGCCGCGGCCGAGAGGGAGACGGCCGTCGCGA
>DATIWM010000260.1:0-2917 GCA_035519355.1 Thermoanaerobaculia bacterium | reverse complement strand
CCTTCAGCCACGTCGCCGCGAGCGGAAGCGTCACGCCGAGGGATCGCTGAACGAGCGTCACGACGTCGCCTCCCTGCCCGCCGCAGCCGGTGACGCAGCGATAGTGGACCAGGCCGTCGCGCTCTTCGTAGTGAACGGCGTCGCGCCCGGTTCCCTTGTGGACCGGACAGGTGGAGCGACGCGCGTTCCGGTCGACGGCGGCGCCGAGCGCTTCCAGCACCTCGGCGAAGTCCTCGAGACTGACCGTCTTCTTGATCCGCTCGGCGTTGAACCGGTCCATGGGCGTTCCGCGTCTCCGTCCGTTCCGGGGTTCCGGTGCTCTATTGTGAGCCCAAGCACGGAAAAAGGCTCATCCGGCCTCTCTCGCCCGCCGCTCCATGTCGAGCCGGGAGACGAGGTCGAGGCCGAGAGCCGACGGAGGCCCGTTCTTCCGGGCCGACTGGAGCGGATACCAGTCGCGGCCGTTCGTCTTCTCCCACGCGCCCGACGCGAGCATCCGGTAGACGTTCCCGTCCGGGCCGGCAAAGAGATCTCCCGGCCGGCTCGCCCGATGGATGGCCGGGGCCCGAACCGCCGGCGCCGCGGCTCCCTTCGCCCCTTTCGAGGCCAGAACCGCGGGCGTCGTCGAGACGAAGACCGCGGGCGCGCGCCCGGAGCGGAGAAGGGCGGCGACGGCCTCGCCCGGCCGCGCGTACGTCTCCACGCCCGGCTCGGCAGCGGCTGCCTTCCGGACGGCGTCGAGGCCGGGCGGGACCTTCTTCGCCACCGACCACCTCCCGTTCGGGGCCGCCGCGACCAGCCACACGTTCCCCATCGGGAGGTAGAAACGGCTCGTCCCGGCGTCCTGAAGGAGGAGAGACCGGGTGTTGACTACGCGGAGGACGTTCGTCTCCGGGACCGGCCGAATGACGTAATCGCCATCCACGAGAACGAGAACGGCCGGCCCCGCGGCCACGAAGACCCGCGGCTCCGGGGGGCGGGGCGGAACGGACGCTTGCCGGCGCTCCGCGCGCGAAACGGCTGGGCTCGCGTTCAGGCTGGCGAGAGGAACCGTGACGGCGCCGATCCCCGCCTGTCGGAGAGACTCGAGGAGGTCCCGCCCCCCGTCCCTCTCCCACGGAAAGCTCGCCTTCACCACCTCGATCCCCTCGAGCGCCACCTGCCCCGGCGCGTGCTCGAGGCTCGTCCGCGCCCGGAACCAGACGACGCCGAACGTCGGCTCCGGATCCCCTTTCCTCCGGAGCGAGACGGCCGCGCGCCCCTCGAACCGGTCGTCCTCCCACCGGTCCACCTGCGGCTGATAGAGCGTGAACGGGGCGTCCGCCGGGCCGACGCCGAGCGGCCAGCGGGTCGCCTCGGGGGCGGCGGCACCGTGAAGGGACATCGCGACGACGAGCCCCGACGCGAGGAAAGCCAGGGCGGGGGTACCGGAATCGGCGGCCATGGCGGCAGATTCTAGAGGGCATTCCGGCTGGCGTAGCATTCGGGACCTGCCACTCCCGTTCAAGGAGGTCGCGCCATGCCCTTCGACCGGAGAGAGCTGCTCGTCCTCGGCGCCCTGTCGGGGCTCGGCCTCACGTCACGTCTAAACGCCGTGCCGGCGGCCCGCCCGAAGGCCGGAGCACCGGAGCCGGCGGAGGGCCTCTACCGCCGGGCGGTCGTCTTCGACGGCTGCGGCGGGCCGGGCGACGGCGAGAGCGACGCGGAGAAAGGCGTCCGACTCACGCCCCGCGCCGTCGCCGACGCGAGAGCCTCCGGCGTCACCTGCGTGAACGTCACGGTCGGGCCGGTCGGCAGTCGCCCCGGCGCCGAGGCCTTCGAGGGGATCGTTCGTGACCTCGGCTACTGGGAGCGCGAGATCGAAACGCGCCCCGACGTCTTCATGAAGGTGAAGACGACCCGGGATCTCGCCGCGGCGAAGACGGGGGGCCGCCTCGGTCTCGCCTTCGGGCTTCAGGACGGCGTCGCCTTCTCCGAGGACCTCTCCCGTCTCGAGACGCTTCACGCCCTCGGCGTCCGGATCGTCCAGCCGACCTACAATCTCCGGAACCTTCTCGGCGACGGTTGCCTCGAGCCGGGCGACGCGGGTCTGTCGAAGAGGGGGCGCGACGCCGTCGAGCGGATGGACGCCCTCCGGATCCTGATCGACCTCTCCCACTGCGGGCGCGCGACCACGCGGGATGCCCTCGCGGCCGCAGCGCGCCCGGCCGCCTTCACGCACACCGGCTGCGCGGCGGTCGCGGACCACCCCCGCAACAAGACGGACGAACAGCTCAGGGCGCTGGCGGAAAAGGGGGGCGTCGCGGGGATTTACTTCATGCCCTACCTCCGGACGAGCGGCCAGCCGAAGGCGGACGACGTGATCCGTCATCTCGAGCACGCGCTCGACGTCGCCGGAGAGGACCACGTCGGGATCGGGACCGACGGGACGATCTCCGCCGTCGAGCTGACACCGAAATATCTCGAGGAGTTCCGGAAGCAGCTCGCGGCGCGAAAGACGGCCGGAATCGGCGCCCCCGGGGAGGTCGAGGAGGTCTACACCTTCGTCCCCGACCTCAACGGGCCGCGCCGGCTCGAAGAGCTCACCGCTCTCCTCGAGAGACGCGGGCATTCCGGGGCCCGGATCGAGAAGATCCTCGGCGGAAACTTCGCCCGGCTTCTCCGGGAGGTCTGGGGCTGACGGCGGCCGGGGCGCGGCCTACCCGTCCTGGCTCTCGAAAGCCTCCCATTCGTCGTCGGTCCACCACTCGCGTTCGAGGCCGCCGCAGGTCGTCCCGTACGAGGGACAGATGACGCACCCCTCTCCCCGGACGGCGCCCGGATCGTGCGACGGCGGGTAGAGTCCCGCGAGGCGCTCGCCGTCCGCCCGGGCCGAGAGCTCCTCGGGCGTCGCGTCGCGCATCGGCAGCTCGTGGAC
>DATIWM010000259.1:0-3821 GCA_035519355.1 Thermoanaerobaculia bacterium | reverse complement strand
GATTCCGGGCCCGGACGGCTCCTCCCAGACGAGAAGGCGCCCGGTCTGGGGGAGAAAACCGTTTTCCGCGTCCTCGGCGTAGACCCGCGCCTCGATGGCGTGAGCCGACGGGGCCTCCGGAAGATCCGAGGGAAGGGGTTCTCCGGCCGCCGTCCGGAGCTGGAGGACGACGAGGTCCAGCCCGAGGGCCTCCTCGGTCACCGGGTGCTCCACCTGAAGCCGCGTGTTCATCTCGAGGAAATGGAACGAGCCGTCATGGGCGAGGAGGAATTCCACGGTCCCGGCGCTCGCGTAGTCGACCGCCCGCGCGGCCGCCACCGCGGCCTCGCAGAGGCGCCGCCGGAGCGCGGGCGTCACGGCGGGCGACGGACACTCTTCGATCACCTTCTGGTGCCGCCGCTGGAGGGAGCACTCGCGCTCGCCGAGCGCGACGACACGTCCGTGACGGTCGCCGAAGACCTGCACCTCGACGTGCCGGGGGCGCTCGAGGTATTTCTCGGCGTAGAGCGTCCCGTCGCCGAACGCCGCCTCGGCCTCCCGGCGGCACGAGGCGATCGCGTCGGGAAGCTCCGCCGCGTCCCGGACGACTCGCATCCCCTTTCCCCCGCCGCCGGCCGAGGCTTTCACGACGAGCGGCAGGCCGATCCGCCGGGCCGCGTCGCCGTCGTCGAGCTCCTGCGTCCCCGGGACGACGGGGACGCCCGCCCTCTTCATCCGCTCCCGCGAGGGGACCTTCAGCCCCATCGCCTCGATCGCCGACGGGGGCGGCCCCACCCAGACGAGCCCCGCCTCCTCGACGGCGCGGGCGAATGCCGCGTTCTCGGAGAAGAAGCCGTAGCCCGGATGGACGGCGTCGCACCCGCTCTCTCTTGCCGCGGTGAGGACCTTCCGGGCATCGAGGTACGACTGGGCCGCTGGTGAAGGTCCGAGCAGGACGGCTTCGTCCGCGAGCCGGACGTGCCGGGCGCTCCGGTCCGCCTCCGAATAGACGGCCACGGGGGAAACGCCGGCGGCGCGGCAGCCGCGGATCACGCGGACGGCGATCTCTCCGCGGTTCGCGACGAGGAGCCGCCGGATGGGCCGGGCCGCCGTCACTCCTTCCGGTCCTTCGGCCCTTCCGCCCACGAGGGCGATCGCTTCTCGAGAAATGCCGTCACGCCCTCGCGCCCCTCGGCCGAGGCGCGACGCTCCGCGATCCGCTGCACCGTCAGCGCCTGCTGTTCGCGCGGCGGCAGATGGCCGACGGTCTGGGCCAGCTTCTTGGCCTCCGCGAGCGCCTGCGGCCCGCCGGCGAGAAGGGCGTCGATCACGCCTTCGGTGACCGACGTCAGGGACGTCTCCGCGGCGACGATGTGGACGAGGCCGATGCGCCGGGCTTCGTGCGCGTCGTGCCGGCTCCCCGTCAGGAACCACTCCCGGGCGTGCGATTCGCCGATCTTCCGGACCACGTACGGGCTGATGACCGCCGGGATGATGCCGAGGCGGACCTCGGTCGTCCCGAAGAGCGTCTCTTCCGCGGCCACGGCGACGTCGCAGACCGCCACAAGGCCCACGCCGCCGCCGAGCGCCGCCCCATGAATCCGGCCGACGATCGGCTTTGGGCATTCGTCGAGAAGGTGGAAGAGATCGGCCAGCTCCGCGGCGTCGCGGCGGTTCTCCTCCATCGTGAAGCCTGCCATTCTCTTCATCCAGTTCAGGTCGGCCCCCGCGCAGAAGGCTTTCCCCTCGCCCGACAGCTCGACGACGCGGACCGCGGCGTCGGCCGTGAAGGCCCGGACGGCACGCTGGAGCTCCTTCACGAGGACGTCGTCGAAGGCGTTCCGGACCTCCGGTCTCGCCAGGATGACCCGCGCGACGCACCCTCCGTGGGTGTGCTCGACCCGGACCGGGACGGTGAGGGCGGCGCTCATGACGACTCCTCTCTCACATCCGGAAGACGCCGAAGCGCGTCTGACCGACCGGAGCGTTGTACGCCGCGGAGAGCCCCAGCGCCAGCACCGTCCGCGTCTCCGCGGGATCCAGGATGCCGTCGTCCCAGAGGCGCGCCGTCGCGTAGTAAGGGTTCCCCTCGGCCTCGTATTTCTCGAGCGTCGGCCGGCGGAACGCCAGGCGCTCCTCGGGCGTCATCCGCGGCCGCCCCTCCCGCTCGTGCTGCTCGTCCTTGACCGTGGCGAGGACGTCGGCGGCCTGCTCGCCTCCCATGACGCTGATCCGCGCGTTCGGCCAGGTCCAGAGGAAGCGGGGCTGGTAGGCGCGGCCGCACATGCCGTAGTTCCCCGCGCCGAAGGACCCGCCGACGAGGAGGGTCAGCTTCGGAACGGCGGCGTTGGCGACGGCGTGGACCATCTTCGCTCCGTCCTTCGCGATCCCGCCCTGCTCGGCGGCTCGTCCGACCATGAACCCGGTGATGTTCTGCAGGAACAGGAGGGGGATCTTCCGCTGACAGGCCATCTCGATGAAGTGGGTCGCCTTGAGGGCGGACTCGGAGAAGAGGACGCCGTTGTTGGCGAGGACCGCCACGGGGAATCCCGAGATCCGCCCGAAGCCGGTCACGAGCGTGGTCCCGTACCTCGGCTTGAACTCGTGGAGGCGGGAACCGTCGAGAAGCCGTGCGAGAACTTCCCGGACGTCGTAAGTCCGCCGGAGGTCCGTCGGCAGGACGCCGTAGATCTCCTCGGCCGGGTAGAGCGGATCCTCCGGGGCGGCGAAGTCCGGCGGAGCCGGCTTGACGGTGCCGAGCCGCGACACGATCTCCCGAAGACGCGCGATGGCGTCCGCGTCGTCCTCGGCGAGGTGGTCCGCCACCCCCGAGAGGCGCGTATGGACGTCGCCCCCACCGAGCTCCTCTGCCGTGACGGTTTCTCCCGTCGCCGCCCTCACGAGGGGCGGGCCGGCGAGGAAGATGGTCCCCTGGTTCTTCACGATGACCGTTTCGTCGGACATGGCCGGGACGTAGGCGCCGCCGGCCGTGCACGACCCGAGGACGGCGGCCACCTGGGCGAGTCCCGCCGCGCTCATCCGCGCCTGGTTGAAGAAGATCCTCCCGAAGTGGTCGCGGTCCGGGAAGACCTCGGCCTGAAGCGGCAGGAAGGCGCCCCCGGAGTCGACGAGGTAGACCGACGGCAGGCCATTCTCCAGGGCGATCTCCTGGGCCCGGAGGTGCTTCTTCACGGTGATCGGGAAATAGGTCCCGCCCTTCACCGTCGCGTCGTTGGCGACGACCATCACCTCGCGTCCGGCCACGCGGCCGATCCCCGTGACGAGCCCCGCGCACGGAGCCGCCCCGTCGTACATCTCCCAGCCGGCGAGCGGGGCGATCTCGAGGAAGCCCGTCCCCGGGTCGAGGAGCCGCTCGATCCGCTCGCGGACGGGGAGCTTGCCCCGGCCGACGTGGCGTGCCCGCTCCTTTCCGCCTCCCCCGTCGCGCGCCCGGGCGGCCTCCTCCCGGAGGCGGGCCGCCAGCGCTTCGTGGTGGCGGCGGTTCTCCTGGAACTCCTCAGACGACGGGTCGATGCGCGAGACGAGAACCTCGTTCACCCGCGTCAGCCAGCCGCAGCGGTGCGTCCCGCCAGACGGCGGATGGCCTCGACGGTGGCGGTCGTGGTCGTCCCCGGGAGAAAAACCTCGCGGACTCCCCGGGCCTTCAGGGCCGTGATGTCCTTCTCCGGGATGATCCCGCCGACCACGACGGGGATGCCGCCGCCGCCGCGCTCCTCGAGAGCCTTGATCACTTCCGGGACGAGTACGTTGTGCGCGCCCGAGAGGATCGAGAGGCCCACGACATCCACGTCCTCCTGGACGGCCGCCGCCGCGATCTGGGG
>DATIWM010000258.1:0-12015 GCA_035519355.1 Thermoanaerobaculia bacterium | reverse complement strand
CGCGGGGTACGTGAAGAGCGAGCTCACCGCCGGCGGCCGCGAAGACCGGATGCCCTTCCTGCTCGAGACCGACGACGCCGCCGGCCGGATCGGCCGGGCCATCCTCCGCGGGGACAGGGTCTGTTCCTTTCCGTGGCAGCTCCGGACGCTGGCCCAGGTCGTCAAAGGCCTTCCAGACGGCCTGTTCGACCGGCTCGCCCGCGGCGAAAAATGAGTCCCACGTAGACTCGCGGGCAAAGGACGGGAGGCGTCGCATGCGTGAATCGGCCCTCGATGTCTACCGCTGCCCCGCCTGCCGCGGGCCGCTGACGCTGGAGACGCGGAAGGGGACCGGGGACGAAGTTGAAACCGGCGTCCTCTCCTGCGGCTGCGGGGCGTCCTACCCCGTCGAGCAGGGCGTGCCCGCCCTCGTTCACCCGCCGAGCCAGGAGTACCTGAAGGAGAACGCCGAGACCTACGAGGAGCTGATCTCCTTCGAGGCCCGGCTGCTGGTCGACGACGAGCGGAGCGTCCGGACGCTGGCGGCGGATCTCCTCGAGGCCCGGCCGGGAGACCGCATCCTGGAGGTGGCGTGCGGCCCCGCCTCGAACTTCCCGTACGTTCTCCCGCGGATCGCGCCCGGAGGTCTTCTCTTCGCGCTCGACATCTCCCCCGAGATGATCTCGGCCGCCCGCCGGCGGCTCGATGCCGGCGGCCGAAACGTCGAGCTCCTCACCGCGAACGGAAGCTATCTCCCCTTCGCGGACGCCGGCTTCGACGCCCTGTTGCACATCGGAACCCTGAACCGCTTTCCCGACATCCCCCGCGCGCTCTCCGAGATGGCGCGCGTCGTCAAGCCAGGCGGCAAGGTCGTGGCCGGCGACGAGGGACTCGCTCCCTGGCTCCGGAAGTCGCCCTACGGCCAGCTCCTCTCGAAGTTCGGCGGGCTCTTCCAGGGCGACGTTCCGCTGAACGACCTGCCGGAGGAAGCCGAGGATGTCTGCGTGAGATGGGTCTTCGGACGGGCTTACTACCTCCTCGACTTCCGCGTGGGCCGCCCCCCGTCGCCGAACCTCGACGTGGAGCTTCCGGGGAAGAACTTCACGGTGCGCGAGGCGCTCGAGGCGGGAAAGACCTCCTCCTCCTCCTCCTGAGCGCCGGTCAGGGGATCAGGCCGCCGTCCACCGGCAGGACGGCGCCGGTGACGAAGCCCGCCTCGTCCGAGGCGAGGAAGACGAAGGCCCCCGTCACGTCCTCCACGGTCCCGATCCGCCCGAGGGGGGTTCTCGCCACGGCGCGCTGGACGAATTCGGGACCGTTCTGCACGTTCATCGGCGTGTCGATGTAGCCGGGGCTCACGGCGTTCACCGTGATGCCGAACGGGCCGAACTCGCGCGCCCAGACCCGCGTGAGTCCGGCGAGCGCCGCCTTGGACGCCACGTAGGCCGACTGACCCGGGAAGCCGTACCGGTCGAGGACGGACGTGACGTTCACGATCCGCCCGAATCTTCTCTCCTTCATGCCGGGGACGACGGCCTGGACCGCGTTCAGCGCTCCCGTGAGATTCGTCTCCAGGATGATCCGCCAGACGTTCTCCGGAAGGGTGAGCGCATCGAGATATCCCGCCGTCACGCCCGCGCCATTGATCAGGATGTCGATCTTCCCCGTCTCGGCCGCGAGCCGCTCGGCGGCGGACCGGACGGCCGCGGCGTTCCTCACGTCCACGACGGCCCCGCGCACGCTCTCGCCGGGCCTGAGGTCCCAGACCTCCACGACGGCCCCCTCGGTGAGGAACCGCTGCGCCGTCGCGAGGCCGATCCCGCTCCCTCCCCCCGTGACGACCGCGACCTTGCCCGACAGCCGCCCCATTCCCACCTCCGCGACGAAAGAATACCTTCCGAATGCACAGAAGGGTCACGCCGGGGTGCGACGGGCCTGAGGGACACAGCAGGAAAGACCGAAGACTGGAGCCGAAGGGCGGACTTGAACCGCCGACCTACTGATTACGAATCAGTTGCTCTACCAACTGAGCTACTTCGGCTCGACCGAAGGGACGCGGAATATAAGCGAAGCCTCACGGGTCCGTCCAGGGGAGGTGCGGAAAGGCGAGAGGGCCGATCTTCCGCTCCAGCTCGTAGACGACGTTTTCCCGGGCGTCGATGGAGCGCTCCGTCAGCTCGCGCCGGACGGCGGCGTCGGGAACCCGCCGGATGCACGCCTCGATCTCGTCGAAGAGGGGCCAGGTCAGGGCGTGAAGGACTTCGTGAAAGGCGTGCCGCCGGAGGGCCGACGTGGATTCGCGGGCGACGACCTCCGCGTCGAAGGTGATGAGCCAGACCTTCCGGTCCTCCGTCCCCCGGTAGGAGCGCTCGATGTCGAGGAGCCCGGCGTGCTCCCCTTCGGGGGCCGGAGAGACCACCAGCTCGAGATCGAGCTTGAGCCGCCTCTTGACGTACTCGAGCGCCCGCCTCACCCGCTCGGACTCGCGCTGCTTGAGTGACCTCTTCATCGGCCCCACCCCAGGGGAGGGGCGTATTTTGCCGGAGGGAAAAGCCGAATTCCCTGAAATCTCGGAAGACCATAAGATCCACAGGATGAGTCGTTTGGCGAAGGGCGCCGCCGACACGAATCCCCCTCCGGAAGGGCCGGGGAGCGGGCGCGGACCCTCTGGGCGGCCGGGAGCGGCCGCGCCCGCCGGGGTCTTCCTCCTGGCCCTCGCCGTGAGGCTGATCGTCTCGGGCGACCTCTCGGCGGTCGTCCTCTGGGCGAGCCCGCAGCTCGACGCCCGGGAGAATCTCGTCTGGGCGACCGCTCTCGCGGGCGGCGACTTCCGCTGGCCCTCGCCCCCGACGCATGGGCCGACCTACCCGCTCTTTCTCGCCGGGCTGCTGCGGCTCTTCGGCGGCTCGCTTTTCGCCGTCCGCGCCGCGCAAGCGGCCCTGGGCGGGGCGACGGTGATCCTCGTGACTCTGCTCGGGGCGCGACTCTTCGGTCGCAGGGCGGGAATTCTCGCCGGGATCCTCCTCGCGGTGTGCGGGCCGGTCGCCCTCGTGGACGTCGCGCTCTGGGAGGAGGGGCTGCTGCTCTTCCTTCTCGTCGCCTCCCTGTTCATCCTCGAGAGCCGCCCCACTCCGCTCCCGGCGGCGGTCGCGGGGCTTCTGCTCGGCCTGGCCTCGGCGTCGCGACCCACGGCGCTTCTCTACGTCCTCGGGGCGGCCACCGCGATCCTCTTTCTCCGCGACCGGCCGAAGCGGCTTCTTTCGGCCGGCGCTCTCGTCCTCGCCGCCTCGGCCGTTCTCGTTCCGGCCGTCGTCCTCTCGTCGCGGGCGTCGGGGCACTTCGTCTTCGTCCGGTCCTTCGGCGCGATCAACGTCTGGATCGGAAACGACCCGGCGGGGGGCGGCGTCCAGAACGCGCGGCCGAACGGAGCATGGGACCGCCTCGCCGCCGAGCCGTACCGGAGCGGCGTGACGCCCGGAGGCGAGGAGCGGTATTTCGCCGGAAGGGCGCTCGCCCGCGCGGCGGCCGACCCGGCCGGCCAGCTGCGCGTTCTACTCAGCAAGGCGGTCTGGCTGACGCAGGCGGAAGAGCCCCGCGACAACCACAGCTTCGCCTTCTTCCGCGCCGGGTCTCTCCTCCTCCGTCTCCTTCCCGGGTTCGGGCTCCTCGCCGCCCTGGCCGTCGCCGGCCTCCCGGGCCTCCACCGGGACCGCTCGCTTCCCCTTCTTCCGGCGGTGTTCCTCGCCGCCGGCGCGGTCCCGCCCCTCGTCGCGCTGGCCGGCCTCCGCTACCGGATCCCGGTCGACCCGTTCCTCGCCCTCTTCGCCGGCCTCGGAGCGGCCGCGCTCCTCAGCGCGGCCCTGGAGGACCGGTGGCGCGACTTCGCGAGGCCGGCGTTCCTCGCCGCGGCGGCCCTCGGCGCGGCGCACCTCCGGACGCACGCTCCCTCGCACCTCTTCGCGGAAGAGCTCGCCCTCACGGGCAGCTCCCTCATCGAGACGAATCGGCCGCGTGAGGCGGAAGAAGTCCTCCGGAAGGCCATGGAGGCCGATCCGCGCTCCGGTCTCCCGTGGGAGCTTCTGGCGCAGCTCCGGCTGAAGGAAGGACGGGCGGCCGAGGCGCGGGAGCTCCTGTCGAAGTCCCTCGCCCTCGACCCCGACTCGCGGACCGCGCACCTCTCCTTCGGGCAGGCGGCGGAGGCCCTCGGCGACGAGCCCGGCGCTCTCTCGGCTTACCGCAAGGCCGCCTCGATCTCACCGCTCTTCTTTCCGGCCCGGTTCCGGCTCGGCGAGCTCCTGCTGGATCGGGGAGACTTCGCGGCCGCCGCGTCGGAGCTTGCTCTTGCGGCCTCGGCCGCGCCGTCGGAAGCCGATCCCCTCCTGCTTCTCGCGAAGGCGCGGGCCGCCGAGGGCCGGCTCGCGGAGGCCGTCGCGGCCGCACGGCGGGGCGCCGCGCTCGCGCCGGAGCGAGCCGACGTCTGGCTCTTCCTCGGGACGCTCTCCGGGACGGCGGCCGATCTTCCGACGCTCCGCGAGTCGATCGAGAGGGCGCGCCCGCTCGTGGGCGACGAGGCCCCGCCCCTCGTCCTCCTCGTCGCGCGGCGGCAGCGGCTCGAAGGAAACCCGGACGCGGCTTTCGCCACCCTCTCGGAACTTCTCCGCCGCCACCCGGAGTCGGCCCTCGCCGCCGAAGCGCTTCTTGCGGCGGCCCGCGAGGCGGGACGAGAGTCGGAGGCCCGGGCGCTGCTCGACCCCCTCCGCCCCCGCTGAGGCTCAGCGCGTCCGGACGGTGACCTCGATCTCGGCGGGCGGGTGCGGCCCGAGGGAGGTGAAGACGAGCGAACGGACGAGGGCATCCGTCTCGGGCGTCGTCCCTTCGAGCGCCTTCGCCGCCACGACCTTTCCCTCCTCGTCGAGCGTCAGCCGGTAGGAGGCGGAGATTCCGGCGCGGGCGGGGGGCGGCGCCGCGAACCGCCGGAGGGCCCAGGAGCGCGCCGGCGGCCCGAGAACCGCCACGTCCCACGAGATCGGGGCGCCCGCGGCCGCGAGGGCGGGCGCGGGAGGAGCCGCCTGAGCCTTCATCTTCTTCTGGAGGGCGGCCTCGTTCGCGAAACCTTCCACGCTCCCGGCGGCTTCCGGACGGGCCACGAGGGCGTCCTTCGCGGCCGACGAGTCCTTCCGCGAGGCGTCCGCCTCGAGCGCCGCCGCCGCCCCCCTCTCTCCCTTCCCGCCGGTGGCAGCCTGCTCGGCCGGGGCCCCGGCCGGCGCCGCCTCGCTTCGAAGGCGGGCCGGGGCATCCCTCTTTGCCTCGGCGTTCTGCGTGACCTGCGTGGTCTGCGATTCTCTCGCGGCACTCTTCGGCGCCGGCGCCGGCGCTGCGGCAGCGGGAACAGGTGCGGCCGGTTTTTTCTCGTCGAAGAAGATGGCGACGCGGTCGTCGGCCGGAGCCGGGGTGGGCGCCTCCTCGGCCAGCTTCTGTCGGACGCTCTGGCTCCGGAGGACGTTCATCCCGATCAGGACGATCACGAAGAGCGCCGCGATGCCGCGCACCATGGCCGGAGGGGGAAAGATGCCGAGGCGGTGCCAGATCGCCCCGAACCCCTTCGCGTGGTCGGCGGCGCGGGCATTGACGCGGGCCGTCATTCCGAGAGGCGCCGCGGGCGCCGGCAGGGCGTTCAGCCGCGCGACCAGTCCGGCCAGCTCCTCCCGGCGGCGGGCCGCGCGCGGGTCGGACGCGAGGAACGCGGAGAGCTCCCGTTCCTCCTCGGGGGAGAGGTCGCCGTCGAGCGAGCGCGAGAGAAGGACGTCGAGTTCCTCGTCGGACAGGCGCGCCAGATCGGGCCGGGCGCTCATGACAGGGCCTCCTTGAGCAGGGCGCGCCCCCGCGCGAGGCGGCTCCTGACGGTGCCGATCGGAACGGTGAGGACGGCCGCGACCTCGTCGTAGGAGAGCCCCTCGAGGTCGCGGAGGACGACGGCGAGCCGGAACTCCTCCGGAAGGGCGAGGACCGCCTTCCGGAGCCTCCCCCGCTCCTCGGCGCGGAGGGCGTTTTCCTCCGGAGAGAGCCCGGAATCGGCCAGGGCGTCCACGAGGGAGAAATCGGGGTCGGCGCCCGACCTTTCCCCGACTCCGAAGCGCATCCGGAGCCGTGCCAGGGCTCCGCGCCTCGCGCGGACGCGGTTCAGGGCGATGGCGTAGAGCCAGGTCTTCAGCGACGACTCGCCGCGAAAGCTCTCGAGGCCCCGCCAGGCGCGGAGGAACGTCTCCTGGACCACGTCCTCGGCGTCGTGCGGTCCGACGAGGCGGGCGGCCAGCGTGAAGACCATTCCGGAGTAGCGCCGGACGATCGCTTCGAAGCCCGTGACGTCTCCAGAGAGGAAGCGCGAGACGGCGCGCTCGTCGCCCGGCGCGTCCTCGGGCCCGGGCGGCTGGCGGTACGCCATGACCACGGCGGCGATTCTCACACGCTTCCCGCGGGAGGGGCTCGTGTCGAAGGCGAGGATCCGGGCGGGCATGAGGGAACGACTCCGGAGAATTCGACCCCCGGCCGGCTGGAGAAGTTCCCGCCATGAGGAGCGGGGGAGTAACGCCGCGAGGCGGGCGGCTCTACTTGCTTTCGGCCGGCGACGCCGTCGGCGTCGGGGTCGGCGTCGGCAGGACGACGCGCTTCACCGGCGGCCGGGCCGTGATCAGGAACGCCGCCGGACCCATGCTGCGACTCGCGGCCGAGGCGAGGTCGCCCGCGTTGACGGCCGGGAGCGGCCCACTCGGCGGCCCCGACTCGCCGATCGTGAGGATGTCGCTGTCTCCCAGCCGGAGGATCGGCCGGACCGGTGTCTCGGGCTTCTTTCCCCCTTCCGGCGTCGGGTCGTCCTGATAGGCGAAGACGTCGATCGCTTCCTTCAGGCCGATGAGCTTCGGCGGCGCGATGGACGGCCCGGAAACGACGAACGGCACGGCGCTTCGGGCGACGACCTTGTCCCCCATCCGGATCTCGATGAACGAGGAAGAGACGTTCAGCGGAACGAGGAAGACGAGACGTCCGGCGTCCTCGCGGACGTACGTCACGTTCCGGTCGCCGAAGCGGATCGTCGCCCCGGGGGGCGCCGGGTACTTCACGACGACCCGGCCGTTCGTGGCCCCGACCCGCGGCTCGAAATCCAGCGTCGCCACGCCCTGCGAGAGGAGCGGGAGCGCCGCCAGCGTCGCGAGGGCGGCCGGAACGAGACGGCGAAATCTCACGGAATCACTCTACGCCGCGGGCGGCACGACGGCAAACCCCGTGAGAGGATGGAGGCTCCGTGGACAACCTGCCGCTCACGCTCTTGATCGGCTTTTTCGCGGGCTTCTTCGGCGCGATCCCGCCGGGTCCCCTGAACGTCAGCATTCTGAGGAAGACCCTCCACGGCCAGCGGCGGGACGCCTTCAAGGTGGCCTTCGGCGGCGCCGCCATCGACGCGCTCATCTGCGGCGTCATCGGCCTCGGCCTCGGCTGGGCCCTCGAAAGGGTCGTGACGAACCGCTGGGTCCGCGGGTTCCTCGCCCTGTTTCTCCTCGCCTACGGCCTGAAGCTCCTCTTCTGGGACTTGAAGCGCGAGGAGGAAGTGGAACGCCTCGCGGCAGGCAACAACACCGGAGGGGGATCAGGAGAGGTGGCCGCGGCGCGGCGGCCGACGTCGAGGCTCCCCTTTCTCACGGGAATCCTGCAGGGCGCCGCCAATCCGGCGCTCGTCGTGAACTGGACGCTCCTGATCGGCTTCCTCGTCGGTCACCGGCTCCTCGTGCCGCGTCCCGTGTCGGCCGGGGCCTTCGCTCTCGGGGTCGGAATCGGCGTCTTCGCCTGGTTCGGCCTGGTCATCGAGCTCCTCTCGACGGTTTCAGACCGCGCCGGAACCTGGGTGAAGCGCTCGACCGCCTTCGCCGGGTTCCTTCTCGTCCTTTTCGGCGTCTTCTTCACGATCCGGTCGGTCAGCGGGATTCTGGGACCATGAGCCTGAAATCCTGGTTCGCCAGCCTCCCCCTCTCCAGCCGGCTCGGGCTGGCCATGGCGGGGCTCCTCGTTCTCGCCGCGCTCGCCGAGGCCCTCGTCTATCTCCGGACCCGGGACGAGACGCTCGAGGAGGCCGACGCCTCGTATCAGGCGCTCGCCAAGGCGATCGAGCTCGCGCAGACGCAGGTCGGCGAGAAGGGGTGGAAGGACGAGCAGGTCCTCTCGGACCTCCTGAAGACCCTCGAGGCCCGGGGCCTCCGGGACATCACGGTCTCCGACGAGAAAGGCCAGCCCTTCCCGGTGCCGTCGGCCGGGAAGAAGAAGACCAGGGCGCCGCGGTCCTTCCTCATCTCCGGCGTCGTCGGGGGGGGGCCCACCAACCGGACGCTGGAGATCCCCGTCGTCGTCGACGGAAAGTTCATGGGCCGCATCCATCTCGACTACAACCTGGAGAACATCCGGGCGCAGCTGGAGGACAACTTCCGGCGCCGTCTCTTCGCCCTCCTCGGCGTCTTCGCCATCGGCATCGCCGTGCTCCTCGTCCTGATCCGGAACGCCACGCAGCCGATCGAACGGCTGGCGGAGGGGGCGGGGCGCGTGGCCGAGGGGCGGCTCGACGTGAGGGTCGAGGTGAACCGCGACGACGAGATCGGCCGGCTCGCCGCGGCGTTCAACCACATGACGGAGCGGCTTCGCGAGCGGCATCTCCTCGAGGCGCGCCTCTCGGCGGCGGAAAAGCGCGCCGAGATCGGCCAGCTGGCCTCGGGTCTCGCCCACGAGATCAAGAACCCTCTCAACGCGCTCTCCCTCGGTCTCGACGTCCTGAAGCGCCGGCACCGGCCGGCCGAGGAGAAGGCCGGGAGCGAGTACGCCACCCGGATCGAATCGCTGCGCGAAGAGATCAACCGCCTCGCGACCCTCATCAACAACTTCCTCGCCTTCGGGCGGCCCCTCACGATCACGCCGGCGCCCGTGGACGTCGGCGCCCTGCTCGAGTCGACGCTCTCCGACCTGACGGAAACCGCCGGGCAGGCCGGCGTCACGATCGAGCGGCGGGGCGCGCCAGGCCTGCCGCCGGTCGGCGCCGACGCGTCGCTCCTGAAGTCCGCGCTCTGGAATCTCTTCCAGAACGCCGTCCAGGCCATGGAGAAGGGGGGCGGGACGCTTCGTGTCACGTCCGAGGCCGGTGCGGGGACCGCCGGGCCCGAGGTGACGATCACCGTCGAGGACACCGGGCCGGGCCTCCCCCCGGCCGACATCCCCCGCCTCTTCGAGCCCTATTTCTCGAAGCGCGAGGGGGGTGTCGGCCTGGGCCTCGCCATGGTGAAGCGGATCGTCGAGGAGCACGGCGGGCGGATCTCGGCCGGCAGCCGGACGGACGGATCCGCCGGCGCGCGTTTCTCGATCACGCTCCCGGCGTCGGCCTGAGCCGCCGGCACTGCGCTAGCATCGCCCCGTGCCCGACGCATCGATCCTCGTCGTCGACGACGAGAGACACCAGCGGGAGTCGCTGCAGGCCCTCCTGTCGGACGAGGGGTACCGCGTCACCGTGGCCGCGGACGGCCGCGAGGCGCTCACGAAGGCCGCCGCGGCCCGCCCCGAGGTCGTCCTGACCGACCTGAAGATGCCGGGGCTCTCCGGAATCGAGGTCGTGAAGGCCCTCCAGGAAGGCCCGCTCCCGCCGAAGGTCATCCTCGTCACGGCCCACGGCTCGGTGGAGCGGGCGCGCGAGGCGCACCAGCTCGGCGCGTTCGACTACATGTCGAAGCCGATCGTCGCCGACGAGCTCCTCTTCCGGGTCGAGCGGGCGCTCCAGGCCTTCCGCCTCGCCGAGAAGGCGTTGCGCCTCGAACGGCGCCTCAAGGACGACGGCCTCGAAGCGATCGTCGGAGACAGCGCGTCGATGCGCGAGGTCTTCCGCCTCGTGGAAAAGATCGCCCCGACGAACTCCACCATCCTGATCCGCGGAGAGTCCGGCACCGGCAAGGAGCTGGTCGCCCGCGCGGTCCACGCCCGCTCGGCGCGGGCTGCGAAGACCTTTCATGCCATCAACTGCGCGGCGATCCCGGAGAATCTTCTCGAGAGCGAACTCTTCGGGCACGAAAAGGGATCGTTCACGGGCGCGGACGCGCGGAAGATCGGCCTCTTCGAGGCCGCCTCGCTGTCGACGCTTTTTCTGGATGAGATCGGCGACCTCTCGCTTCCCCTCCAGGGAAAGATCCTCCGCACACTCCAGGAAAAGGAGGTCAAGCGCGTCGGCGGGACCGACACGATCCCGGTAGACGTCCGCGTCGTAGCCGCCACGAACCGCGACCTCGAGTCGATGATGAAGTCCGGCCAGTTCCGCGAGGACCTCTTCTACCGGCTCAACGTCATCCCGATCGTCCTCCCGCCGCTCCGCGAGCGGGCCACGGACGTTCCGGCGCTCGTCAAGCGCTTCCTGGACAAGGCGAACGCGGAGCACGCCACCTCGGTCACGGAGGTGTCGCCGGAAGCCCTCGACCTCCTCGCCCGCTCTCCCTGGCCGGGCAACGTCCGGCAGCTGGAAAGCGTCGTCGAGCGGGCCGTCCTTCTCTGCGAGGGACACGTCATCCGGCCCGAGGACCTCCCGGTGGAGATCCGCCTCCAGACGGCACCCGCGGCGCGGCCTTACGGCTTCGAGATCCCGCACGACGGAATCGACATCGAGGAGTTCGAACGGCAGCTCATCGTTCAGGCGATGGAAAAATCGGGGTGGATCATCGCCAGGGCCGCGCGCCTTCTCGGGCTGACGTACCGGACGCTCCAGTACCGGCTCGAAAAATTCGGGATCCGGAAGCCGTCGTAACCCCCGGCACGCCTCCTGCGTCGAAGAGGGCGTGAGCCTGCGCTTCCTCCCGGCCCTCCTCGCCGCCGCCCTCCTCGCCGCAGTGGGAGCGCGCGACGTCCAAACGACTCCAGAGCCGGTGGTTGCGTCTCCGGCCACACCCCACCCCACCCGGTCCATCGCGGGAGAGGTGACCTACGTCGATCCGGCACTCCGGATCATGGCGGTGCGCGAAACCGTCGCTTCCGCATCCCAAAAGGGACAGAAGCCCGTGCGCCGGATCCTGCCGCTCGTCCTGACGCCCGACACGAAGCTTTTCCGCGGCCGGACGCCGGTCTCCCCGGAGGATCTGCGCGTGAGGGACTACGTCGTCGTCCGCTACACCGAGACGCCGCAGGCCTTCGTCGCCCTCTCGCTCCGCGCGGCCGACGTCGTCGCCCGGACGGCGCCGGCGTCCCCCGGAACGCCTCAACTTCCGGAGACGGTGGCCGGCGATCCGGGCCAACGTTGACTCCGGCCCCGACAATCCCGTTCCTCGACGCCACCGGAAGCGCGCTGACCCTCGCGGAGCTTCTCGCGATGACGGAGGGGCTTCCGCTTCTTCTCGCCTTCTTCAAGGTCGACTGCCCCACCAGCCGGCTGGCGTGGCCCTACGTCCAGAAGCTGCACGCCCTCTACGGCGGGACCGCCGTTCGCGTCACCGGGGTCTGTCAGGACACGGCCGCCGAAGGGGCGGCGTTCTATCGCGAGCACGGGAAGGCGACCTTCGACCTCCTCTTCGACCCGGAGCCCCGCTTCGCCGCATCGAACGCGTTCGACGTCGACTCGGTCCCTCATCTCGTCCTCTTGTCTCCCGGCGCCGAGGTCAAGAAGACCCTCACGGGATGGTCGAGGCGTGAGATGGAGGCGCTCGGGAGGGAGCTGGCCGAGGCGAAGGGGCTGGCCGCGAGACCGGTCGTTCCGCCGGCCGACCCGGTCAAGGAGTGGCAGGCGGGGTGAGCGGGCCGCAACCGCCACTGACGTGATCGGTGGGAAAGAGAGAAATCCTCCCGGCCCGTTTTCGCGTAAGGTCTGACGCATGAACGACCGCCCTTCGACCCTCGGCGAGCTGAAAGAGGCCGGTTACCGCCCCCGCAGCATCCGGGACGAAATCCGCGAGAACCTGATCGCACGGCTCAAGGCGGGAGAGAACGTCTTTCCCGGCATCCTCGGCTACGAACGGACGGTGATCCCGGCGCTCG
>DATIWM010000257.1:0-11880 GCA_035519355.1 Thermoanaerobaculia bacterium | reverse complement strand
GGCGGCGCGGGGACGGACGCTCCTCCTCTCGATCCACCAGCTCGTCGACGCCGCCCGGGTCTGCGACCGGTTCGCCCTCCTCTCGGGCGGCCGGGTCCTAGGCGCGGGGGATCTCGCCACGCTCCGCGCGACGGCCGGGCTTCCGGAGGGAGATCTCGAGGAGGTCTTCCTTGCGCTCGCCTGAGAAGCGCCTCCTCCTCGGGAAGGACGCGCGCGAGCTCCTCGCGTCCCGATCGTTCTGGCTCCTCCTCGTCCTTCTCGGCCCGCTCGTCGGGCAGGCCTTCCTTTCCGCGGTCGGCCTCTACGCCGAGGCGAGCGGGGCGGGGGGGATGGGCGCGCTCCCGCAGGGGCTCAGCCCCCTCGACGGGATCGTCGTCCCGGCGTGGGGAGCCTACGACCTCGCCGTGACGCTCCTCTTCCCCTTCGTCGCCATCCGCGTCCTCTCGGGCGAGAAGGAGAGCGGCGCCGCGAAGCTCCTCCTCCAGTCGCCGGCCGGCCTCGGCGCCCAGCTCGCCTCGAAGGTGGCGGTTCTCGCCGCGGCATGGGGCGTCGCCTTCCTTCCCGGGGCACTCGCCCTCGTCCTCTGGACGGCGTACGGCGGGCACCTCGCGTTCGCCGAGACGGCGAACCTCTTCCTCGGCCACTCTCTCCACGCCCTCGTGACGGCCGGGGTGGCCTTCGCCGCGGCGGCGATCGCCGGGACGGCCGCGAGCGCCGCGGTCTCCACCCTCGCCTTCACCGTCGGGACGTGGGCCCTCGACTTCGTCGCCGCTGGCCGCGGCGGCCTCCTCCAGCGTTTCGCCTCCCTGACGCCCCTCGCCCTCCTCCGTTCATTCGAGCAGGGGGAGTTGCGCCTCTCCGCCGTCGTCGTCTCCCTCGTCCTCGCCAGCGCGGGGCTCGCGCTCGCCGCCGTCTGGATCCCGCCGGGGCGGACGCCCCGCGCCCGGGCGGCCGCCACGGCGGCCGTCGCCGCGCTCCTCGCGCTCCTCCTCTTCGGGGCTTCGGGGATCCGCGCGGGACGGGACCTGAGCGAGGACCGGCGAAACTCGTTCTCCCGCGCCGACGAGAGGGCGCTCCTCCGCCTTCCGGGGCCGATCCGGGTCTCCGTCCACCTCGCAGCCGAGGACCCGCGCCTCATGGACCTCTCGCGCGGCGTCCTCGGAAAGCTCCTCCGGCTCCGGGGCGACGTCGACGTCCGCTACGAGGCCCGGAGCCGGAGCGGCCTCTTCGAAGGGGCCGACCCGACCTATGGCGAGATCCGGTGGGAGGTCGGCGGGAGGGCCGCCGTGAGCCGATCGACGACCGAGCCGGTCGTCCTCGCCCTCCTGTACGAGCTCGGAGGCGTCGCCACAACGGAGCGGGTCGACGGGGGGGCGTATCCCGGCTACCCCCTCGCCGCTTCGCCTCGCGGAGCGGCCCTCCTCTTCTTCGTCCTCTGGCCCGCTGCCGTCCTCGCGGCGGCGCTCCTCCACCGGCGGCGCCGCCGGGCGGCTGCCCTCTCCCCCGACCCAAAGGAACGCCTCATGAAGCGAATCCTCCTCGCCCTCCTCCTCTCGCTCCTCGCCTCTCCCGCGCCGCCGGCGGCCGCGGCTCCGCCGGCGCCGATCCGGCTCGACCTCTCCGCGGAGAAGGCCGGGCAGCCGTCTGCGGTCTTCCTCTCGGCCGTCGGGGACTGGGTCGTCGCCGAGGACGGCGGGAAGAAGGTCCTCCTCGTCGACGGCCGGGAGTGGAAGCGGGGCCAGCCCTCCGCCGGGCTCGCAGAGACGGCGCGCGCCCTCTACGGCGCCCGCCACGAGGAGTTCCTCGACAAGGTGAAGGCTTTCGCCTACTTCCCGATCACGGTCGCCCGGGGAATCGAGGACTTCCGCGGCGGGGAGATCTCGATCCGCTTCAAGCTCCTCGGCGGGCAGATGGACCAGTGCGCCGGGATCCTCTTCGACGTCCAGCCGAACGGCGACTATCTCGCCGTCCGCTACAACAAGAAGGACGTCAACGTCGTCCTCTGGACCTTCAACGAGGGGACCCGGAAGTTCGTGAAGAAGGGGCCGAAGGACGTCGACCTGCCGCTCCACGAGTGGCACGCCCTGAAGATCGCGATCCAGGGGACCGCCCTCACCGCCTTTCTCGACGGCCAGCTCTACCTCGAGTACACCCTCCCGCGGCCGGTCTCCGGAAAAGTGGGGCTCTGGTCGAAGACCGACAGCATCGCCGAGTTCGACGACGTCGTCGTGACGCCGGCGGCGCCCTGAGCCGCCCGTCCGTCTACGGCCCGAGGTACTTCTTCAGCCAGCCGAAGACCGACTCGTGCCAGAGCTTCGAGTTCCACGGCTTCAGGACGAAGTGCCCCTCGTCGGGAAAGACGAGCATCTCGCTCGGGACGCCGCGGCGCCGGAGGAGCGTGAAGAGCTGGAAGCCCTGGTCGAACGGCACGCGGTAGTCCAGCTCGTTCGACACGACGAAGGTCGGCGTCACGATCCTCTCGGCGAAGTTGTGCGGCGAGCAGCGGGCCGAATGGGCCTTGAACTTCGCCTCCCAGGGGGCGCCGCCCAGATCCCAGTCGGTGAACCAGAGCTCCTCGGTGGCGTAGGCCTCCGTATCGAGGTTGAAATTGCCGTCGTGGGTCACGGCCGCCGCGAAACGGTCCGTCCGGGTCAGGATCCAGTTCACCGCGTAGCCGCCGTAGCTCGCCCCGGCGATCCCCATCCGCTTCGGGTCGACGAAGGGACGCTTCGCCACGTCGTCGAAGACGGCGGTGAGGTCGTCCATCACCTTCCCGCACCAGTCCCCCGAGATCTCGTCGACGAACGTCTGGCCGAAGCCGGTCGAGCCCCGCGGGTTCGGCAGGACCACGACCCACCCCTGCGCGGCCCAGAGCGTCGGGTTCCAGCGGTAATGCCAGGTGTCCTCCCAGGCGCCCTGCGGGCCGCCGTGGATCAGGAAGACGACGGGATGCTTCTTCGCCGGGTCGAATCCGGGCGGCTTGAGGAGCCACGACTGGACGGGCGCGCCGCCCGCTCCCTTCACGACGAAGCTCTCGGGAGAGTTCCGGGTCGTCCCGGCGAGCCACGTCGCGTTCTCGTTCGTCAGGGCCCGGACCTCCTTTCCGGCCGGCGACAGGCGGTAGAGCTCCGACGGCACCGTCATCGTCGATTCCGTGAAGACGACGAAGCCCGGGCCGGCCGAGAGCGAGCCGATGGCGCCCCCCCGCTTCAGTTCCCTCGGCATTCCCCCCGCCAGGGGAACCTCGTAGAGGTTGATCCGACCGCCGCTCTGCGCGGTGAAGTAGACGGCCTTCCCGTCATGAGACAGAACGAACGCCTCCACCGAGAGGTCCGGCTCGGTGAAGACGGTCCGCTTCGACCTCGAGCCGACGTCCCACGCCTCGAGCCACCAGCGGTCGGCCTCGAAGCCCGCCCGGCGCTGCGAGCGGGTCACGACCGTCGCCCCGTCCGGCGTGAAGGCCGGGTCGACGTCGGCGGCGGCGTTCCGGGTCAGCTTCTCCGCGGTCCCGCCGGCGGCCGGGACGAGGAAGACGTCCTTGTTCGTCGTCCAGGCCTCGACGTCGTTGCCCTCGCGGTTCGAGACGACGGCGATCCGTTTCCCGTCCGGCGAGAAAGCGAGGCCGCCCTCCTCGTAGAAGTGAGGCGGCGAGTCGAAGTCGCCCGGCGTCACGTCGACGGTCTTTCCGGTCTCGAGGTCGGCCACCAGAACGTGGTGGCGCACTTCCGGACGCCACGAGTTCCAGTGCCGGGACATGAGGCGGGTCAGGTGATAGGCCTTCACCGGGCCCTTCTCCGCCTCTTCGAACCTCTTCCGGTTGCAGGCCTCGTCGGCGCAGCCCGGGAAGACGTCCGCCACGAAGGCGACCGTCTTTCCGTCGGGAGAGAAGACGAGCGGTCCGTCGGCGCCGCCGGGGACGTCCGTCACCTTCCGGGCCTCGCCGCCGCGAAGGCTCATCGCCCAGACCTGCGACGAGCCGCTTCGGGTCGAGAGGAAGGCGATGGACGTTCCGTCCGGCGAGAAGCACGGCGTCGTGTCGCTCTTCTCGTTCCGGGTCAGTGCGCGGGGCGGCGCCGATCCGTCGGACGGCACGAGCCAGATGTCGGCGTTCCGTGCGAGCGACTTCGGGTCCGTCTCCGTCCGGACGAAGGCGACCCACCGGCCGTCCGGGGAGAGTCGGGGGTCGGAGACGCGGACGGCCGTCAGAAGATCATCGACCGACATCGGCCGCGCGGCGGCCGCGGGGAGGGCCGTGGCGCAAAGGAGCGGGGCGAGAACGAAGCGGAGTCGGAAGGTCATGGCGTTCCTCCGGGAGGGACGAAAAAAGGCCGGCTCGAGAGCCGGCCTCGGACACGTTCTGGTGAGCCGCGAGGGACTTGAACCCCCAACCCAGAGATTAAGAGTCTCTTGCTCTACCAATTGAGCTAGCGGCCCGTCCGCCGTCCGGTTCGGACCCGGACAGCGGGGGCGAAATATACACGAATTCGGTCAACTCCCCTTCTTCCGGATCAGGTACTTCGTCTCGCTGCTTCCGATCGGCGAGAAGCCGACGATGATGAGCGCGGCATTTCCGGTCCCGACGTCGGGCAGCGCGCAGGAGGTCTTCACCATCCCGTCGTTTCCCGTCACGCCGCGAAAGAGGATCTGCGGCGGGCCTCCCGTCGACACGACGCGGATCGTGACCTGGGCTCCCGTCACGGCCTTTCGGGTGATCGACGTGGAGGCGATGACGGTCAGCGGCACGGTGGCGCCGGAGACGAAGTCACCGCCGGCCATGATCGAGAGCTCGAGGCGCTCGGACGCGGCTTCGGAGGCGAGGTAATCGACGATCACCTGATCGAGTGTCTTCGGTCCCGAGGCGGAGGCGGGCATCTTGCGCGGCGGCTCGGGGGCGGCCGGCGTCGGGGCCGTGGAGGACGCCGGAACCGGCGCCGTCGACGGCGCCGCCGGCCGGGCGGCGGGCGCCACCGCCGAGGGGAACGGAGCCGGCGTCGGCGGCGGCGCGGGGGCGGGCGGAGCCGCGGCGGGAGGCATCCCGATGGCGGGACGGGACCCCCGAGCGGACGTCGGCCTTGGAGCCGAGGCGGCCGGCGGCGCCGCCGCCGGCGGTACGGGCGCGGGGCCGGGCGACACGACCGTTTCGAGGACGTTGTCGCCCGAGTCCACCCTCGTCGCCGGGATTCGTTGCTCGGCGGGCGCCGCGGACGGCGGCGCGGACTTCGGCGACGCCGCCGGCCTCGCGGTCACGCCCGACGCCGGTCTCCCGGCGGCGGGGCGGACACCGGACCTCTCCTTGGGCGCCGCCGGTCGGGGCCGCGAGTCGCCCGGCAGCGGCTCGGCGGGCGCCGAGAGAATCGCGGCGACGGCGGCGACGGCGGCGGGCGACACGCCCGGTGGCGCCGGGAAGGTGTCGTCGGAGAGCTCGAGCGACATTTCCCCCGGCTTCTTCGCGTCGAACCGCCCTCTTCGGATGGCTTCCAGGATCCGCCGGTGCTGGACGTCCATCAGCTCGCGGACGGCCTTCTCGTCGATCTTCCCGGCGTGGACGTGCTCGGCGTAGGGGCTCTTCTTCGAGAGCAGGATCTCTCCGCCGACGTAGACCAGCGACTCCACGACGGCGTTGGACGGACCCCGATCCTCCGTCTGCACGTGGTAAACGCGCTCGGCGTGCTTGATGTCGGTGTTAAAGCCCGTCAGCACAGCGAATTCTGAATTCTAGTCGAGCCGGGCTCCCGCCGGTATCAGCCCCGGAGACGCCGCCCGCCGAGCACGTCGCGAAGGAAACGCCCGGTCGCCGAGCCCGTCGACGCCGCCACGGCCTCCGGCGTCCCCTCGGCGATCACCTCGCCGCCCCGCGCCCCTCCCTCGGGACCGAGATCCACGACCCAGTCGGCCGTCTTCACGACGTCGAGGTTGTGCTCGATGACGATCACCGTGTTGCCCCGCTCGACGAGGGCGTGCAGCACCCCGAGAAGCTTCTTCACGTCGTCGAAGTGGAGGCCCGTCGTCGGCTCGTCCAGGAGGTAGAGCGTCCGCCCCGTGGCCCGCCGGGCCAGCTCGCGCGCCAGCTTCACGCGCTGCGCCTCGCCGCCGGAGAGGGTCGTGGCCGGCTGACCCAGGTGGATGTAGCCGAGCCCGACCTCGTTCAGGGTCTCGACGACGTTCCGGATCACCGGGACGTTCGCGAAGACCTCGGCCGCCTGCTCCGCCGTCAGCGCGAGGATGTCCGCGATGTTCAGTCCCTTGTAGCGGACCTCGAGGGTCTCGCGGTTGTAGCGCTTGCCGCCGCAGACGTCGCACGTGACGTAGATGTCGGGGAGGAAGTGCATCTCGATGGCCGTCTGCCCGCCGCCGCCGCAGCTCTCGCACCGCCCCCCCTTGACGTTGAACGAGAACCGACCCGGTCCGTAGCCGCGCATCCGCGCCTCGGGGACCTGCGCCATCAGGTCGCGGATCGGGCTCATGAGGTTCGTGTACGTCGCCGGGTTCGACCGGGGCGTCCGCCCGATGGGCGACTGGTCGATGTCGATCACCTTGTCGAGATGGGCGAGGCCGTCGATCCGCGTGTGCGCCCCGGGCTTCTCCGTCGAGTCGTGGAAGGCGCGCGCGGCGGCCCGGTAGAGGATGTCGTTCACGAGCGTCGACTTCCCCGACCCCGAGACGCCCGTGACCGCCGTGAAGGCCCCGAGCGGGAACTTCACGGTGATGTCCTTCAGGTTGTTCTCGCGCGCGCCGACGACGGCGAGAGCCTTCCCGCTCCCCGCCCGGCGCGACGCGGGCACGTCGATCGAGAGCGTCCGCGCGAGGTACTTTCCCGTCAGGGACCGGGGAAACGCCGCCAGCTCGTCCGCCGTCCCCTCGCCCACGATCTCGCCGCCGTGGATCCCGGCGCCCGGTCCGAGATCCACCACGCGGTCGGCCGACCGGATCGTCTCCTCGTCGTGCTCCACGACGACGACCGTGTTCCCCAGGTCGCGCATGGCCAGCAGCGTGTCGATCAGTTTCCGGTTGTCCTTCGGGTGGAGGCCGATGGAGGGCTCGTCGAGGACGTAGAGGACGCCCATCAGCTTCGAGCCGATCTGCGTGGCGAGCCGGATCCGCTGCGCCTCGCCCCCCGAGAGGGTGGCCGAGGCCCGCGAGAGCGACAGGTACCCGATCCCGACGTCGTTCAGGAAGCCGAGGCGGTCGGCGATCTCCTTCAGGATCTTCCCGGCGATCTCGCTCTCGCGCTTCGTCGGGGTCAGCCCCCCGAAGAAGAGCTTCGCCTCCTCGAGCGTCCGGTTCGCGAGCTCGTCGATCGACCGCCCCGCCACGAGGACCGAGAGCGCTTCCTTCTTGAGCCGCCGCCCCCGGCACTCGGGACAGGGCGTGGACGAGAGGAACGCCTCCAGCTCGAGGCGGAGGTCGTCGCTCTCCATCTCGCGGTATTTCTCCTCGATGAGCAGGACGAGCCCCTTGTAGGACGAGGACCACTGGTACTGGCCCTTCTCCGACTTCCAGCGCCACTTGATCTCCCGGTCTCCCGAGCCGTAGAGGATCAAGTCGCGCACGTCCTTCGGCAGACGCTTCCACGGCACGTCGAGCGGGAATTTCGCCGCCTTGGCGAGCTGCTCGATCTGGCGGAGCCGCCAGGCCGAGGAGCCCGGCTTGAAGAGCGCGATCGCCCCGTCCTCGATCGAGAGCTCCGGGTCGGGGACGATCCGCTCCGGGTCGGCCTTCTTCACCGCCCCGAGGCCGCTGCAGGCCGGGCAGGCACCGAAGGGCGAGTTGAAGGAGAAGAGGCGGGGCGTGATCTCGGTCAGCGAGGTCCCGCAATCGGGACAGGCGTACGACGTCGAGAGCGTCTCGTCCCGGGTCGAGCCGTCTCCCGACGTCGCGACGGCGATCGTCACGAGACCGCCCGCCACCTTCGTCGCCGTCTCGAGCGAATCGGCGAGACGCCGGCGCGTGTCGTCGTCGCGTCGCACGGCCAGCCGGTCGACGACGATCTCGATCGTGTGCTTCTTCTGCTTGTCGAGATCGGGCGGCGACTCGAGGTCGACCAGGACCCCGTCCACGCGGGCGCGGAGGAAGCCCTGCTTCACCATCTCCGCCATCTGGCGCCGGTACTCGCCCTTCTTCCCGCGGACGGACGGGGCCAGGACGAGGAACCGCGTCCCCTCGGGCATCGCGAGGACGCGGTCCGTCATCTGCTGGATCGTCTGCGCCGAAATCTCCCGGCCGCACGACGGGCAGTGAGGTTTTCCGATGGAGGCGTAGAGGAGACGAAGATAGTCGTAGATTTCCGTGACCGTACCGACCGTCGAGCGGGGGTTCTTCGAGGTCGTCTTCTGCTCGATCGAGATGGCCGGGGAGAGCCCTTCGATCGAGTCGACGTCGGGCTTCTCCATCTGCTCGAGGAACTGCCGGGCGTACGCCGAGAGGGACTCCACGTAGCGCCGCTGCCCCTCGGCGAAGAGCGTGTCGAAGGCGAGCGACGATTTCCCGGATCCGGAGACGCCCGTCAGGACGACGAGCGCGTTCCGGGGAATGGAGAGCGAGACGTTCTTGAGGTTGTGCTCGCGGGCCCCGCGAATGACAATACTGTCCATCGGTTCCGTGCCGTGTCCCCGCGGCGGATCATGCCGCGGGGCGCCGAGTATGGACCAGGGGGGACCATGCCGCTGCTGTTCGGGTTGCCCGTTCATCCCGCCGCCACGCATTTCCCGATCGCCGCCGCCCACTTCGCCGCCGCCGCTCTCGTCGTCGCGGCGTGGCTGACGGCGAGGGGGCGGGCCGAGGCGAGCGTCCCGTGGCGGATCGCCGGGCTCCTCCTTCTGGGCGTCGCCCTTCTCGGCATTCCGGTCCTGATCTGGAGCGGCCGGGCGTGGGCCGTCGGCCTGGATGACATGGTGGCCGGAAATCTCCTCCCCAAGCCGGACGCCGAGGACGGGGTTCTCTACAAACACGCCCTCAGCGCCGGGGCCACGGCCGCCGCCGTCCTCGTGGCGTCCGTCCTCGCGTGGATCGGCCGGAACCCGAAAAGGCCGATTCTCCCGGCGGCGCTCGCCGCGCTCCTGGCCGCCTCGCTCATCGGCTTCACGGGGCATCTCGGCGGGACGATGGTCCACAAGCCGGCGGGAGCGCCGGCGGAGATCCGCTCGAAGTAGCCGGGCGGTTCGGGATCAGCGCACGCCGAGACGCTTCCGCAGCCCCCGCCATCCGTCCCGGAGCCCCCGGGGCCAGAGGCCCGGCGGGTTCTGCCGGAGGAACTCGAGACAGGCCGGCGGGCCGGCGCGCCACGGGATCGGGTGCGGCTCGGTCGCCTGGCTCCTTCCGTCCAGCCGGTAGTCCCACTTCGCGACGCACCACCAGAGCGAGACGTAGCCGGCCCGTCTCTTGACGAGGTCGAAGATCTCGTCGAGGGCCCGGTCCCAGCCCGCCACGGACTTCGCGCTCTTGTGCAGACGCGCTCCGGCCAGTTCCCGGTCGAGAAAGAGGCCGCACGAGGGGCCGAAGCGCGAGGCGATCCGAAGCCAGTAGTCGTAGTCCATCGTGTGATGGAGCGTTTCGTCGAACTCCCCCACCTCCTCCCAGACCCGCCGCCGGAAGAAGGCCGCCGGCTGCGCGATGAAACAGGACTCGACGAGGCGACGAAGGGCGTCCGGATCGACCAGAAAGGGGTGAACGGACCGTCCCTCGTCGTCGACGTACGCCGCCCGACCCCAGACGAAGAGGATCTCCGGCCGGGAGGCGAACGTCTCGGCCACGGCGCGCAGGGCGCCGGGCCGGAGGACGTCGTCGCTGTTCAGGTATCCCAGAATCTCGCCGCGCGCGCGCCGGAGCCCGCGGTTGATGGCGTCGGCCTGGCCGCGGTCCTTCTCGGAGACGAAGGCGACCCGCCCGCCGTACGACCGGAGGATGTCGAGGGCCCCGTCGGCCGAGCCCCCGTCCTGGACGAAGTAATCGAGGTCCGGGAGCTCCTGCCCGAGGACGCTCTCGATCGTGGCGCGAAGAAACCTTCCCTGGTTCAGCGACGGCGTGACGAGGGAGATCGTCGGCAGACGGGTCTCACTCATCGGGCGATCGTCCCGGGAAGAGGGTGCGGAGCCGGACCCAGTTCGCGAGCAGGACGAGAACGCGGAGCGCGAGCGAGACCGGCCAGAGGAATCGCGGGCCGTGGCGCCGCCAGAGGGCCGCGTGCGCCGACAGCGACAGGTTGTGCCTCGGGTCGCTCAGCCATCCGAGGTACGTGCGCGCGCGCGGCGCGCCGGCCACCCGGGGATCGACATCGCCCACTTCGTGGAAGAGCCGGGCGGCGGGGGCGACGACGAGCCGGTATCCCGCCTCCCGCGCACGGAGCGTGAAGTCGACGTCGCCCCACGCCTGGGGGAAGCGTTTTCCGTCCGGAAGGCCGATCGTCCGGAACGTCTCGCACGAAACAAACGTTCCCATCCCGAAGAGCCAGTCCGCGTCGTAGGGCTCGGGCGGCAGACGGGAGACATCTTCGCCGTGATGGAGCCCGCGGATTCCGCGCCCCCACCACTCGATCGCCCCCCCCGCCGTCCAGACCCGGCCGGGTTCCTGCGCATAGAGGACGGCGCTGCCGATCAGGGAGCCGGGAAACCGGGAAGCCGCCTCGGCCAGCCGGTCGAAATAGTCGGGGGCGCACGTCACGTCCTGGTTGAAGAAGAGGACGGACCGCTCCCCCCGCTCGAGCGCCCTCTGCACGCCGAGGACGATACAGCCCGTCCACCACGCCGGGGCCGGGGTCCGGATCACCTCGAGGCCGGGAAACTCGCGGGCCAGTTCCTCGCCCGACGCGCTCCCTTCGTCGTCCACGAAGAGGATCCGCTCCGCTCCGGCCGAAACGAGCGACGCCAGCGCGCGCCGCGACGCCTCCGGGCGGCGCCAGGCCGGGACGATGACCGCCGGCGTCGCCGTCAGCCGCTCTCCCCCCGGCCGTCGATCGCCGCGAGCTCGGCGTCGACCATGATCTTCACCAGCTCCACGAAGGTCGTCTTCGGCGCCCACCCCAGCTCGCGCCGCGCCTTCGACGCGTCGCCCCGGGTCTCGCTGATGTCGAGAGGGCGCTTGAAGTGGGGATCGAGGACGACGTGCTGACGGTAGTCGAGCCCGGCGTGGGCGAAGGCCACCTCGCAGAAGTCGCGGACCGAGTGGGTGACGCCCGAGGCGAGGACGTAGTCGTCACCGCGGTCGGCCGCGACGATCCGCCGGATGCCGGCCACCGTGTCGACGGCGTAGCTCCAGTCGCGCCTCGGCTCGAGCGTGCCGAGGCGGAGCTCCGTCTCGAGGCCGCGGGCAATCCGTGCGGCGGCGCGCGCGACCTTTCGCGTCACGTAGTTCTCGCCCCGCCTCGGGCTCTCGTGGTTGAAGAGGATCCCCGCCGACGCATGGAGGCCGTAGGCGCCCCGGTAGATCCGGACGAGGTTGAGCGCATAGACCTTCGCCGCGGCGTACGGATTGATGGGCGCCATCGGCGTCTTTTCGGTCTGAGGCGTCTCGAGGGGCTCGCCGAAGATCTCGCTCGTCGCGGCGAAGAAGAAGCGGCACTCGGGAGCCACCTGCCGCACGGCCTCGAGAAGGCGCAGCGTTCCGAGCCCCGTCGCCTCGGCCGTGTACTCCGGCATGTCGAAGGAGATGCCGACGTGACTCTGCCCCGCGAGATGGTAGATGACGTCGGGGCTCACCTTGCGCACGAGGGCGACGAGGCTGCTCGTGTCCTGGAGGTCGGCGTAGTGGAGCGTGAGGCGGCCGTCCGCCTTGGCGGCCCGAAGGGCCGGCAGGACGTCGAGCCGCGTCCGCTGGAGAAGGCTCGACTGCCGGACCATTCCGAAGACCGGATCCCCCGAGGCCAGGTGCGACTCGGTCAGGTACGAC
>DATIWM010000256.1:0-11964 GCA_035519355.1 Thermoanaerobaculia bacterium | reverse complement strand
CTGGAGACGTTCCTCTCGCGCTGGGCCTTCATCCCCGACCGGCTCCTCCACCCGGCGGCCTGGGGAATGCCCCTCTCGGCGAGCCTCGCCACGGTCTTCACCGCGATGTTCCTCCACGGCGGCTTCCTCCACCTCGGGGGGAACCTTCTCTACCTCTGGATCTTCGGCGACAACGTCGAGGACGCGCTCGGCCATTTCCGCTACCTCGTCTTCTACCTCGCGTCCGGCGTGGCGGCGGCGGTCCTCCAGACCGTGCTGAATCCGGCCTCCGCCGTCCCGAACATCGGGGCCTCGGGGGCGATCGCCGGGGTTCTCGGCGGCTACTTCGTCCTCTATCCGCGCGCCCGTGTCGTCACGCTGGTCCCGCTCTTCTTCCTCTTTCCGCTCGTCGAAGTGCCGGCGGCGGTCTACCTCCTCTTCTGGTTCGTGATGCAGTTCTGGATGGGCTCCGCGGACCTCGCCAGCGCCGCCCGGCGGCCGGACGCGGGCGGCGTGGCCTGGTGGGCGCACGTCGGCGGGTTCGTCGCGGGGGCGCTCCTCGTCCTCCTGAACAAGCCTCGACGGCGCCCGCCCGCGCGGTACCGGATCGTCTGACGCCGTGGGCGACGGGCGTCCCTCCCCGTCCGCCGGCGCCGTCGTGGCGTGGAGCCTCTACGAGCTCGGCGCGACGGGCTTCGCCATGAACCTCCTCTCGCTTCACTTCCCGCTCGACATCGCCACGCGCGCCGCGCGGGGGAACGAGAAGTTCTCCGTCGCCTTCGGCCTCTCGATGGCGGTCGTGGCGGCGGCCGCGCCGTTCCTCGGGTCCCTGGCGGACCTCCACGGCAAGCGCCGGTTTCTCGTCCCGTTCGTTCTCGCGGGAGTGGCGGGGACGGCCCTCGTCGCCGCGCCCGCGCCCGTGGCCGTGACGCTCCTCGTCTTCGCGATGGCGAACGTCGCCTTCCAGTGCGCCTACGTCTTCTACAACGCGATGCTCCCCGATGTGGCGGCGCCGGCGGCGCAGGGGCGTGTCTCGGGGTACGGTGTCGCGGCGGGCTACGCCGGCTCGCTCCTCGCGATGTTCCTCGTCCTCCCGTTCGTGTCGGGAGAGATCCGGGCGAAGCTGCCCTCCGTTCTCTCGTCGGTCGTCGATGCGCTCTCGGTCGCGGAGGTTTCTTCGAAGGTGAATGGGGAATGGGTTCGCATCAACGCGTATGTCCCCACGGCCCTGCTCTGGCTCCTCGCGGCGGTTCCCCTGCTCTTCTTCGCCAGCCTGCCCCGGGCGGGCCAGGCTGCGGCGGCTCCCTCTTCCCCTTCGAAGAATCCCCCGTCGGCTTCTCCGATCTCCAGCGTCCTCTCCACAATCCGGTCCCTTCCGTCCACTCCCTCGATCCTCTGGTACCTCGTTTCGTCGTTCCTCTACTTCGACGTCATCCATACCGTCCAGATCCAGATGTCGACCTACTCGAAGTTCGCCGTCGGGATGTCGGACGGCGAGGTGCAGGTCTTTCTCCTCCTCTGCACGGCGGTCGCCGTCCTCGGCGGGCTCTTCTACGGGTTCCTCTGCCAGCGGGTGACGATCCGGACGGCCACGCTCGCGGCGCTCCTGAACTGGGCCGCCGTCTTCGTCCTCGCGCTCGTCGTCAGGGACCACACCCTCTTCCTCGGCGTCGGCTTCCTCGCCGGCATCGGGCTCGGCGGCGTGAAGGTCACGTCCCGCCTCGCGCTCATCGCCCTCGTCCCGAAGGAGCGCCTGACGGAGTTCTTCGGGTTCTTCACGCTGGCGGGGGAGGCGGCCTCCGTCCTCGGCCCGCTCCTTTGGGCGGCGACGCTGGCGCTCTTCCCGGACCGGAGCCCGCACGGCTACCGGGCGGGGCTCGTCCTCCTCTTCCTGGTTCTCGCCGGAGCGATCCTCGCCTTCCGGAAGGTCCGGTTCGAGGCGCAGACCGAGTAGCGCGCTATCCTCCGGCCACCATGTCCGCCCTCGCCGCCCCCGCCGCCACGAGCGTCCCCCTCCTCGACCTGAAGAAGCAGTACGCCACGATCCGCGAGGAGCTGAAGCGGGCCGCCGACGAGCTCTTCGAGAGCCAGATGTTCATCCTCGGCCCCCGGGTCGAGGCCTTCGAGAAGGCGGTCGCCGCCTACGTCGGGACGAAGCACGCGATCGGGATGTCTTCCGGAACCGATGCCCAGCTCGCGGCGATGATGGCCCTCCGGATCGGTCCCGGGGACGACGTCGTGACATCTCCGTACACCTTCTTCTCTTCGGCCGGAGCCATCGCCCGCCTCGGGGCCCGCCCCGTCTTCTGCGACATCGATCCGGCCACATACAACGTGGACCCCGGCAAGCTCGCGAAGGCGATCACGCCGAAGACGAAGGCGATCCAGCCGGTCCACCTCTTCGGCCAGTCGGCCGACATGGATCCGATCCTCGACCTCGCGAAGAAGAAGGGAATTCCCGTCATCGAGGACGCCTGCCAGTCGCTCGGCGCCGCTTATGGAGGGCGAAAGGCCGGCTCCCTGTCGGAATTCGGCTGCTTCTCCTTCTTCCCGTCGAAGAACCTCGGGGCGTTCGGCGACGGTGGCCTGGTGACGACGAACGACGATCAGACGGCGCAGACGCTCCGCGCCATGCGGATGCACGGCGAGACCTCGCGGTACCACCACCGGTTCGTGGGCGGCAATTTCCGGCTGGACGCCCTCCAGGCCGCCATTCTCCACGTGAAGCTCCCGCACCTCGACGGCTGGGCCGAGGGCCGTCGACGGAACGCGCGCGAGATCGAGGCGCTCTATTTCGAGTCGGGCGGCCTTCCGTACGAGAAGGGGGGGCTCTCCTTCCCGCGCGAGGCGACCGGCTGCTTCCACGTCTTCAACCAGTTCGTCGTCCGCGTCGGAAAGGGGCGCCGTGACGCCCTGAAGGAGCGGCTCACGGAGCGGCAGATCGGCAACGCCATCTACTATCCCGTCCCGCTCCACCTGCAGGAATGCTTCGCGGTCCTCGGCGGGAAGACCGGCGACTTCCCCGAGTCCGAGAAGGCGGCGGGAGAGACGCTGGCGCTCCCGGTCTTTCCGGAGCTCTCGGGGGAGCAGAAGCGCTTCCTGGCCTTCACGCTCGCGGAGTTCTCCCGGGGGTGAGAAATCGGGCCCGACGGGAGATCGCCGCCGGGCCCCGCAGCCTCACTTCAGGCGGGACACGGTCACCTCGACCTGCGTCCGTTTCCTCGAGTTGACGTCGTCGACGCTGGAGACGAGCGTCGCCCGCCCGAGAGGCGGGCGCGTGGAAACGCTCTGGCTCAGGGTCCGGACGACGGGGCTCGTCTTCAGATCCGCCTGCTCGGGAATGGCGAAGCTCGAGACGTCGACGTCGGCATCGAGGACGACGTCTCCCGGCTCCTTCTCGAAGATGCGGGAGCTGATCCGGAGGCCGACGTCCATGTACTGGATTCCCTTGTCTCCGGCCGGGATCGGGACGCGGGAGCCGACGCGGAGGTTTCCCGACCCCCCTTCGTTGACGAGCTGGGTGTAGGAGCGCTCGTTGACGCGCTTTCCCCCCTCCAGCTCGAAGATCTGGTAGTCGAGGCGGAAGGCGCTGCGAGGGCGCTCGGGACGGGAGGGGGCTTCCTGTGCGGCCAGCGGGAGGGCGAGCGCGACGGCGGCGGCGAGGGCGGTGAGGGCTGTTCTCGTGCTCATCGGTTCTCCTTCGTTTCATCTGATACCCCGGCGGGGGCGTCGAGGAAACCATGGTTGTTCATCAATTCTTCGAGTGGCGTGGCGGCGACGTAGGCGATGAGGAGCCGATCCTCCTCCGCGAGCGGCGAAGGGCTCGGAAAGACCTTCCGAACCGGAGAGGCAGGAGAAGGTCGACCTGGAAGCGGCGGCCTGGCCGCGGGAACGCCGGCTGCGGCGACCCGGGCCGGCGGCAGGGCCTCGCGAGCCGGGACGGGCGTCACGACGTTCTCCCGGGCGGGGGCCTCGCGGGGCGGGGTGAGGCTCGTCGTGGCGATGCGGGGCGAAGCGCTGCGGATCCGGACGACGCCCGCGGCGGCGACCAGGAGCACCGCTGCCGCGAGGAGAAGCCACGGACCGCGTCGCGTCGTTCCTTCGGGCACGGGCGCCGTCGCCGGCTCTCTCCGGAGCCGGATGAGAAGGCGTTCTTCCAGCCCGGGCGACGGCTCAATGTCCGCCCAGGCCTCGAGCCCTTTCCCGAGGAGGTGGTCGAGGTCCGGAGTCTTCTCAGGCACGTTGTCCTCCTTTCCGCTCGCGTTCGAGCGCGTCCTTCAGGATCCGTCGCGCGCGAAGAAGCCGCGTCCTCACGGTCCCCTCGGGGATCCCGAGGATCTCGCCGACTTCGAAGGAAGTGAGCTCACCGGCCGCCGAGAGGCGGATCGTCTCGGCGAGTTCTCGCGGCAGGCTCGCGACGAGGCGCTCCATCATCCGCCGCAGCTCCCCTTTCTGGGCGAGCTCTTCCGCGCTCGCATCGGAGCTCCGAAGCTCGCGAGCGGCCGCCGCGCCTTCGTCGTCCAGCGAAACCGGGACGAGCCGCGGACGCCGGTCGAGAGCGACGCGCCAGGCGACTCGCGCGAGATACGTCTTCATGTCGCGTACCTCGGGAAGCCTCTCCCGGGAGCGGAGGATGCGGAGAAAGACCTCCTGCGTGGCGTCCTCGGCGTCGGTGCGGCTCCGGAGGACCGAGTAGGCGATCCGGAAGACGAGCCGGGAGTGGAGCCGGACCGCGTTCTCGACCTCGGCGTCGAGCCCGTCTGTGCGGTCCGTACCGGCTTCGGGCCCGGTCTCTCGCGTCAAGACGGCCAGCCGACGCATCCCGGTCTTCCGATCACGGGAGTAAAGACCGGTCCAGCCGTCTCAGCGTTCGCGTTCAATCGAAGGGGGTCCATCAGGAACCGGTGGCTTATACGGATGCGGCGCGCCCGGATGCGGTCTGCCCGACGGATCCGCCTCGATCGTAACAATAACTCATTTTATTCCAAGTCTTTCCATGCAATCTTCGTCGAGTCTTGACAGATTTGAAGAAGGGGGCTAACTTCGCTGGCACTCGGCGCACGCGACTGCTAACAGCCAGGGGCGCGCGGAGAAGAAAAGGGAACCCGGTCCGCCGGCCGGTCCGGCCGGATCAAAAAAAACCACGAAGGAGTCCGAAATGAAGATTCGTCCCCTCTATGACCGGATCATGGTGAAGCGCGTGGAGCCGAAGGAGCAGCTTCGCGGCGGCATCATCATCCCCGACACCGCCAAGGAGAAGCCGATGGAGGCGCTCGTTCAGGCCGTCGGCGAAGGGAAGTTCGACGACAACGGGAAGCGGATCCCGCTCGACGTGAAGAAGGGCGACCGGATCCTCATCGGCAAGTACGCCGGCACCGAGATCAAGGTCGACGACGAGGAGCTCCTCATCCTCCGCGAGGACGAGGTCCTGGCCATCGTCGAGACCAAGTAAGCGAGAGGAAGCAAGAAAATGGCTGCCAAGATCATCACGTACGGCGAAGATGCCCGCCAGCAGATCCTCCGGGGCGTCAACAAGCTGGCCGACGCGGTCAAGGTGACCCTCGGCCCCAAGGGCCGGAACGTCGTCATCGAGAAGAAGTTCGGCTCGCCGACGATCACGAAGGACGGCGTGACCGTCGCCAAGGAGATCGAACTCGAGAACCCGCTCGAGAACATGGGCGCCCAGATGGTCCGCGAGGTCGCCTCGAAGACCTCCGACGTGGCCGGCGACGGCACGACGACCGCCACGGTCCTCGCGCAGTCGATCTACCGCGAGGGGATCAAGATGGTCACCGCGGGACACAACCCGATGGAGGTCAAGCGCGGGATCGACCTCGCCGTCAAGAGGGCCGTCGAGACGATCGACAAGCTGAAGAAGTCGGTCGACGCCAAGGACATCGCCCACGTCGGGACGATTTCGGCCAACGGCGACACGGAGATCGGCCAGATCATCGCCAAGGCGATGGAGAACGTCGGCAAGGACGGCGTCATCACGGTCGAGGAGGCCAAGGGCCTCGAGACCACCCTTGAGGTCGTCGAGGGGATGCAGTTCGACCGCGGCTACCTCTCCCCCTACTTCGTCACGGATGCCGAGCGGATGGAGGCGGTCCTCGAGAACGTCCGGATCCTCATCTACGAGAAGAAGGTCTCCTCCATGAAGGACCTGCTCCCGATCCTCGAGCAGGTGGCCAAGCAGAACCGGCACTTCCTCATCATCTCGGAGGAGGTCGAGGGCGAGGCGCTGGCGACGCTCGTCGTCAACAAGCTCCGCGGCACGCTCCACGTCTGCGCGGTCAAGGCCCCGGGCTTCGGCGACCGCCGGAAGGCCATGCTGGAGGACATCGCGATCCTCACGGGCGGCAAGCTCATCTCCGAGGACCTCGGCATCAAGCTCGAGAACGTCAAGTGGGAGGACCTCGGCGAGGCCAAGAAGGTGACGGTCGACAAGGACAATACGACGATCGTGACCGACACGAACGACAAGAAGCGGAAGGAGTCCATCACGGGGCGCGTGAAGCAGATCCGGGCGCAGATCGAGGAGACGACGTCGGATTACGACCGCGAGAAGCTGCAGGAGCGCCTCGCGAAGCTGGTCGGCGGCGTGGCCGTCATCAAGGTCGGCGCGGCCACAGAGACCGAGATGAAGGAGAAGAAGGCGCGCGTCGAGGACGCCATGCACGCGACGAAGGCCGCCGTCGAGGACGGCATCGTGGCGGGCGGCGGCGTGGCCCTGCTCCGCGCCATGGAGGCCCTGGACGGCCTGAAGCCGAGCGGCGACGCGGCCGTCGGCATCCAGATCGTCCGGCGCGCCCTCGAGGAGCCCTCCCGGCAGATCATCCAGAACGCCGGCCTCGAGGGTTCGGTCATCGTCAAGGACCTCAAGGAGAAGGGCGGCAACATCGGCTTCAACGCCGCCACGGAGAAGATCGAGGACATGGTGAAGGCCGGCATCATCGACCCGGCCAAGGTCTGCAAGTCGGCCCTTCAGAACGCGGCCTCCATCGCCGGCCTCATGCTGACCACGGAAGCCCTGGTCTCCGAGATCAAGGAGAAGGAGAAGACCCCGCCGATGCCCGGCGGCGGCGGCATGGGCGGAATGTACTGACCTGACCGCAGGGGGTGCGTGGCCCGCCGGAGCTCGCGCTTCGCCGGGTTCGCACCCCCCGCTTGCCCCCCATCCCTCCCGAAGTGGAATCCGGCCCGGCGGAATCGCCGGGCCGATTTCTTTTCAGCGATCCCGGGTGGCGCGCAGGAGCTCTTCGATCTTCGCGGCCGCCTCCGCGAGATCGGCGACGGTGTAGTCGGGCCCGGCGCCCTCGGGAAAGACCTGCTTCTCTCCGTAGCCGGTCCTCACGAGAAACGTGGCGGCTCCGACGTTCCGGCCGGCGTCGACGTCGTCCTTCTTGTCTCCCACGAAGAAGGAGCGCGAGAGGTCCGCCCCGAAGGCCGCCGCCGCCCGGTCGGGGAGGGTCCGCTGCGGCTTGCGGCAGGCGCAGCCGTCCGTCGGCGTGTGCGGGCACCAGTAGATCGCGTCGAGCGTCGTCCCCTCGGCGGAGAGAAGCTCCTGGAGTCGCGCGTTCACCCGCTCGACGTCCCCGGCGGTCAGGAACCCCCGCCCGATGCCGGACTGGTTGGAGATCACGACGGCGGCGAGGCCGAGCGCGCGGAGCCTCCGGATCGCGGCCGCCGATCCGGGGATCAGCTCGACCTCGCCCGGGTCCTTCGGGAATCCCTTCTCCACGATGATCGTCCCGTCGCGGTCGAGGAGGAGGAGGCGGGCGGACGCCCGGCGCGGGCCGCCTGACGCGCTCATCCCGGCCGTGCCAGGCCCGCGCGGAGCGAGTCGGCGACGTAGTCGAGCATCTCCGCCGTGAGGCCGGGGTAGACGCCCAGCCAGAAGGTGTCGCGCATGATCCGGTCGGCACCCGCGAGGTCTCCCACCCGACGGTGCGGCGCCCCGCGATAAGCGGGCTGGCGGACGATATTCCCGCCGAAGAGAAGCCGGGTTCCGATCCGGCGCGACTCGAGGAACCGGACGAGGTCGCGTCTCGAGACCCCGGCCTCCCCGCGGACGGTGATCGGAAACCCGAACCAGCTCGGCGAGCTTCCCGGCGTCGACTCCGGGAGGACGAGGCGCTCCTCGAGGCCCGCCAGCGCCCGGCGAAGACGGGCGAAGTTCTCCCGGCGGCGCTCGACGAACCCGGGAAGCTTCTTCATCTGGGCGGCCCCGACGGCCGCCTGGAGGTCGGTCATCTTCAGGTTGTAGCCGACGTGGCTGTAGACGTACTTGTGGTCGTACCCGAAGGGCAGCTCCCCGAACTGCCAGTCGAAGCGCTTCCCGCAGGTGTTCTCGCGCCCCGGGTCGCACCAGCAGTCCCGGCCCCAGTCCCGGAAGGACTCGAGGATCTTCTTCAGATTCGGGTCGGAGACGAGGACGGCCCCCCCCTCGCCGGTCGTGACGTGGTGGGCGGGGTAGAAGCTGAGCGTCGCGAGGTCGCCGAACGTTCCGACCTTCCGGCCGCGATACTCGCTCCCGAGGGCGTCGCAGCAGTCCTCGACCACGAAGAGGCCGTGACGGCGGGCGAAGGCGAGGACGGCCTCGACGTCGAACGGGTTGCCGAGCGTGTGGGCGACGGCGATCGCGCGCGTCCGCGGCCCGAGGGCCCCTTCGAGGGCGCTGACATCGACGTTGTAGGTCGGGAGAGAGGCGTCCACGAAGACGGGAACGAGGCCGTTCTGGAGGATCGGGTTGACGGTCGTCGGAAAGCCGGAAGCGCAGGTGATCACCTCGTCGCCGGAGACGAGGCGCCGGTCTCCGAGCTTCTCCGAGGTCAGGGCGGCGAGGGCGAGGAGGTTCGCCGAGGAGCCGGAGTTCACGAGGACGACGTGCCGGACCCCGACGAAGTCCGCGAGCGAGCGCTCGAAGGCGTCGGCGAACCGTCCTGTCGTGAGCCAGAAGTCGAGGGAAGCGTCGACGAGCGTCGAAACCTCGACGCCGTCGAAGACGCGGCCGCTGACGGGAACCGGCGTCGTGCCGGGGACGAAGGGCTGCGCGGGCCACTCGGCGGCGGCAAAGTCCCGGACGAGCGCGAGGATCCGGGCGCGAAGGTCGGCGCTCGTCACACGCCGTGCCCGAGGTACCGCCGGTACCAGGCGACCGTTTCGCGGAGGCCCTCGCGAAGCCCCCGCGCGGGCGCCCATCCCAGGACCCGCCGCGCCTTGGCGCTGTCGAGCGTCTGCTCCCGGATTTCGGCCACGGCCTCGTTTCGGATCTCGGGAACGAGATCGGTCCGCCCCGCGGCCTCGAGGACCGCCTGCGTCACCTCGAGGACGGTGGCGGGGGCCCCGGGGCCGAAGTTGAAGACGCCGCCGCGCACCTCCTCGCGCCCGAGGCCGTCCGCCAGGGAGAGGTACGCGTCGACGGCGTCGCCCACGTAGACGTAATCGCGCGTGAAGCGCCCGTCGGAGCGAATGACGGGATTCCGCCCCTCCAGGGCCGAGCGGATCGTGCCGGGGATCAGGCGGCTCCAGTTCAGGTCCCCGCCGCCATAGATGTTGCCGCAGCGGGCGACCGCGAGGGGGAGGCCGTACGTGGAGGCGTACGTCTGCGCGATCAGGTCGGCGCAGCTCTTCGAGACGTCGTACGGGTGGCGTCCGTTCGCGGGCATCTCCTCGGTGTACGGAAGGACGCGTCCCTCGCCATACGCCTTGTCGCTCGAGGCGACGACGATCCGGCGGACGAGGTCGCTCTGGCGGCGGCAGGCCTCGAGGAGGTTGTACGTCCCCCGGACGTTCGCCTCGAAGGTCGCGAGCGGGCTCCGGTACGCCGTCCCGACGATCGTCTGCGCACCGAGGTGGAAGACCGTGTCGACCTCGGCCTCGACGATCGCCCGTTCGAGGTCGGCGAGGCTCTCGAGACGCCCGGAGACGACCGTGCAGCGGGCGATCGCTCCCGAGCGGACGAGCTCGGATTGCGGGTCCGCGTCCCGGACGAGGGCCACGACCGTCGCGCCCCGGGAGAGGAGCTTCGGGACGAGCCATGACCCGACGAGCCCCGTCGCGCCCGTGACGAGGACGACGCGTCCCTCCCCGTCGCTCATGCCCACACCTTCCAGGGCGCCCTCCCGGCGGCCCAGAGCTCCTCGAGGTGGCGCTTGTCCCGAAGCGTGTCCATCGGCTGCCAGAAGCCTTCGTGGCGGAAGGCCATCAGCTCTCCGCGCCGCGCCAGCGTCTCGAGGGGCTCGAGCTCCCAGAGCGTCTCGTCACCCGCGATCAGGTCAAGGACCGCCGGTTCCAGCACGAAGAAGCCGCCGTTGATCCAGCCTTCGCCCGTCTGTGGCTTCTCCGCGAAGATGGAAACGCGGTTCCCGGCGAGGGCCAGGCTGCCGAAACGGCCCGGAGGCCGGACGGCCGTCACCGTGGCCAGCTTCCCGTGCGCCCGATGGAACGCGAGGAGGGCCTTGATGTCGATGTCGGCGACACCGTCGCCGTACGTCATCAGGAAGGCCTCCCTTTCGCCGAGCCAGGTGGCGAGCCGTTTCAGCCGTCCGCCGGTCTGCGTCGCCGCCCCGGTGTCGACGAGGTGGACGGTCCAGTCGGGGTGCGCCCCGGCGTGGACCGTCCGCTCGCCCTTCCCGAGCTTCAGGGTGAGGTCCGCGTTCCGGGCGTGGAAGTTGAGGAAGTAGTCCTTCACGATCTCGCCCTTGTGCCCGAGCGCGACGACGAATTCGGAGAATCCCTGGGCCGCGAAGAGATTCATGATGTGCCAGAGAATCGGCCGCCCGCCGATCTCGACCATCGGCTTCGGGATCGAAGCCGTCTCCTCGGAGAGACGGGTCCCGAGCCCGCCGGCGAGAAGGACGGTCTTCATGCAAACCTCATTGTAGTCGGGGGAGGCCGCGAGTTGACGGCGATGCTCCTGGGCCGGAATACTGCCTGGGGCCCCAGGCCACGGGATGAGCGTTCTCCTCGTGACGAAGCGGGCGCTGCGCCCCTGCCCGATCTAAGGGCCGGTGAAGTCAAGGTGCTTCATGCGCAGCGCGCCACTCTTCTGGAGGGATCGCCTTTTCGTCGCGCCTTGGACGTCGATGACGGTCCGGGCACCCGTCTCTTCTACGAGGACACTCCGGCGATTCAGCGAGCCTATAACCGTCAATACGTGGCTTTCTCCGAGAACGCCGATCTCATTTTCGTCCCCGGGGCGCCGGCTCGTTTTCGCACAAGTTCCCGGGCAATGGCACAGTCGACGGCTGCCACGTCGTGGCCGTCGTCGCTTGGGACGGGATCACGTAGCAGTGCCCGGCAGCCGGTTTCGTGGTCCAACCTCCGGGGGAGGCGATCGGACACCGTCCGGACACGACGATCGTCAACGTCGGCGCAGTGGCCGATGCAGACGTTTCAGATGAGGCAAGGCGGCTCCAGACGCAAGGCTACGTCGTGTCGCTTGCGCCGAGATTCGGAGCGGCATGAGCGGGCCGGCAGAGGCCGGGCGCCGCACGACAGGGGACTAAGGTATCTTTATGTCCTTGAAGGAGCTCGCAGTGACCAGCGGGACTCGGCTTGCCGTGACTCCATCTCAGGGGGTGGTGGGGAGAGGGCTGAGCCTCCCGGGCTCGTCGAGCGACTGGGACGAGACCAACAGAAAGCGCGGCCGAATCTGAGGGGCAGAATGTCGCTAAGTTCGTTGCTGGAAGAGGGACTTGTCGGAGCAATCAGGTTGACGGCCAGCACAAGGCTGGCAACTCCCTTGACATCCCTAGAGCGGATCTTCTGCACATTGGAGCGGACTCTCGGTTGGAGTGACGACACCACACCGCCCGCGAGGCTCCGACTCTGGGTTGGACCTTTTGCTGACCCCCGGAAATATTGCTCGAACGGCAGTGAAGCGCTTCAGAAACTCATCTCGATCTGTGGCCTGCAGCCCTCGTCGAACCTCCTCGACATCGGATGTGGCTGCGGGCTTCTCGCGGAACCCCTAACACATTT
>DATIWM010000255.1:0-12715 GCA_035519355.1 Thermoanaerobaculia bacterium | reverse complement strand
CCTGCCCGGCGAGCGCGAGGGCCCCCGCGGCGAGGCCCCCCCCGACGAGAACCACGAGCGCGGCCGTGACGAGCGGGTTGGCCTGAAGCGCCGCGGGAAGATTGCCGGCGAGGAGCGCGATCGCGGCGCGCGTGCCGCCGCAGGTGAGGCACGGGACTCCGGTCAGGCGCCGGAAGAAGCACTCCGGGAGGGCTCCCGCGAGGGCCGGCGCGAGCGGCGAGCAGGCCAGCAGCGCGAGGGCCACCCCGCCCCACAGAAACCCCAGCTTCCGCCCGCTGCTCATCGCCGGACTCCGGCTTTCCGGCCTCAGCGCATCCGGCCGAACGCGCTCAACAGCGCCGCGCCGCCGACGATCAGACAGACGACGGCGCAGCCGCAGCAGAGGAGGACCGGCAGAAGGACGCCCATGACCGCCTTCCCCTGCGACGACCTGTGGAGCGCCTGGGCCCCCATGATCGCGAGCACCAGGCTCCAGACGGCGGCGATGAGGCCGCCGAAGATCGGAATGATCTGGGCGAGCTGGGTCACCCACGAGTAGCCGACGATCCGGATCGTCCCCTCGAAGCCGGCCGTTGAACGCGACAGCGCGCCGACGATCAGGAAGCAGACGTGGAGGATCGCCGCGCCGATGAAGAGGCCGATGACGACGCCGAGGGGGGCCAGGAGGATCTGAAGCACCGTCCCCCCGGCGGAGGCCACGAGGAAGCCGGCC
Organism: Thermoanaerobaculia bacterium; assembly: GCA_035519355.1. Lineage (GTDB taxonomy): Bacteria > Acidobacteriota > Thermoanaerobaculia > UBA5066 > UBA5066 > DAOMFB01. Next base: position 12,003 of record DATIWM010000255.1, on the reverse strand, counting down.
ATCTGGTGGCGCATGTCCGCCGGGAGCCACCGGAGCCACGCCTGGCCGAACATCAGGCCGTAGACCGCGTTGAATGCGGCGCCGATCCAGCCGACGCAGATGGCGAAGAGGAGCGGCTGGCCGATGTCCCCCTTCTCCCGGGTCCGGCTCCAGGCTTCGGCCGGCTTCGTGGCGAAGAGGCGGATCGTGTCGACGAGCGCGTCGGCAAACCCGACCCGGGGGCGGTCCTCCCACGGGAGGGGGTTCGGCGGCGGCGAGAAGCCGCCGGGCGCCGGAGGCGGCGGCACGTAGCCGGACGGAGGCGGGGGTGGGGGCGGGGGGGGCGGGACGTCGGGCGGAAGACCGGACATGAGGGAAGCCCTCCTTCGCGTGGATGTCTGGCCCGAATGCGGCCCGATTCTATCCACTTGGCGTCCGGACGCCGCATCGCCCTCTGCTACGCTCCCCGGCCCACTCGCTCCGCAGGGAGGATGAGCCATGAAGTACACGACGCTCGGACGGACGGGAGTGACCGTCTCGCGCCTCTGCTTCGGCTGCATGAGCTACGGCTCGAGCAGCTGGCGGCCCTGGATCCTGGACGGCGAGGAGGCCGCGCGCCCCTTCTTCCGCGCCGCCGTGGAAGCCGGGATCAACTTCTTCGACACGGCCGACGGCTACTCGCTGGGGCGCTCGGAGGAGATCACCGGGAAGATGCTCAAGGAGTTCGCGCGGCGGGAGGAGGTCGTCCTCGCCACGAAAGTCTTCTTCCCGATGGGGCCGGGCCCGAACATGAAGGGGCTCTCGCGGAAGCACGTCGTGGCCGGGTGCGAAGCCAGCCTGAAGCGGCTCCAGCTCGACACGATCGATCTCTACCAGATCCACCGCTTCGACCCGGCCGTTCCTCTCGAGGAGACGCTTTCGGCCCTCGACCTGCTCGTCGCGCAGGGAAAGGTACGGTACGTCGGGGCCAGCTCCGGCCCCGCGTGGAAGCTGATGAAGGCGCTCGGCCTCGCCGACCTCCGCGGTCTCCCCCGTTTCGCCTCGATGCAGAACCACTACAACCTCCTTTACAGGGAAGAGGAGCGGGAAATGCTCCCCCTCTGCGTGGCGGAAGGCCTCGCCGTGGTCCCCTGGTCGCCGCTGGCCCGCGGGCTCCTCGCCGGGACGCGCCCCCGCCCCGACGACCGGACCTCGACGCCGCGGGCGGCGAGCGACGACTACGCCTGGAAGCTCTACGACCACCCCTCCGACATCCACGTCATGGAGGCGGCGCGGAAGGTCGCGGCCGCGCGCGGGGTGGAGATGGCCGAGGTGGCGCTCGCCTGGCTCCTCTCCAAGAGCGCCGTCACGGCCCCGATCATCGGCGCCACGAAGCTCCCGCACCTTCAGGCGGCGATCCGGTCCCTCGACCTCTCGCTCGCGGAAGACGAGATCCGGGCTCTCGAGGCCCCGTACACTCCCCATGCCGTCCGCGGATGGCAGGGATGAAGTGACGGATCGATGGAAGGCGCCGGCGCCCTGACGCCCGAGGAATTCCACGCCCTGATGGCCCGGCTGGCCGACGCGTGGAACGCCGGCGACGCCGAGCGCGCCGCCGCGCTCTTCGCGGAAGACGCCGTCTACCTCGACCCCGGCGGGAAGAAGTTCTACCGATCCCGCGCCGTCCTCCGCGAGCTCTTCGACCGGACGGCGAAGCGCGCGCCCATGAAGACCACCTGGCGCCACGTCTTCTTCGACGAGCCTTCGCAGACCGGTGCGGCCGAGTTCACCTTCGACTGGGGCGGCCATGCCTACGCCGGCGTCGCCATCGTCCTTCTGGAGAACGGCCTCGTCTCCCGCTGGCGCGAGTACCAGGTCGAGTCCGACAGCGCCTTCGAGCCGATCTCGGGGTAGCGTCGGCGAGGGTCTTCATGACCGCTATCGGGATCGAGATCCTCCCCTCGCCCGAGGGCGCGGAGGCGTACCTCGCCGTGAACAAGCCGGCGGGGCGCGTCGTCCACGGGAGGGGCGGCCTGCTCGAGGAGCTGCGGGCCGCGACGGGCGAGGACCTCGCGCTCGTCCACCGGCTGGATCGCGAAACCTCCGGCGTGCTTCTCTTCGCGCGCGGCGCCGCCGCGCTCCGCGCCGCCCATGCGGCGTGGCTCCGCGACGTGAGGAAGGTCTACCTCGCGAGGACTCGCGGCGTGCCCTCGCCCCCCGAGGGGGTCGTGAGCGCCCCCGTCCTCGAGCACCGGTCGTCGAAGAGGGAGCTGCTTCGCCGCGCCCTCAAGGCCGCTTACGGGCCGGCGCGCGCCGGACATCTTCTCTCGGGGCGCCGGGTCGGCGCGATTCCGCCGGTTCCCCCGGAGGGACGTTCGGCCGTTCACCCGGCCGGAAGACCCGCTGCCACGGCGTATCGCGTGGTGGAGGCGCGGGGAGCCACCGCCCTCGTCGAGCTGATCCCCGAGACCGGACGGATGCACCAGCTCAGGGTCCATCTCTCCCACCTCGGCACGCCGCTTCAGGGGGACCGCCTCTACGACGCTGCCTGCGGCCCGGAGACCCCCGCTCCCCTTCTCCACGCAAGCCGGCTCATCTGGAAGAACCCGCCCGGCCGGCCCGAGGGAAGCGCCTGGATCTGGGAGGCTCCGCTCCCCGCGGAAGCAGTATGCTGGCGTCTGCCCACCTCAGGAGGTGCCCCGTGACCCTCTGCCCCATCGCCCTCGCCGTCACGTGCAAGAAGTGCCCCGCATTCTCCTTCTGCCCGCTCAAGACCGTCATCGGAGACGAAAAGGCCGAGCAGCCGGCCGCGAAGAGAGGCGGCCGTTCCGGCGGCGGCAGGAAGAAGTCCTGAACCGGTTCTACCCGATCCTTGTCGTTTTCGAGCATCGTTTCGCCGATCACCGGGAGGCGATCAAGGAGATCCGCCGCCGTCACCCGAAGTACGACGGCCGTGCCGGCCCCCCCGATCGGGTTATCGTCCGCCAGCACCGAAGGCGAAGAGCGTCACCTCACGATGCGTCGGACGATCTGGGCTCTCTTCCTCGCGGGGCTGCTGTTGCAGCTCCTGTTCGTCGTCCGCGTCTGGAGAGCCTGGCCCGGCTACCCGGAGATGCCGGGAAGCTCCATCGCCAGCGACGGCGTGGAGTTCCGGGCATTGATGGAGAGCTTCCTCGTCGACCCGCGGCCGATGCCGAGCTGGAAGAAGAGCGGGACGGGCACCGACATCCCGGGGTGCCTCCTGCCATTCCTCCTCGCCGGCCCGGCCATGGTGACGCACGACGTCCGCGCCTCCGTCCTCGTCGTCGTCCTGTTCCACGTCGCGGCGGGACTCCTTCTCCTGTCGACCGTCCGCCGGGCGTTCGGGGACCGGTTCGCCGCCGTCTACCTGGTGGTCTTCTGGCTCTCCCCGTGGCGCCTCTTCCACTCGGGCTTCGTCTGGGAGCCCAACCTCCTCATCCTGCCGGCCGCGGCCCACCTGTGGGGATGCTGGGTCTCCCGGGAGTCGCCCCGGCCCCTCGCCTCCTTCGTCATCGGGGCCACGATCGTCCTGACCTTCCAGATCCATCTCTCCGGGATCTTCCTGATCTTCCTGACGGTCCTTCTCCTCTGGCGAAAGGTGTTGAAGGTCTCCTGGCCGGCGTTTCTCGCCGGCGGCGCGCTGGGCTCTCTGCCGATGCTTCCGGCCGTCCTCGCGCAATTTCAGGGCTCCCCCCTGAATCTTGCGTCGGACTCGGGTCTTCCGGGGCGCGGCTTCGTCCTGGTCCTGCCGGTCTTCCGCGCGGTGCTGTTCTGGCTGAGGCTGGGCGCCCCGGATGTGGGCCGGATGCAGGTCCAGAACTGCGTGTCGTGCACGGCCGCAGCGAGGGACAGCGGCCTCGCGGACGCCGTCTGGTGCTTCTTCTACCGGCTCGGCGGCTGGCTGGCGTCGGCCTCCGTGGTCGTTTCGGCCGGAGCGACGGTGTGGTGGTTCCGCCGGTCGCGCGCGCCGGACCGGCCGGAACCGGAGCGGTGGCTCGCCGCCTACACATGGACCGCGCTCCCGGCGCTGATGCTCGCCGCGGGCCTCGCCCCGATCACGTTGCAGACGTGGCACGTCGTCATCGCGGCTCCCGTGGCCTGCCTTCCGGTCGCCGCGGGGATCAGCGCCGGCTGGCCCTTCGAGAGGAAGTGGCTTCGGGTGGCCGTCGTCCTCTTTCTCCTTCTGCGCCTCCCGATCGCGGGGCTTCAGGCCTTCGATTTCAACGCCTTCTGCCTCGTTCCGGCCCCGCTCGCCCGGGCGCTCCAGGACTGATCGGGCGCGATATCGTTACCCGGCAGATGCCGAGGAGATCACACCCATGGACATCGGCTGGATCCGGCTTCTCCTGATACGGGAACTGACGTCCTTCTCCCGGGAGCTCGAACTCTTTCCGGACGAGAGCCTCATCTGGTCGATCGTTCCCGGCATCACGAACTCCGCGGGCACATTGGCGCTTCATGTCTGCGGCAATCTCCAGCACTTCGTGGGAGCCGTCCTGGGCGGAACCGGGTACGTGCGCAACCGGGATCTCGAGTTCAGCGCCCGCGGAGTTTCCCGCGCCGGGCTCTCGGCCGAACTCATCAAGACGATTCAGGTCGTCGACACCGTCCTGCCTCGCCTGTCCGAGCCGGAGCTGTCGACCGAATTCCCCGCCGTTCCGGGCGGCCTTCGGGTGCCGACCGGGCTCTTCCTGCTCCACCTGACCTCCCATCTCGCGCATCATCTGGGCCAGGCGGGCTATCTCAGGCGCGTCCTCACGGGAGAGAACCGGAGCAGCGGCGCCATCGCCATCAACGCCCTCTCCGATCCGTGTTAATTCGACGTAAAAAGGCGGTTCGGGCCGAGTGATCGACGCCTGAAGGCACCCATACTCGCGCCGCTCGGAAAGAGCGCTTGGAGGGGAACCAGGAGATGGCTCTGAACGTTGAAACCGTCGGTCCGGTGCGCGTGGTGACCCTCGAGGGAAAGCTCGTCACGGAAGCCGCGCAGGATCTCAAGAACGAGTTCGAGGCGTTCGTCGCCGCGACACCGGGGCCGACGCTCCTCGACATGTCCGGCGTCCGGTACATGAGTTCGTACCTCGTCGGTGTCCTCGTCGCCCTGAGAACACGCCTTTCCGAACGGGGTTTCGACCTGCACGTCGCCGGTCTCGATTCGAAACACCTCCTCGTTCTGAAGGTCTCGGCGCTCGACCAGCTCTTCCGTTGCCACGCGACGCGCTCGGAGGGGATCGCAGCACTCCTCGGCGGGCCCGAACCCAGGGCCGTTTGAAGGGCCCTCCAGCCTCACGACCGAAGCGCGCTGGACGGGCTCGCAATTCAGCGCCGTATCGTCAAGATATGGGAGTGCCGACGCGGGTCACGAGGTGGCGGTGAAAATCGCTGAAATCTGGCGATATCCGGTGAAGACGATGGCCGGAGAAAGGCTGCAGCGAGCCGTCGTGGGGCCTCTCGGCCTCGAAGGCGACCGGGTCGTGCATGTCGAGGACGCGACGGGCCGGGTGGTCACCTCCCGGACGCACCCGCGCTTCCTCGGACACAGAGGCTCCCTCGGCCCGAAGGGAGACGTCCGGGTGGACGGCCGGCCCTGGGACGCTCCTGAAGTTGCGGCCGAGGTCTCGGCCATTGCCGGTCCGGGCGCCAGGCTGGTGCGAGACGACGGCGCGGCGCGCTTCGACGTGCTGCCGCTGCTGGTGGCCACCGACGGGGCGATTGCCGCCTTCGGCCACGACGGTCGGCGCCTGCGACCGAACCTCGTCGTCGGCGGCGTCGAGGGCCTCGCCGAACGCGACTGGCCGGGCGCCTGCCTGCGGATCGGCGAGGTCCTCATCGGCGTGCAGGATCTCCGGCTGCGCTGCATCATGACGTCTTTCGACCCCGACACCCAGGTTCAAGACAAGGAGATCACCCGCGGCATCTACCGGCGCTTCGAGGGGAAGCTCGCGCTCAACTGCTTCGTGATCACCGGGGGCGCGCTCGCCGTCGGCGCCGAAGTGACGCTCGTGCGGGGGCGCGGCTGCGCAGGATCCCGGGCGCCCGACGGGTAAGTGCGACGGCCGCCGACTCGTGAGTCCGGGCGCCGCACGCATTCGTTGACGCTCCTGCAGTGCAGCGATAGGCTGACGGTAAAGAAGGAGGAATCCGCGATGAAGATCCGTCTGCTGGGTCTCGTTCTGGGTCTTTCCACGTTGGCCCTCCCGTCCGTCTCCTCCGCCCAGACGCCCGCTCCGAAGGCTTCCACCGAGGAGAAGTCCGCCCTCAAAGTGGTCGCCTCCGACGGGGCGCCCAAGGCGATCGGACCCTATTCCCAGGCCGTCATCGAGGGCGGATTTCTCTTCGCGTCGGGCCAGATTCCCCTTGATCCGAAGAGCGGTGATCTCGTCACCGGCGGGATCGAGGCCTCTACGAACCGGGTCTTCGACAACCTCCAGGCCGTGCTGGCGGCGGCGGGCCTGACCTTCAAGGACGTCGTGCGGACGACCGTCTACCTGACGCGGATCGAGGACTTCCCGGCCGTGAACGCCGTCTACGCGCAGCGGATGGGGGACAGCCGCCCCGCGAGGTCGACCGTGGCCGTCGCCGCTCTCCCGAAGGCGGCCCCCATCGAAATCGACCTGATCGCCCGGACCCGTTAGCGCAATCGGTCCCCGCGGCGCGCGATAGCGTCGGCCCGGCGATTCGGGCCCGGCCGGCTAAGGGATCAGCAGCACCTTTCCGGTCGTCTTCCGCCCTTCGAGCGCGCGATGGGCCTCGGCGGCCTTCTCCAGCGGGAATTCCGCCCCGATCCGGAGCTTCAGCGAGCCGTCCTTCACCCAGCCGAGAATCTCGCCGGCCCGGTGGAGCAGCTCCTCGCGCGTCGCCACGTAATGGGCCAGCGTGGGGCGGGTCATGAAGAGCGATCCCCTGGCGCTGAGCAGCTGCGGGTCGAAGGGCGCGGCCGGGCCGCTCGACTGCCCGAAGAGGGCCATCATGCCCCGCGGCGAAAGGACGTCGAGCCCCTTCTCGAAGGTCGTGGCGCCGACCGAGTCGTAGACGACGTTCACGCCGCGGCCTCCCGTGGCGTTCCTCACCGCGGCGACGAAGTCCTTCTCCGTGTAGATGACGACCTCGTCGGCACCGGCCTTCCTCGCCAGCTCCGCCTTGTCCCGGGTGGAGACCGTCCCGATGACGCGCGCCCCGAGCTTCTTCGCGATCTGGCAGAGGAGCAGGCCGACGCCCCCGGCCGCCGCGTGGACGAGGCAGGTGTCCCCGGGCTTCAGCGGGTGGACCGACGTCGTCAGGTAGTGGGCCGTCATCCCCTGCAGGAGGGCGGCGGCTGATTCCTTCGCCCCGAGCCCTTCCGGCAGCGGCACCAGCCGGGCGGCAGGAACGACGGCGAACTCGGCATACGAGCCAGCCGCCGCCACGGTGGCCACGCGGTCCCCCGGCTTCACGTCCGTGACTTGAGGCCCCACCTCCCGCACCGTCCCGGCGCACTCGGAGCCGGGGGTGAAGGGGAGCGCGGCCTTGTACCAGCCGCGCCGGAAATAGACCTCGATGAAATTCAGCCCGGCCGCCTCGACGGCGACGAGAGCCTCCCCTTCCTTCGGTTTCGGGACCGGGGAGTCTTCGAGCCGCAGGACCTCGGGGCCGCCGGTTTCTTGGACGCGAATCGCTTTCATGCATCCGAGTCTATGAAATCGGGCGTACCGTTGAGGGAGAATCCTTCGGGACGAGCCGATGGCGACACGGATCGAGAGGGACACGATGGGCGAGATCGCGGTCGGCGCAGACCGCTACTGGGGCGCCCAGACCCAGCGCTCCCTCGAGAACTTCGAGATCGGCGAGATCCGCTTCGGCCGCCCCCTGATCCGGGCCTTCGGCCTCCTGAAAAAGGCCGCCGCCGAGGTGAACCGCGACCTGGGTCTCCTGCCTCCCGAGAAGGCGGCCTGGATCGTCGCCGCGGCGGAGGAGGTGATCGCCGGGACCCTCGACGCCCACTTCCCGCTCGTCGTCTTCCAGACCGGCAGCGGCACGCAGACCAACATGAACGTCAACGAGGTCATCGCGAACCGGGCCATCCAGATGGCCGGCGGCGTGATGGGGTCGAAGACGCCGATCCACCCGAACGACGACGTCAACCGGTCGCAGTCGTCGAACGACACCTTTCCCACGGCGATGTCGATCGCGGCGGTCTCCGAGATCGAGGGGCGGCTCCTCCCCGAGGTGACGAAGCTCCGGGACGCCCTCGCGGCGAAGTCGACGGCCTACGCCGACGTCGTGAAGATCGGGCGGACCCACCTCATGGACGCCGTCCCGCTCACGCTCGGCCAGGAGATCTCCGGCTGGGTCTCGCAGCTCGACCACGGGATCGCCCACGTCCGGCAGGCGCTCCCTCACCTCTCGGAGCTGGCCATCGGCGGGACGGCCGTCGGCACGGGGCTCAACGCGCACGCGGAGTACGCGGAACGGATGGCGCGGAGGATCTCGGCCCTGACGGGCCTCTCCTTCGTCTCGGCGCCCAACAAGTTCGAGGCTCTCGCCGCGCACGACGCCGCCGCCTTCGCCTCGGGCGCCCTCCGGACGCTCGCCGGTTCGCTCCTGAAGATCGCCAACGACGTCCGCTGGCTCGCCTCGGGGCCGCGCACGGGCCTCGGCGAGATCTGGATCCCCGAGAACGAGCCGGGGAGCTCCATCATGCCGGGCAAGGTGAACCCGACGCAGTCCGAGGCGCTGATGATGGTCGTCGCCCAGGTCTACGGGAACGACGCGGCGATCGCCTTCGCCGCGAGCCAGGGGAATTTCGAGCTGCACGTCATGAAGCCGGTCATCATCCACAACCTCCTCGAGTCGGTCCGGCTCCTCGCCGACGCCTGCCGGAGCTTCCGCGTTCACTGCGCCGAAGGAATCGAGCCCGACCGCGCCCGGATCGAGGAACTGATGCGGAAGTCCCTCATGCTCGTGACGGCGCTCGCCCCGCGCATCGGGTACGACAAGGCGGCCCAGATCGCGAAGAAGGCGCACGCCACCGGAAAGACGCTTCGGGAGACGGCGGCCGAGCTCGGCTTCGTCTCGCCCGAGGACTTCGACCGGTGGGTCGACCCGGCGAAAATGGTCGGCCCGGGAGACTCCACGTAAGGTCCGGTGCGGGTTCGGTGAGCCGGGCGCGACGATCTCCCGCCTGTCCATGAGGATGCGATTCCTCCCTTCCCTGCCGCCGCGACGGGCCACCCGGCTCCTCGCGGCAGCCCTCCTCCTGGCCTTCCTGCGGGCCGGCGGCGAACCCGACGTGCGGCCCGCCTTCCGCCTCCAGGTCCCCGAGGGGATGGCGACGGGGCGCGTCCTGCTCAAAGCCCGGGCCGAGGATCCGCGCATCACCAACGTCATCTGGACGCTGGGCGGCGTCTCCCGCCGGGCCGCACGCCCGGAGTTCGACGCCGACTTCGACGTCGGGCCGATCCCGCAGGAGAAGCGGATCGTGGCGGTCGCCCTCGACCAGAACCGGCAGGCCCTCTACCAGCAGGAGGCGATCCTGAACCCCGGAGAGCGCTTCGTCGGCGTGGAGATCCTCTCGCCGTACGACGGGCAGGGCGTCTCCGGTCCCGTCCGGGTCCTCGTGCAGGCCCGTGTGCCGGAAGGCGACGCGATCGAGAGCTTCAAGGTCCAGGCGGGGAGCCAGGCGGCTCCCCTGGCGGGTGACGGCGCGCTCCGCTCCGCCGTCGTGAACGTCCCCGACCGGACGACGCCGATCTCCGTCTTCCTGTCGACGGCGTCGGGCCGGCGAGCCGAGAAGGCGATCGTCCTGAACGGCCGCGGGATCGTCGCCACGTCCGAGGCCCGCATCGTCGAGCAGGTCGTCGGCGTCTACCGCGGCAACGAGCCGCTGGAAGGCCTGACGGCCGGAGACTTCAGCGTGAGCGACGGAGGCGGGCGGTGCGAGATCCGCGAGGTGAATCTCCTCCGTGACACGCCGCTCGCCGTCGGACTCCTGGTCGACACCTCGCAGTCGCTCATGTACGTGGACGCGCTGAAGCAGGCGACGGCGCACCTCTTCATCGAACGGACGCTGAAGAGGCAGGACCAGGCGTTCCTGCTCCGTTTCGGCCCGGCCGCCGTCCGGATCGTCGCCTGGACCCGCTCGAGGGAGATCCTGCGGCAGTCGGTCCTCGCCCTCGAGGACGATCCCGTTCCCGGAACGCTCCTGAACCAGGCCGTCATCCGCGGGCTCTACCAGTTCCAGGGGAACCAGGGAGCCCGGGCCCTGCTCCTGATCACGGACGGCAACGCCTACGAGGACGAGGTGCCCGAGTCGGCGGCCCTCGATTACGCGCGGCAGTCCGGCGTGAAGATCTACGCCCTCGCGCTCCCCTCGACGGGGCTGAAGCTCGACCGCGTCCTGGAGAAGGACGAGGAGGGGACGACGCGCGAACGGTACCGGGAAGTCCCCATCGAGCAGCCCCCGAACCTGAAGGTGCTCGAGCGGTTCGCAGAGGCCACGGGCGGGCGGATGTACCCCGTGAAGAGGGCCGCGGACCTTCCCCGCTATTACGAGCAGATCGAGCGCGACATCCGGACGCAGTACCTTGTCTCGTACGTCGCGAACGTGAAGCGGACCGGCTCGTTCCACGCCGTCGAGGTCCGGACCCGTCGGGGCCGCGTCCAGACGTCGCCCGGCTTCTTCTACTGACCGGCCGCCGGGCCCCGGCACGGCCTAGAATCCTCCCTTCGATGTCCGGCCCTCCGCCGTTCCCGCCTCTGCCGCCTCCGCCGACTTACCCGCCGCGAAGGCCCTCCGTTCTCCTGCCGGTACTCCTCGGAATCCTGGCGGGGTACGTCGTCTTCCGGCTCCTCCAGGGCGGCCTCCCGAACCCCTTCGCCCGGCGCCCGACGGGTCCGGCGGCCGAGCCGCGCCCCGTGACGGCGCGCGGCGACCTCTCCTCGGAGGAGAAGGCGACGATCGAACTCTTCTCGCGCTCGAGCCCTTCGGTCGTCTACGTCACGTCGATGGCGCGCGCGCGGAGCTTCTTCGACGTGATGGAGGTGCCACAGGGAGCCGGCTCCGGCTTCATCTGGGACGCGGACGGGCACGTCGTGACGAACTTTCACGTGGTCGCCAACTCCTCCAACGTCCGGGTGACGCTGGACGACCAGTCGACGTACCCCGCCCGGGTCGTCGGCGTGGCTCCGGACAAGGACCTCGCCGTCCTGCAGGTCTCCGCGCCAAAGGAGAAGCTGAGACCGATCCTGGTCGGAACGAGTCGCGACCTCGCCGTCGGCCAGCGCGTCTTCGCCATCGGGAACCCCTTCGGCCTCGACCGGACGCTGACCACCGGGGTCGTCAGCGCCCTCGGGCGGAGCATCCAGTCGATGACGAACCGGAAGATCGGAGACGTCATCCAGACCGACGCCGCCATCAACCCCGGCAACTCCGGCGGCCCGCTCCTCGACAGCGCCGGGCGCCTCATCGGCGTCAACACCCAGATCGCCAGCCCCTCGGGCGGGAGCGCGGGGATCGGATTCGCGATCCCGGTCGACACCGTCAACGAGGTCGTGCCACAGGTGATCCAGCACGGGCGCGTCATCCGCCCCCAGCTCGGAGTCCTCCTCGCCGATGCGGGCGTCGCCGCGCGGCTCGGCCTCGACGGCGTACTGATCCTCTCGGTCAACGAGGGCTCGGGCGCCGAAAAGGCGGGACTCCACGGAACCCGCCGCGACGAGAACGGCGACCTTCTGCTCGGCGACGTCATCCAGGCCGTCGAGGGCCGGAAGGTCTCAACCTACGACGACCTCGCGACCGCGCTGGAGAAGAAGAAGCCCGGGGAGAGCGTCCGGCTGACGGTCCAGCGGAGCGGCCGGACGCTGGAGCTCGACGTTCCCCTCTCCGAGTCGCGCGACCGCTAGGCCGGAGAGGCCGGCGGTCTCGGCGCCGGAGCCGCGGAGGACGGTGTCGATAAGCACGCCGCGGTGCACGCCGAGGCGGCGCGCGGACTGGCGGTCGGCGAGGCGCACGCCGAGGGTGACGCGCTGGGCCTGGCCGAGTTCGAG
>DATIWM010000254.1:0-12328 GCA_035519355.1 Thermoanaerobaculia bacterium | reverse complement strand
CCACGGCGCCGGCCACGGCGTCGATCCGGAAGCCGACGTCGCCGGGCTTTTCGACGGCCTTCTGGAGGACGATCTCGGCGGCGTCGATGGTGACGCTGTTGTCCCGGTAGTCGAAGACGCGGTACTGGTTCAGACCCGAGGCCGGCCTGTTGGTGTTGTACTCGTACCAGGCCGACACGAAGCCGTTGACCGCGATCTCCTCGTACCAGGGCTTCGGCGTGGGAGCCGGCGTCGCGGCCGGGGTGGGGGCGGGGGTCGGGGACGGCGCCGGAGCCGAGGCCTGGGAAGCGGGCTCCTGCGCCCCGGCCGACTGGGCGAGTGCCGCGGAGAGGATCGTCGCGACGGCAAGGCGCAGGGCTGCGCCACCGCGGTTCTTTTCCGATGAGGGGCGCTTGCCTGCGCGCCATTCGCCATCGGGGGCGCGCCATCGATCCCAGTCGCCGCCGAACCGGCGAAGGGCGCCGGAGAAGAACGCCAGATAGCCTCCAAATCCGGCGAGGGCGATGGCCAGGCTGGCGGCGCCGTGGAAGTGGGATGCGGCGACGGCGCCACCGACGAGCGAGGCGATCGCGAGGGCAAGGTGGACAATGGCTCGAAGGCGGTTTGGCGGGTGGGACGGAGTCTCCATGTTCACGCCGGGAACTTGCGGCCGCCCCACCCAAGAAGTCCGGAAGGAGCCCGAAAGAATCCCTAAAGGCGGCGGAACCCGTTTTCAGTCAAGAGGTTCGGCGACGAAACGGTAGCCGACCCAGGGCTCCGTCACGAGGAACCGGGGGCGGGTAGGATCGGGCTCGAGTTTCCGCCGGAGCGATCCGACGTGAACGCGGACGGCGTCCGGCGTCGTCCCCGGGGCGCCGTGCCAGACGCGGCCGATGATCTGGGCGATCGTGACCGGTTTGCCGGCTCGGGAGGCGAGGAACTCCAGGATCGAGAATTCGGTCGGCGTCAGCCGCACCTCGCGCCCCTCGACGACGACGAGCCGCCGCTCCCGGTCGACGACGAGGCCCGGGAACTCCAGGGGGCCGGGCGCCGCGTCGTCCCGGGTCCGCCGGAGCTGCGCCCGGACGCGGGCGAGCAGCTCGTGGACGGAGAACGGTTTCGTGACGTAGTCGTCGGCCCCGAGGTCGAGAGCGCGCACCTTGTCGGCCTCGACGCCGCGAACCGACAGGACGACGATTGGGGTCTTCGCCCGTTTCCTCACGGCGGCGATCAGCTCGTATCCGTCGGAGCCGGGCATCGCGAGGTCCGTCAGGACGAGGTCAGGGGCCTCCGCCTCGAACCGGCGGAGCCCCTCGTCGCCGTCGGCCGCGCCGACGACCTCGTAGCCGGCCGCCTGCAGCTCGGCGGAGAGGCCTCGCCGGATGGCGGGATCGTCGTCCACGACGAGAATCCGCGGCGCGTGGGCGGCGCGGATCATTCGGGACCTCCGGCCGCGGGAGCCGCCGGGAGGTCGATCCGGGCGACCGTCCCCCCTCCCGGCCGGTCGAGGAAGCTGATGCTCCCGCCGAGGGCGCGCGAGAGGGAGCGGCAGATCTCGAGTCCGAGCCCCGTCCGGCCCGTGTCACCGGTTTCTCCCTTCCCGGCGACGGCGCGCTTGACCGCGGTGGGAACGCCCGGGCCGCGGTCGAGCACTTCGAGGCGGACTCTCCCCGGCTCGAGGGGAGCCGGCGCGGCGGAAAGTCCGAGAGGGGCGCCGGGGGGCGAGACGCGGGCGGCATTCTCGAGGAGATTTGAGAGGATCTCGACCGCGAGGGCCGGATCCACGAGGAGATCGGGAGTCTCCGGCGCGATCGACGCCTCGACGGGGCGCCCCTGGATCACGAGCGAAAGGCTCTCGATCGCCGCGCGGAAGAGGTCGGCCGCCGGCGAGGGCTCCGGTTTCGGCAGGAACGTCCCGGCGTCGAGGCGCGCCATGGCGAGCAGATTGTCGATCCGCCGCGAGAGCCTCTCGGTCTCACGGGCGACCTCGCTCACGGCCTCTTCGGCGCCGGCGTGCCTCCGGAGCCGCTCGAGGCCGATCCGGATGGCGGTGATCGGCGTCCGGAGGTCGTGCGAGACGGCCCGGAGGAGCGACGTCTTCAGCGACTCGCTCTCCCGGAGGGCCTCCATGGCGGTCCGCTCGCGAAGGAACCGCTCGCGTTCGACCGCGAGAGCCACGAGGCGTCCGACCGACTCCAGGGCGGCGCGGTTCGCCTTCGTGCGTCGTGCCACGAGGACGCCGCTCGCCTTGCCGCCGACGGCGAGCGGAAGGTAGACGTCCCGGGCGCCCGCGGCCGCGGGGACCTCGACCGGGTCGCCGCGGCGACCGACCGATTCCACGAGCGGGTCCGCGGGATCGAGGTCTCCGGCGAGGTCGAAGATGACATCGAGCTGTCCGGGTCCGTCGCGGAAGAGGAAGAGCCCGCCCCCGTCGGCTCCGATCGTCTTCAGGGCTCTTCCGGCCGCCACGCCGAGCGCCCCGACGCGGTTCGTGGCGGCGAAGAGGTCGATCGAGAGATCGTAGAGCGCCTCGACCTCGGCGCGCCGGGCATCGGCCTCGGCCGCACGCTGCCGGGCCCGCGTCACGAGCCGGCTCGTGACCGTGGAGGCGACGAGAAACGCCGCGAGAGCCACCCAGTTCGAGGGGTCGGCGATGGTCAGGGTTCCGACCGGCGGCAGGAAGAAATAGTTGAAGGCCACCGTGCCGGCGAGGGAGGCAATGGTTCCGGCGACGAGGCCGCGTCCCACCGCCACGCCGAGAACGGCGATCAGGAAGACGAAGCCGGCGGTCGTCGGGTTGGCTCCGAGGGCCCGGCCCAGGGCGGTCACGGCGACGACCGCGACGAGGGCGAGGAGGGCGTCCGCCGTCCGGCGCCCGGGATTAACCGTGGATGTTCTGGCCGTGGACGGCCTCCGCCGCCTCGTGCAGCGCTTCGGACAACGTCGGGTGGGCGTGAATCGTCCGGATCATCTCCTCCGTCGTCGCCTCGCAGCGGAGGAAGGCGGCGGCCTGGCCGATCAGCTCGGTCGCGTGCGGGCCGACGATGTGGACGCCGAGGATCTCGTCGTACTTCTTCTCGGAGACGATCTTCACGAACCCCTCGTTCGTGTGCTCCATCGCGCTCTTGGAGAGGACCTGGAATCCGAACTTCCCGACGGCGACGTCGTAGCCCCGCTCGCGGGCTTTCGCCTCCGTCAGTCCGATCGAGGCGATCTCCGGGTCGGTGTAGGTGCAGCCGGGGACCTGGTCGCGGTTGATCGGGCGGGTCGGCACGCCGGCGATCGCCTCGGCGGCCACGATCCCCTCCGCCGAGGCGACGTGGGCGAGCCAGATCGTCGGCGTGACGTCGCCGATGGCCCAGACGCCCGAGACGTTCGTCCGCTGGAAGGCGTCCACGACGACATAACCCTTCTCGGTCGCGACCCCCGCCGCCTCGAGGCCGAGCCCGTCCGTCAGGGGACGCCGCCCGACCGCGAGGAGGACCTTCTCGACCGTCCACGAAAGCGACTCGCCGGCGGGGCCGGTCGCGGCGACGGTCACGGTGCCGTCGGGATTCCGCGTGACGGCCTCGACGGCCGTCTTCGGGTGACAGGCGATCCCCTTTTTCCGGAACGACTTCTCGATCTCCCTGGAGATCTCCTCGTCCTCGACCGGGAGGAGCCGGGGGAGCACCTCGACGAGGACGGTCTTCGTCCCGTAGCGCACGAAGCACGAGGCGAACTCCGACCCGACGGCGCCGGACCCGATGACGAGAAGCGAGGCCGGAACCGAGCTCGACTTCAGGATGTGGTCCGAGTTCAGGATCGAGACGCCGTCCGCCTTGAGGAAGGGGAGGTCGCGCGGCACGGAGCCTGTCGCGATGAGGATGTTCTTCGTCTCGAGCCCCGTCTCGCCCCCCTCGCCGGAGACGACGACGCGGTTCGGCCCGTCGAGGCGTCCGAAGCCCGCGTGGACGTCGATCCGGTTCTTCTTCATCTGGTACTCGACGCCCCGTGCCCCCTTGAGGACGACCTTGTCGCGGAATCTCGCCACACGGGGGAAGTCGAGCTCGACGCCGGACGTCAGGACGCCGAACTCGGCCGCGTGCTTCGCCTCGTCGAAGAGGGTCGCGGACTTGAGCATCGCCTTCGTCGGGATGCACCCGCGGTGGAGGCACGAGCCGCCGAGCCCGACGCCGGGGACCTTCGCGTCCTTCTCGACGATCGCGGTCCTGAGGCCGAGCTGGGCCGCGCGAATGGCGGCCACGTAGCCGCCGGGTCCGGAGCCGATGACGACGAGATCGAAGGCGGGAGCGGTCACGTTCACTCCTTGGCGCGCCGGGCGGCGCGGAGCGCGCGAATTATAGGCGCGGGGGCCGGGCGTCCCCCGATATCATGCGCGCGGAGGAGCACGCGCATGGCTCGCGATCATTACGACACGCCCGCCGTCCTCCGGCAGCTGAACCGGATCCTCGAAGCGGAGCTGGCCGGCGTCGTCCGCTACACCCATTTCTCCTTCATGGTCTTCGGCCTTCACCGGATCGCCGTCGTCCAGTGGCTCCGCTCGCAGGCGTCGGAATCGCTTCTGCACGCCACCGAGGCGGGCGAAATGATCACGAGCCTCGGCGGGCATCCCTCGCTCGGCATCGGCCCTCTCCTCGACACGCACCGGAACGACCCGGCGGACCTCCTTGCCAACGCTCTCGAGCACGAGACGATGGCCCTCGACCTCTACCGCGGGCTCATCCGGCTGGTGGAGGGGAAGTCGGTGATGCTCGAGGAGTATGCCCGGAAGATGATCGGGACCGAGGAAGCGCACGTCGGCGAGGTCCGGAAGATGCTGCGCGGGAGAGAGGCCCCCGCCCCGGCGGCGCCGAAGCGGAGGAAGTAGGAGCCGTCAGAGAGCGAAGAGCGCTCCGGCCGCCCCGCCGAGAAGGACGAGCCAGGCGGGATTCAGGCGCGTCAGGACGAGAACGACGAGACTAGCCACGGTGAGGAGCGCCGTCGGGACGCCGGTGATCGCCGAGCGCGAGAGCGTCACGGCGACGGCCGCCATCAAGCCGAGCGCCGCCGCGTTGGCGCCGTCGAGGAAGCCTCCGAGCGCCGGAACGGTGCGGAGGCGCGGGAGCGCAGGCGCCGTCAGGGCCACGTAAATGAAGGCCGGCAGGAAGATGCCGAACGTGGCGGCGGCCGCCCCCGGGACGCGCCCCAGGACATAGCCGATGAAGGTGGCGGTCGTGAAGACCGGTCCGGGGGTGAACTGTCCGACGGCGATCGCGTCGAGGAGCTGGCCGTCCGTCATCCAGCCGCGCCGCTGGACGAGGTCCGCCTGGAGAAAGGCCAGGAGAACGTAGCCGCTTCCGAACAGAAGGGCCCCCACCTTCAGGAAGACGAAGAAGAGGCCGGAGAGCGATACGGCGGCTGCCGTTGCCGGGGCTGCGGCGCCCGTGCCCCCCAGAAGCGGCAGCAGGGCCGCGTGGGATCCGCCCGGCTTTCGGGCGAGCCGGATCGCCGCCACGAGAAGGCCGGCCCCGAAGAGGAGCGCCACCTCGTGATGCCGAAGGAGGGCCAGCAGGGCGACGAGGCCGCCGAGCGCCACGAGCCCTCTGGACCGAGCCACGATGCGGCCGAGGACGAAGAGCCCGTTCAGGATGATCGCGAGGACGACGGGCTTGACTCCCGCGAAGACCCGCAGGAACGACGGAAGCGCACCGAAGGCGACGTACGCCCACGCGAAGAGAAGCGTCACGAGCGAGGCCGGAAGGATGAAGGCGGCTCCGGCGGCGAGGAGTCCCGGCCATCCGGCCCGCCGGTAGCCGAGGTGGAGCGCCAGCTCGGTCGAGCTCGGCCCGGGAATGACGTTCGCGGCGCCCACGAGGTCGAGGAACTCCTCGCGCGGGAGCCACCGGCGGCGGCGGACGACCTCTTCCTGCATCATCGAGAGGTGCGCGGCCGGGCCTCCGAAGGCCGTCAGCCCGAGCCGGACGAAGACCGCGGCCACCTCGCGGACTCCTCCGGACGGGGCGGGCATCACGATGCCGCCATTATCGTCCCGCCGGCGCGGGAATAAGATTCCGTCTCAGCCATGGACCTCGAGCGTGCCACGCGCTACCGCGTGATCCGGCCCCTCGGCTCCGGCGGGATGGCCGAGGTCTTCCTCGCCGAGGACCGGGACCTCCACCGTCCGGTGGCCCTGAAGGTCCTGAAGGAGCTCGCCGGCGGGGACGCGGCGCGCGTCCGCCTCCTGCGCGAAGCGCGGCTCGCCTCGCAGCTCTCGCACCCCGGCATCGGGGTCATCTACGAGATCTCGGAGATGGAGACGGGCGGGGAGAAGCGCCCCTTCATCGCCATGGAGTACGTCGAGGGGGAGACCCTCCGCTCCCATGTCAGGACGAGCGCCCCGGCGCTCCCGGATCTCCTCGGGCTCGTCCGCCAGGTGGCGGACGCCCTCGGCGCGGCGCACGAGCGGGGCGTCGTCCACCGCGACGTCAAGCCGTCCAACCTGATGGTCACGGCCGAAGGGTATGTGAAGGTGCTCGACTTCGGCCTCGCGGCGTATGTGCCGCCGGCCGGAAGCTCCGACGACACCTGGAGCGTCTTCGCGGGGGACGCGGACGGCCCGGGGAGCGCCCTTCTCGGAACCCTCGCCTACATGTCCCCCGAGCAGGCCCTCGGCCGCGAGGTGGACGGCCGCAGCGACGTCTTCTCGCTCGGCGTCGTCCTGTACGAGCTCGTGACGGGCGAGCTGCCGTTCCGGGGCGCCAACGCCATGGAGGTGATCGAGGCGATCCGGCACGCCGAGCCGGCGCCGACGGCGAGCGAGAAGGCCCTCCCGGCCCCCCTCGAGGCCCTCCTGAACCGGATGCTGGCGAAGGCGCCGACGGATCGTCCGCCGTCGATGCGGGAGGTCGCGCGCGAGCTGCTGGCGCTCGAGCAGGCGCTGAAGGAGGGGACAGCCGTGCCGTCGCTCCCGGCGGCGCGAGGACCGGGGCGCTCGATCGCCGTCCTGGCGTTCGAGAACATCACGAAGAACCCGGAGGACGACTGGCTGGGGACCGGGATCGCCGAGACGGCCTCGGCCGACCTCAAGGCGATCGAGGGCGTGACGGTGATCGCCCGCGAGCGGGTGAACGAGGTCCTCCGGAATCTGACCGGCCGCCCGGACGCGCCGGAGGCGGAACTCGCCGCCCGCATCGGGCGGGAGCTGTCGGCCCGCTGGGTCGTCAGCGGCGGCTACCAGCGTGTCGCTGGGACGGTCCGCGTCACGGCGCGCCTGACCGAGGTCGCGACCGGCGCCGTCCTCCGGACGGTCAAGCTGGACGGGACGATGGAGGGCCTCTTCGCGCTCCAGGACCGCGTCGTGGGGGAGCTGGCCGAGGGGCTCGACCTGGCGCCGGCCGCAGGCGCCGCGGAAGGAGAGGAGACTCAGGTTCTCGAGGCTTTCGAGGCGCTCTCGAAGGGTGTCGTGAACCTTCGGGCCGAGAGCCCTGACGCGCTCGACCGCGCGATCGTCCTCTTCGAACGGGCCGTCGCGTTCGACCCGGGTTACGCGCGGGCCTGGATGGAGCTGGGGAGCGCGTACGACCTGAAGGCCTCCTATTTGAGCGTGCCGGAATTGACGCTGCGTGCCATCGCCGCGTTCCGGAAGGCGCTCGAGCGGAACCCCCGCCTCACGCGCGCGCGGCGGGAGCTGGGTATCACGCTCATCGACAGCGGCCGGGTCGAGGAGGGGGTCGCCGAAGTGAGGCGGGCGCTGGAGCTCGATCCGGGGGATTCCGGGGCCAATCATTCCCTCGGTCGCGCCTATTTCGTCGGGCTCGGCCGCTTCGCCGAAGCCGCGGCCCAGTTCGACCGCGCCCTCGAGTTGAACCCGCGGTACGGATGGGCGGCGCTCCAGCTCGCGCATTGCGCGGCGCTCTTGCGCGACTTTCCGCGGGCCGAGCACGCCGCCCGGCGGGCGGTCGAGCTGCAGGAAGCCTTCCTCTCGGGGCGCGAGGGAGCCCTCATCGTCGGCGGCCACACCCGGAGCGGCCAGATCGCGGCGCTTCAGGGACGGCACGAGGAGGCCCTCGTGGAGTTCGACCGGGAGCTGGCGTTCCTGCAGCACTACGGCCACGCGCTCAAAGAGCGGCACTTCGTCGAGATCGAGCAGCGGATCGGCAGCTCCCTGCTGGCTCTCGGGAGGACCGCGGACGGCGTCGCGGCGCTCGAGGCGGCCCTCGACGCCTTCGGGCGGCGGCTCCGGATGGGAGCCGACGATCCGTTCACCCGCTACTACGCGGCCTGCGCGGCGGCGCTCCTCGGTCGGAGGGACGAAGCCCTCGGCCATCTCGAGAAGGCGGCCGCCTCCCGCCCGGCCTTCACCGCGGCGCGCGCCGCGATCGAGCCGGACCTCCAATCGCTCCGCGCCGACCCGCGCTTCCGGGAGCTCCTCGCCCGTCCGGCGGGAACGGGCGGATAGAAACGGGCGGCCACGCCGCCCCGCCGGATCGGCGCTAGAGTGGCTGCATGACCCGCTGCGCCGCCATCCTGCTCGCCGCTCTAGCTTCTTCCGTTCTCGCCGCCTCCGAGCGCATCGTCCCGGCGACGCTGCCGTCGGGCGAGGTGCAGCTCCCGAACGGCCGGAAGCTGACTCCGACGGGACGTCAGACGCCGGTCGCCTCGTATCCCTTCGCCCTGGCCGTCGCGGCGGGGGGAAACCGTCTCGTCGTCGCTTCGACGGGGGCCCGGGACCAGACGCTCCAGCTCCTCGACGCGAAGACGGGGAAGCTCCTCGACGCGGCCCCCGTGATGCGCTCGTGGCTCGGGCTCGCCCTGTCGCCCGACGGCCGCCGCGCCTACCTCGCGGGGGCCAAGGAGAAGAAGGTCCACGTCTTCCGGATCGAGAACGACAAGCTCGCTCCGGAGGCGGCGATCCCGGTCACGACGCCTGAGGACGGATCGAAGGACGCCCTCCCCGCAGGACTCGCCGTGTCGCCCGACGGAAAACAGCTCTGGGCGGCGCGGGTCCTCGCGGACGACCTGGTCCGGATCGACCTCGACACGAAGAAAGTCGATGCCGTGGTGGCCGTCGGCCGGCATCCCTGCCGGCCGGTCTTCTCGGCGGACGGCCGGACGCTGGCCGTCACGAACTGGGGCGGAGCGTCCGTGACGCTCGTCGGCGCGCGATCGGCGACCGTGCTCGCGACCATCGCGACCGAGGACCACCCGTCCGACGCCGTTTTCTCGCGCGACGGGAAGTCGCTCTTCGTCGCCGAAGCGAACCGCAACCGCGTCGCCGCGATCGATGTCGCGGCCGGGAAGGTGGTCCGCCAGATCGCCGTCGCCCTCGGCCCGGACGGCCCGGGGACGCCGTCGGCCGACGCCCTGCCGGACGGCTCGACCCCGAACGCGGTCGCTCTTTCGCCGGACGGCCGGACCCTCTTCGTGGCGAACGCCGACGACGACGCGGTCGCGATCGTCGAGGTCGGGAAGGACCTGGCGGAGGGACGCGCGACCGGGTTCATCCCGAGCGGCTGGTACCCGGCGGCGCTCGCCGTCTCCGCAGACGGCAGGACCCTCTATGTCGCCAACGCGAAGGGATCGGGCTCGCGGCCGAACGCGAAGGACGGCCCGGTTCCGACGAGGGCCACGAAGGGCGTCGCGGCCGGCCACATCCAGCGGATGCCGGGTTCGGTCTCGATCGTGAGCGTCCCGTCGAAGAAGGAGCTGGCGGCCCTGACCGTCCGGGCCTACGGGAACCGGAAGCCGGCCGCGCGGGGCGCCTCGCCGGCGAAACCGTCGGCGGTCGTCCCGTCGAAGCCGGGAATGGCGTCGCCGATCCGGCACGTCGTCTACGTCATCCGGGAGAACCGGACCTACGACCAGGTGCTGGGCGGCCTCTTGCAGGGGAACGGCGACCCGTCGATCGTCCTCTTCGGTCCCGACGTGACGCCGAACGCCCATGCGCTGGCTTCGGAGTTCGTCCTCTTCGACAACTTCTACGCCGACGCCGAGGTCTCCGCCGACGGCCACAACTGGTCGATGGCCGCGTACGCGACGGACGCCACGGAGAAAGTCTGGCCGCTCGTCTACGCCGAGAACGGCTGGTCCTACATCTTCGAGGGGGACGACGACATCATCGCGCCGACAGCCGGCTACCTCTGGGACGCGGCCGCACGCGCGGGCGTCTCCCTCCGGAACTACGGGGAGTTCCTGGGGGTCGGCGCCGAGTCGGAGGACGAGAAGTACACGGGACATTTCGAGGGGAAGGGAGCCAACCTCGCCCCCTTCACCTGCCCCTTCTTTCCGGGGTTCGACCTCGAGATCACGGACAACGCCCGCGTCGACCTCTGGCTGAAGGAGTTCCGGGAGTTCGAGCAGAAGGGGGAGATGCCGCGCCTCCAGATCGTCCGGCTCGGAAACGACCACACCGCCGGGACGAAGAAGGGAGAGCTGACGCCGCGCGCCTTCGTCGCCGACAACGACCTCGCCCTCGGGCGCCTCGTCGAGGCGATCTCGAAGTCGAGGTTCTGGAAGGACACGGCGGTCTTCGTCGTGGAGGACGACGCGCAGAACGGCTCGGACCACGTCGACTCCCACCGGACCGTGGCCTTCGTCCTCTCGCCCTGGACGCGGCGGGGAGGCGCCGTCGACTCCACGATGTATTCCACGACCTCGATGCTCCGGACGATGGAGCTGATCCTCGGCCTGTCGCCCCTCTCCCAGCACGACGCGGCGGCGACGCCGATGGCGAATGCCTTCTCCGACACGCCGGACCTGACGCCCTTCACGCACCGCCCCGCGCAGGTGCCGCTCTACGAGATGAACGGAGAGGGGGCGCCGATGCAGGCCCTGATGGAGGGCTGGGACTTCACCCGGGAGGACGCCGCCCCCGACATCGCCCTCAACGAGGCGGTCTGGAAAAGCGTGAAGGGAGAAGAGGTTCCGATGCCGGCCCCCGTCAACGCGGCCTTCGTCCGGGTGGAAGTCGGGTCCCCCGGGAGGCGCTGAGAGTCCGGGGAAGAGGACGCCGGGGGCGGAATGGTTCATGCTTGGGCGAAGAAGGGGGGTCTTCATGAGAGTTCGCTCCGCCCTCGTCGCCACCCTGGCCGCGGGACTTCTTCTGTCGGGACTTGCCTCGGCCGTCGATTCACCGAACGTCAAGCGACTCGGGGCCACGATCGCGCAGTTCACGGACGAGGTGTTCCAGCTGGCCGTGAGCTGGAAATACACGCAGGTCCACCCGGAGGAGCGCTGGACGTTCTTCGAGACCTGGATGATGCCGAAAGGGAAGACGCCGGTCTCGATCAACCGCGAGGACGTGTCGCTCTTCCTCCCCGACGGGACGCGGCTCCCGCTGCCGAGCCAGAACCGGCTGAACAAGGACTATCCCGACATGCGGCGCGCCGTCACGGTCGGCAACGTCGTGCGCGATCCGATGGAGGGGTACTTCACGACCCGGAACGGGCTTCTCCGGATCGGCTTCCAGGAGGTCCCGGGGACGTTCATCACCTACGACGAGCGCGGCATCGCGCCGAACTGGGCGGCTGCGGGCGACCTCTTCTTCGAGAACCCGAAGGGAAAATGGGAACCGGGGATCTACACCCTCTCCGTGAAGAACAAGGAGGTCGACGCGAGCCTCCCGATGCCGATCGGCATCAAGGGCGACCTCGAGCGGGTCAAGTAGTCACTTCCAGCGGAAGGTCTTCAGCGCGAGGGCGAAGCATCCGAGGCCCCACGCGGCGAGAAGGGCGATCTGGGGAAGGATCGCGGCGGGCCCCGCGCCATCGTTCATGACGGCGCGGAGGGCGTCATTGAGCGCCGTGAGCGGGAGCGCCCGGATGAGAGGGATCACGGGGGCCGGAAAGCGCTCGTAGGAGAAGAAGACCCCCGACAGGATCCACATCGGGAAGAGGACGACGTTCGCGAGGCCCGAGACCCCCTCGATGGTGGTCGGGCGCGCGCCGACGAGAAGACCCAGCCCGGCGAAGCTGAAGGCCCCCGCGAGACAGAGGAACGAAAAGAGAAGGATCGAGCCGCGGACGCCGACGCCGAAGACGAGCCACCCGAAACTGACGAGGACGGCGACCTCGAAGACGAGGAAGACGAAGCGCGAGAGCATCTGCGAGACGAGGTAATCGCTCTTCCGCATCGGCGTCGCGAGGAAGCGCTTGAGGAGGTTTCGCGTCCGCGCCGTGACCACCGAGAAGGCGAGGCTCCAGACGCCGGTTCCCATGATGTTCATCCCGAGAATCCCGGGAATCAGGAAGTCGATGTAACGCCCCCCCGGTTCGGCGACCCGTTCCTCGGCGATGGCGAGGGGGTCGCGGCGCCCCGCGGCCCGCTCGAGAGAGTCGGCGGCCTCGAGGCGCGCCGCTCGCGCGTCGGG
>DATIWM010000253.1:0-4793 GCA_035519355.1 Thermoanaerobaculia bacterium | reverse complement strand
CCCGCCGGCGCCGTCGACGGCGGCTCCCCTCTCTCGCTTTCCGGGCTGCCCGAAGCGTCGAGCCGCCGAACGACCCGCCTCTCGCGCCGGAGCTTCGAGGAGGCGCCGACCGAGACCGTGGAGCGTCTCCGTGCCGCGGGCTTCCGGACGGTCATTCCGCTCGCCGCGTCGGGCCGGCTTCTGGCGTTCTTCGCGTTCGGCGACCGCCTCGGCCGCGTGCCGCCGTCGCACGAGGATCTCGAGCTCCTCGAGACGGTCCTCGCGCCCGCCGCTCTCGCGCTCGACCACGCCCGCCTCTACGACGAGGTCCGCGCCCAGGCCGAGAGCTACAGGACGCTCAAGGAGTTTCACGAGGACGTCGTGGCGGGCTCGGCCGCCGCGATCGCCGCGACCGACGCGGAGGGCCGGCTGACGTCGGTCAATCCGGCTTTCGCCGCCCTGGCGGGACGCCCCGCGGCCGATCTCGCCGGGCGCCGCGACACGGAGATCCTTCCCGGCGCGCTTCTCGGCGGCGACCCGCCGCACCGCCTCGAGGCGGATCTGGGGGGAGGCCTCCGCGTTCTCGACGCTGCGGTGTCCCGCTTCCCCGGCGCCCCCGCCGGGTCGAAGGCCCGTGTCTATGTCCTCCACGACGCCACCGAAACGGTGCGGCTCGAGCGCGTCCTCGCCGAGCGCGAACGGCTCGCCGCCCTCGGCTCGCTCTCGGCCGGCGTGGCGCACGAGGTCAACACGCCCCTGACGGGAGTCGCCGGGTTCGCGCGCGTCGTGCTCGACGAGACCGGCGCGGACGATCCCCGTCGGCCGCTCCTCGAGAAGATCGAGAGGCAGGCGTTCCGGGCCTCCCGTCTCGTCGGAAGCCTTCTCGACCTCGCCCGGGGAAAGCCGCGCGAGCGCGTGCCGGCCGACCCGTGCGCACTCGCCCGGGACGCGGCCCGGGCCTTCGAGGAGGAGGTCGGGGCTCGCGGCGTCCGCCTCGCGCTCGTCCTGCCGCCGGCGGCTCCGGTCGTGATGGGCCATGCGGACGCGCTTCTCCAGGTCCTCGTCAACCTGCTCAAGAACGGCGCAGAGGCCGCTCTCTCCGTGCCGCGCGGCCCGGCGGCGGAGGCCCCGGAAGTCCGTCTGTCGGTCGCCGCGGAGGGCGAAACGGTCCGCTTCGTCGTCGAAGACAACGGGCCCGGGCTTCCTCCCGGGGCGGCCGAGCGGCTCTTCGAGCCCTTCTACTCCACCAAGACGTCGCAGGGCGGAACCGGACTGGGGCTCACGATCGCGAGGGATATCATCCGGGCGCACGGCGGATCGCTCGAGGTCGCGCAGCGCCCGGACGGCGGGGCTCGCTTCACGGTCGAGCTTCCTCCGGCGCCCTGACGCGATGACCATCCTCATCCTCGACGACGAACCCGTCATTCGCGACGTCCTCCGGACCGTGCTGGGAAAGGTCGGATTCGATACCCTCGAAGCCGCGACGGCGGCGGACGGGATCGACCGCCTCTCGAGCGAGAGCGTGGATCTCCTGCTCCTCGACCTGATGCTCCCGGACCGGCCGGGGCTCGAGGTCCTCGCGGAGGTGCGCCAGCGCTGGCCGGAGCTGCCGGTCGTCGTGATCACCGCCTACTCGTCGGTCGAGAGCGCGATCTCCGCCATGCGGCAGGGCGCTTATCACTACCTCCCGAAGCCGTTCCGCAACGACGAGGTCGTTCACGTGGCGCGGCAGGCGCTGGAGAAGCGCCGACTTCTGGCCGAGAACCGCGAACTCAAGGCGCGGCTCGACGGCACCCGCGGCGGCCTCGGCGAACTCGTGGGCCGCTCGGCGCCGATGGAGCAGGTTTTCGAGACGGTCCGGCAGGCCGCCAACGCGCGCTCCACGGTCCTGGTCGTCGGAGAGAGCGGCACCGGCAAGGAGCTGGTGGCGCGGGCCCTGCACCGCCTCTCGCCGCGAGCCGCCGGCCCCTTCGTCACGGTGAACTCCGGATCTCTCCCGCCGGACCTCCTCGAGTCGAACCTCTTCGGCCACGTGCGGGGCTCCTTCACGGGGGCCGTGTCGGACAAGAAAGGGCTCTTCAAGGTCGCCGACGGCGGCACGATCTTCTTCGACGAGATCGGCACGATCCCCCTCGAGACCCAGTCGAAGCTCCTCCGCGTTCTGCAGGAGCGGGAGTTCCTGCCCGTCGGAGCCGTCGAGCCCGTCCACGCCGACACGCGGGTCATTGCGGCGACGAACGCCGACCTGAACCGGTTCGTCGCCGAAGGGCGCTTCCGCGAGGACCTCTATTACCGCCTCTGCGTGATCACCATCAACATTCCGCCACTACGGGAGCGGAAGGAGGACATACCGCTCCTCGTGGAGGCGCTCGTGGCCCGGGCCGCGGCCGAGAACGGGCGGTCGGTGCCGCCGGTCACGCCGGCGGCGATGAAGGCCCTCCTCGACTACGACTGGCCGGGGAACGTCCGGGAGCTGGAGAACGTGCTCGAGCGGGCCCTCGTCCTCGGGCCGGGAGTCGTCGACGTCGAGCAGCTCTCCGACGCCGTCCGGCGCGCCGTGCCGCGGCCCTCGACGCTGCCTCCCGAGGGCCTCTCGTTCCAGGACGCCGTGGACGCCTACCGCCGATCCCTCCTCGTGGCGGCCCTCCAGCGCGCCGGGGGAGTCCAGAAAAGGGCGGCGGAGCTCCTCCAGCTCAAGCCGACGACGCTGAACGAGATGCTCAAACGGCACGGCATGCTGTCGAAGGACCGTGCCGAGGCCGGCCCCGCCCGCTGAGGCCGCCTAGTCGTCGCGCCGGAGGAGGACGAACGTCCGGTCGTCGCCGTACGGCACGCCCTTGACGAACGCGGCGAGCGCCGCGAGGACGTCCACCTCGATCTCGTTCACCGGCTTGGCCCGCGAGGCCGTCACGACCTCGAGAAGCCGCTCGGTCCCGAACTCCACGTCCTCGGGGTTCGCGGCCTCGGTGATCCCGTCCGTGTAGAGGACGAGGAGATCGCCCGCCGCGAGATTCAGCGAACCCGAACCGTACTCCTTTCCCGGAAAGAGTCCGAGCGGCGGTCCGTGCGCCTTCAGGAGCTCGCTCGTCCCGTCGGCCCGGACGAACAGCCCGGCGTTGTGACCGGCATTCGTCCAGACGGCGGCGCCGTTCCCCGGATCGTAGAGGACCGTGATCATCGTGATGAACTTCTCGGGACTCGTCCGGCGGAAGACGAGGTCGTTCAGCCTCGAGCAGAGGCGGTCGGGCGGGAAGTTCTCGCTCGCCCAGGCCTGGTAGGCGGCCTGCACCGACGCCGCCAGGATCGAGGCGCCCATCCCCTTCCCGCAGACGTCCGCCACGACGACGTCGACGGTTCCGTCGGCGCGTTCGAAGAAGTCGTAGTAGTCGCCGGAGACGCGGCGCGACGGGACCGTCCGTCCGAGAATCGAGGTGCCCGGGAGCTCCGGGTCGCGCTCGGGGAGGAGCCGGCGCTGGATGTCCCAGGCGACCGACATCTCGCGCTCGAAGCGGTCCTTCGCGACGGCGCTCTCCCGAAGCCTGAGGTTCTGGATCTTGACGGCTGCCGTGTTCGCCAGCGACGTGAGGAGCCGGAGGTCCTCCTCGGTGAAGCTCTTTCTTCCCAGCCGCACCTCGAGATAGACGAGCCCGATGACCTGGTCGTCCACGAAGAGGGGCGCCGCCATGCACGAGGTGACGCCCTGGATCCGGATGGACTCCGCGGCGGCGAGCTGGCCGTCCATGGCCGTGTCGATGACGAGGACGCCGTTCTTCCGGTCGACGACGGTCTGGACGAGCGTCTTCGAGAGGCGGATGTCCGACGGGTCCACGCCCTCGGCGAATTTCACCTGCTCGGGCTTCAGGTCGCCCTTCTCGTCGGCCAGCATGAGGAGGCCGCGGTCCGGCTGGAGATATGTGAACACCTTGTCGAGGACCAGCTCGAGGAGCCGCGGCAGCGGGATGTCCGACAGGAGCTCCACCGAGACTTCGTTGAGGATCCGGAGCGATGCGTTCAGCCGCGCCAGCTCCTCGGCCCCGAGGCGGGAGCCGCTCTCCTCCCGGTGAGGACGGACGAGGTCCTTCGATGACTGGAGGAACGTCGTCCGGCGGAGGCTGTCGTCCGCTTTCGCGTCGATGACGACGCGCGTCGTGGACTCCTCGATGACGTCGATGACCGTCTCGCCGAGCTGGATCCGGTCGCCGGGCTTGAGCGTCAGCGGGTCGGCGATCCGGATGCTGTTGACCATCGTCCCGTTCCGTGAGCCCAGGTCCACGACGCGGAGCAGTCCCCCGTCGGCCTGCTCCAGGCGCGCGTGGACGCGGGAGAGTGTCCGGTCGGAGAGGGGGATGTCGTTCGTCGAGGAGCGGCCGAGGGTCATGGCCGGCCGCTCGAGACGGATCCGGCGGGCCGGCTCGCCGGGGACCCGGACGTTCAGAAGAAGCACGGAGGCGAGTCTAGCAACACACCGCGTCCGGAGGGTGCACGCGCCTCTCGTGGTATCCTCCGCGGTTCCGCGACGGCTCACCCAAGCGGCCGGTCGCCGAGGATTCCATGAAAGCCAAGATCCATCCCGACTATCACGACGTCACGGCCCATTGCGCCTGCGGGAACACCTGGAAGACGCGCAGCACGAAGTCCGAGCTCCGCCTGGAGATCTGCTCGCAGTGCCACCCGTTCTTCACGGGGAAGGCGAAGCTGGTCGACACGGCCGGCCGCGTCGAGCGCTTCCAGAAGCGCTACGCCAGGTCGGGGAAGAGCTCGACCCCCGCCTCGGCGTAAGGCCCGGTCCGACGCGTTTTCCCCCCCCCTCGCGC
>DATIWM010000252.1:0-15208 GCA_035519355.1 Thermoanaerobaculia bacterium | reverse complement strand
TCCCCATGAGGCCGAGGAGGGTGGGGGAGACGTCTTCCAGCGAGCCGTTGTCGGCCAGCTTCGCGCAGTCGGCCTCGGGGGGCGCGAGGGCGAGGATGAGGGGGACGGGGCCGATGGTGTGGGCGGTGTAGGGCTCGTTCCGCTCGTCGTCCCACATCTTCTCGGCGTTTCCGTGGTCGGAGGTGACGATGGCGGCGCCGCCTTTCGACTTTACAGCCGCCAGGACCCGCCCGAGGCAGCCGTCGACGACCTGGACGGCCTTCTTCGCCGCCTCGAAGTCGCCGGTGTGTCCGACCATGTCGCAGTTCGCGTAGTTGACGAGGATGAAGTCGAAGCGGTCGCCGGCGATGGCGGAGAGGAGCTTCTCCGTCACCTCGTAGGCCGACATCTCCGGTTTCAGGTCGTACGTGGCGACCTTGGGCGACGGGACGAGGATCCGTTCCTCGCCGGGATAGACCTTCTCCTCGCCGCCGTTGAAGAAGAACGTCACGTGGGCGTACTTCTCCGTCTCGGCGATCCGGAGGTTGGTCATCTGCCGCGCCGCGAGGACCTGCGGGAAGGAGTTGACGAGAGACTGCGGCGGGAAGGCGACCGGGAGCGGAAAGTCGGCCTGGTACTCGGTCATCGAGGTCAGGGAGATCTTCGGGTGGACGCGGCGTGAGAAGCCTTGGAACTCCGTCTCGAAGAACGCTCTCGACAGCTCGCGGGGCCGGTCCGCCCGGAAGTTGAAGAAGACGGCGGCGTCCCCGTCGGCGACGACGCGGGGGGCGGCCCCTTCGGAGTCGCGGACGGAGATCGGCTCCATGAACTCGTCCGTGACGTTCCGGGCGTAGGCGGCTTCGACGGCCACGGCGGCGCCGGCGTCGGGGACGACCTGCGCGGCGAGGCCTTCTGTCAGGAGGCGATAGGCCTTTTCCACACGGTCCCATCGCTTGTCGCGGTCCATGGCGTAGTAGCGCCCGACGATGGAGCCGAGGCGCGCCGCCGGGTCACGCGACAGCCGCTCCTGCAGCTCCCGGACGTTCACGACGCCCGAGGTGGGCGGCGTGTCGCGCCCGTCGAGGAAGGCGTGGACGACGACGCGGGGCACGCACTGCCGGTGCGCCAGCTCGATCAGCGCATCGAGGTGTTCCTGAAGCGAGTGGACGCCGCCGTGCGAGAGGAGGCCGAAGAAATGGAGCGTTCCGCTCCCGGCCTTCGCGGCGACGCAGGCTCCGACGAGGGCGGGGTTCGCGAAGAAGTCGCCGTCCCGGATCGACTTCGTGATCCGGACGATGTCCTGGTAGACGACGCGCCCGGCCCCGAGGATCGTGTGGCCCACCTCGGAGTTCCCCATCTGGCCCTCGGGGAGGCCGACCCGCTCGCCGGAGGTCTCGACCATCGTCCAGGGGCGCCCCGCGTACAGAGCGTCGAACGTCGGGGTCGTCGCGCGCGACACGGCGTTTCCGGGAGAGTCGGGCGCTCTCCCGAAACCGTCGAGTACGGCGAGCAGCACGGGGCGGGGACGGAGCATCGCGGATCTCCTCCGCGCGGAGTCTACCGGCTCGATGGCCACGGTATAGTGCGGAACCGGCGCGGCCACGCGCCGAAAGATCCGATTCGGGGGTTCGCCACGATGAAGGCCCTCAGCCGCTTCTGCCTGCTCGCTTTCCTCGGCGCGATCGCGGCCCTTCCCGCCGGTGCCGCTCTCGAAAAGTACAGGGACTGGGACAAGGGCCCCGAATTCCAGTATTTCGGAACCGACGAGGAGAAGGCCGCCTGGAAAAAGCTCGCCACGGACGACGAGGCCGAACGATTCATCGCCCTCTTCTGGGCGAAGCGCCATCCCGACCTGAAATCGCCGACGAACGAGTTCAGGCAGAAGGTCGAAGCGGCCGTCAGGTACGCCGATGAGAAATTCGCGATCCGGGGCCGCCGGGGCGCCCTGACCGAGCGGGGAAGAGTCCTCATCGTCGTCGGACCCCCGAAGCAGCTGGTTTCCCGCGAACAGCCGGGCGGGGACGCGGCGGCCGGCGGCGCGCGCATCATCGTCTACACGTTCGTCTACGAGGACGACAAGGTTCCTTCCTGGGCCGGCGTGAAGCGGCTCGAGATCGCCGTCGAGCTGGATCCGGACCGCGGCAGCGAGACGCTGATGAACGTCGGCCAGTTCGCGGCGTTGCAGAAGAAGGCCGTCCAGGCCGCCCTCGTCCATCCCGAACTACTGACCCCGCCCGTCTACAAGACGAAGGAGCAGGCCGAGGCCGAGCGGAAAGCGGCGGCCGCGGCCGCGTCCGAGGCGGCCCGGGGGCCGGCGCTGACGCCGGCGACCCGGAGCGCGCTGGAAGAGGCGCTGGGGAAGACGTCCTCCGGGTCGCTGACGGCGATGAGTGTCGGATTCCGGAACGGGTCGACGCGCCTGATGATCCAGTTGGATGTTCCGGCCGCCTCGGTCACGGCGCCAGGCACGACGAAGCTGGCCATCCTCGTGAGGGACAAGGAAGGAAAGGACGTCGTCCGGGTCGAGGAGGCCGCCGGGCTGGCGAAGTCGAAATCAGATCTCTACGCCGGCCGCGCGCTGGCTGTCGGCCCCGGCGACTACGAGGTCGCCGCCGCGCTCGTCGACGCCTCGGGCGCCGTGATCTCCTCCGGGCGCCGGGCCGTCGTCGTCGCGGCGGTCCCGAACGAGTTCGCCGCGTCGCCGCTCTTCGTCGCCTACAACGACCTCGACGCCGACCGGAACAATCCGGACGAGCCGTTCACCTTCTCGGGACGCCGCTTCATCGCCCGGGCCGAGGGGAAGTTCGACGCGAAGGACGGGCTCTCGTACGCGATCCGCGTCTACAACCCGTCGATCGACCCGCTTACGAAGACGACGTTCCTCAAGAGGTCGCTCAAGGTCAAGCCGAAGGTCGGCTCGGCCATCGAGGTGCCCGCGTCCGAGGAGAAGCCGCTGCCGGTCCCGGAGATGAAGGAATCGGGCCTCGTCGTCGTCGACGTGGCCGGGGCGATCGTCGACGAGAACATGGGCGACTACTTCCGGCCCGGCGACTACGAGCTCCGGATCACGGTGACGGACGTCGTGTCGGGGAAGAAGCTCGACGCCGCGGCACCCTTCACGCTGGTCGCGTCGCCGAAGGCGGCGGCTCCGGTGAAGAAATAGGCCGCTACTCGACCCGGACGCTCGCCGATCCGAGCCCCGTCCGGTTCGTGTTCATGTCCTTCACGGTGACGACGAACCGGAGGTTTCCGGGCCGCGATTTGGCTTCGGACGTGAAGAGGTAGGAGCGGTCCCTGTCCTTCTCCCACTGGGCCGGGTCGAGGGAGATCGTGCGCCGGATCGTCGCCGCGTCGGAGCGCGCACCGTTGTCCTCCACCGCCGCGACGGTGATGTCGAGCACGGCCTCCTTGCGTCCGCCCGCGTCCTGGAACGTGAGCGCCGAGAGCGGGATCCGGGCCTCCAGCGGCGACAGGCGCCGTCCGATCCCGGCGGACTTCGGGGGCCCGACGGTGACGGCCACGTCGAATTCGCCCTTCGCGTCGGGCGTCAGCAGGGCCAGCTCCATCCGGTTGAGCGAGGCCTTTCCGGCCGCCTGCGGCACGAAGCTGCTCCGCGTCCGGACCGACACGCCGGGGCGGTTCACCGACACCTTGATGGCGTACTGCTCCTTCTTCGGCAGGTTCGAGAGGGTGACGCCGATCGAGTAGAAGTTGCTCGTCTCGCGATAGACCTGGTCCATCGCCCCCTTGAAGACGTTCCGGTTCTGGAAGAGGACGCCCCCCGTCTCGGCCGCGAAGCCGGAGAGGACCTCCTTGCGGTAGGCGTCCCTCTCGGAGACCGGGATGTCGGGGGGCTGCATCTCGCCGGCGTCGACGTCGGTCGTCAGGCCACGGGCGTCGATGACGTACATCGTGACGCCGGACTCGTTGGCCTCGCGCAGCACGTCCTGGTACTCCTTCGTGACGTTGTATTCCAGCTGCTGGAGGCCTCGGAAGCCGAGCGCCACGGCCATTCCCTGTCCGGGGCGCAGCTCGATGCCGCTTCCGACGTAGATCATCGTCCGCTTCCCGGAGCGCGCCGCGAGGGCCGAGATGGCGCGCCGGATGTCGCCGAGCGCGGCCTTCTCCCGGGTCTGGGTCTGCTGGGCGTAGTTCCGGACGACGTTCGAGCGCGAGGAGGCCGAGCGGACGGTCTGGCCCGACCGGTAGTCGATCTGGGCCTGCTGGGCCCAGTTGAATCCGCCCGGCGGCATCTTCTCCAGCTTCGCGAGCCCGTCGAAGAGCTCCTCCTTCGAGCCGGTGAAGGGAACGATCGCCCGGGTGGCGCCGTGGTTGTAACGGAGGATCGCCACCTGGTCCACCGGGGAGAGCTTGACGAACAGCTCCTTCAGCCCGTCGATGGCGCGCGGCCGGTCGAAGGGCATGAGGTGATCGTCGTCGAAGTAGACGAGGACCTGCCGGGCGAGATACCGGTTGCCGGCGTCGTTGCGCACGCTGTCGAGAATCAGGTCGGGGGAGGCTTTCGAGAGATCGGGCGCGAAGAGCGTCCCCTCCTCGACGGGAGTGAAGTAGTCGAGCGGAACCGGCTTCCCGTCCACCTTGACGGCGAAGTCCTCCTTCGTCAGGTCCTTCACGAACTGCCCGTCCTTCGTGACCACGACGTCGAGGTCGAGGGCCGTGACCTCGACGGCGGCCCGGACGCCCCCGGCGGCGCGCGCCGGCTCGTCGGAGAGGGCGGTCGACGGGACGAGGGAGAGGGCGGCAAGGAGCGAGAAGAGCCTGCAGAGGGTCCGGGTCATGGCGTCAATCCCCTTTCGGGTCAGCTGTGGAAGGCTTTTCGCAGACGCTCGGCGTCGCGGGCGATGACCTGCGGAAGAGCGGGGTCGAGGGAGAGAGCGGCGAATCGCTCGGCGAGAGCCGGGTCGTCGCTCGTCCACTCGGGCCCGAGGTGCTCGGTCGGAATCATCTGTTTGGCGAAGAAGATCAGCTTTTCCCCCGAGGTCGACGAGAGCGTCACCCGGCCGGTCGAGCCGAGGACGTCTTCGGCCTCCTTGGGGAAATTCAACTTCCGGGCCAGCACGCGCCCGAAGACGCCGCGGAAACGGGCCAACGCATAACCCCGCATCGGCCCGGGCGGGAAAGGTATGTTGATCAGCAACTTGAGGAGGTCGAAGCTTCCCAGGGCCTCCACGAGGCCGAGCGTGTACGCCTCCTCGGGGGTGAACTCCTGGGAGGCCGCCACGTGGGAGGCGGCCACGGCGGTGGACAGCGCGGAGCGGCGGATCACGGTCTCCATCCGGTCGGCCGCTGCGATCTTGGGCGTCGAGGGGTCGGAAAGAAGTCCGGCCAGCCGGCGGATGGCGTCCGGCCCGACGGCGGCCGCCGCCTCCCGGGCCGAGGCCGTCACGTTGACCCGGTCGGGGCGGAGAGCGTTGGCGAGGTAGATGAGGTCGACCGTCAGGAAGGGGTCCAGGGCCGCGATCTGGACGATCTTCTCGGGATCGCCCCCGTCCGCGAGCGCGGCCCGAAGGAGCGACGCCACGTCGTCGTAGACGGCGTAGAGCCGCGCCGGCTCGCGGAGGCGCGTGTAGACCTTGTCGGCGAAGGTCGAGAACGCGCCCCAGCCGTCCCTCAGGGCGGAGACCGGCGGCGTCTCGCCCGGAAGGCCGTCGATCATCGACCAGAACGACGCGTTCAGGACTTCGGGGCGGAACTCGCGCTCCCAGAGGGCTCCGGCCTCGTGGGCGGCCGACGAATCGGTGAGGCTCTTCGTCGTCTCGTCGAGGGACTTGACGCCGTGGAACGCCAGCACCTGGCCGCGCAGGGAAAGGTGGATCCGGATCAGGTCCTCGATCCGGTAGGACGGATCGAATTCGAAGCCGGCGTTCGTCCAGCGGAACAGGTCGAAGAGGATCTCGATGGCGAGCGACTCCACGGCCGCGGCGAGCTTCTCCCGCGAGAGGAGCTGACGCTCGAGGATGAGCCGCGTGAGATTCCGCCCCGTCGCGAAGCTCTCGGCGAGGAGCTCGTACAGCGTCGCTTCGGGCAGGACGAGGCGCTTGGCCAGAAAGACCCCGAGCCGCTCGGACGGGCGCGACGAGGAGACGAAGACGATCGCCCCTTCCTTCAGGTCAATCGTCCGCTGAAGATCCCCGCGCCTCAGCGTGACCCGCCCCGACAGGGCGTTGATCTCCAGCCACTGCAGAAGGTCGGCGAGGGAGAACGTGTTGAGGTTTCCGCTGAGCTTTTTCGTCACGGCGCGTCCGGGAGGGAAGTTTGACATGACGCCGGGCCGCCCGGAGTGTCTTAGCATCGGGGTATGAGCGAGAAGCCGAGCGTCACGACCTCCTCCGGGCTCCCCGTGCGGGCCGCCTACGGACCCTCGGACGTTCCGAGCGGCTGGGATCCCGGCCCGCCGGGGCAGCCTCCCTTCGCCCGCGGCGCGCTGCCGGGGGGCTATCGGACGAAGCTCTGGACGATGCGGCAGTACGCGGGCTTCTCGACGGCCCGCGATTCGAACCTGCGTTACCGCTTCCTGCTGTCGCAGGGGCAGACCGGGCTCTCGGTGGCGTTCGACCTGCCGACGCAGATCGGCTTCGACTCGGACCACGTCCTCGCCCGAGGCGAGGTGGGGAAGGTCGGCGTCCCGATCGCCTCGCTTGACGACATGGAGACGCTCCTGGACGGGATCCCGCTCGACACCGTCTCGATCTCCATGACGATCAACGCGACGGCTTCCATCCTTCTCGCGCTCCTCCTCGCCGTCTCGAAGGGGCGCGGGACGCCGTGGTCGAAGCTCTCGGGAACGATCCAGAACGACATCCTGAAGGAGTACGCGGCCCGGGGGACGTACGCCTTTCCGCCGAAGCCGTCGCTCCGGCTCGTGACGGACATCTTCGCGTTCTGCACGGCCGAGGTCCCGCGCTGGAACACGATCTCGATCTCGGGGTATCACATCCGGGAGGCCGGATCCACGGCGGTCCAGGAGGTCGCGTTCACCCTCGCGGACGGGATCGAGTACCTGAAGGCGGCCCGGGCGGCGGGCCTCTCGCCGGCCGCCATCGCCCCCCGCCTCTCGTTCTTCTTCAACGTCCACAACGACTTTCTCGAGGAGGTCGCGAAGTTCCGCGCGGCGCGCACCCTCTGGGCCCGGATCACGAAGGAGCGCTTCGGGATCGAGGATCCGCGCGGGAGGGCGCTCCGCTTCCACACGCAGACCGCCGGCTCCACCCTCACGGCCCAGCAGCCCGACGTCAACGTGATCCGCGTCGCGCTCCAGGCGCTCGCGGCCGTCCTCGGCGGGACGCAGTCACTTCACACCAACGGGAAGGACGAGGCGCTCGCCCTGCCGACCGAGGAATCGGCGCTTCTCGCCCTCCGGACCCAGCAGGTCATCGCCTTCGAGACGGGCGTGGCCCGGGTGGCCGACCCGCTCGGCGGGTCCTGGGCCGTCGAGACCCTCACGGCGCAGATCGTCGAGGAAGCAGGGGCGCTCATCGCACGAATCGACGAGATGGGGGGTGCGCTCTCCGCCATCGAGGCGGGCTTCTACCAGCGTGAAATCCAGGAAGCTGCGTACCGCGCCCAGAAGGCGATCGAGGAGAAGAGCCAGGTCGTCGTCGGCGTGAACGACTTCATCGCGGCCGAGGAGCGCCCGATTCCGACCCTGAGCGTCGATCCGGCCGTCGAAGAGGAGCAGGTCGCCCGGCTCAAGGCTCTCCGGGCCCGCCGGGACGCCGCGGCGGCCGCCCGGCTCCGGGAGGCCATCGTGACCGCCGCAAAGGAGGGGCGAAACCTCCTTCCGCCGATGGTAGAGGCGGTGACCGGCCTCGTGACCTTGGGCGAGATCGTCGAGTCCCTGCGCGGGGTCTTTGGCGACTACCGCGAGACGGCGGGCTGGTAGCCTGGGCCCACCCGGGACGGCCTCGAAAACCCGGCCACGGAAGCGCCTTTTTCGAGCCGACCCGCCCGAAAGCGGCTCTGGAAGCGGGGTTCGGTTGTGTAAATCGGGAAAAGCCCCGAAAACCCGGACCTCTCTCGCATCTTACGTTTGACCGACGAGTCTAAGTGCTGCAACGGATCGGGTTGTTCTCGCGCACTGACTTCGGTGCAAACCGGATGAAGTTGCGGTGAATCCGGACCTTTCGACGATTCTCACAGCCGAATGCACAGGGGAACGCACAAAACCCGTGAGGATGTCGCCGCGCCGCCTCTCAGGGCTCGGCCGAGCCCGAGGAAGGTTCTCCGCCGTCGAGCGGCAGCTCCTCGTCGATCGAGGCCACGCCCGGCTCGAAACAGCGCCGGCAGCGGGCTTCGTAGAGCCCGGCGGCCCCGACGACGACCCGTTCGCGCGACTCAACGAGCCGCTGCGTCCGGCTGGCCGGGGCGCCGCAGCGGACGCAGATGGCGCGGGTCTTCGTGACTTCCTCGGCCTCGGCCATGAGGGCCGGCATCGGGTCGAACGGCTTGCCGAGATAGTCCTGGTCGAGACCGGCCACGAGGACCCTCTTGCCGAGGTCGGCGAGGCGCCTGACGACGTCGACGATGCCGGCGTCGAAGAACTGCGCTTCGTCGATGCCGACGACCTCCGTCCTCGCGTCGGTCCGGTCGAGGATCTCCGCCGAGTTCGTCACCGCGAACGCCGTCAGGCGGAGGCCGCCGTGGGAGACGACCTCGACCTCGGAGAAGCGGGTGTCGATCCTCGGTTTGAAGACCTGCACGCGGCGTCGGGCGATCTTGGCGCGCGTCAGGCGGCGGATCAGCTCCTCCGACTTTCCGGAGAACATCGATCCGCAGATCACCTCGATGGAGCCGAGCGGGCCGGGGGTCACGCGGCGACTCCCCGTTTCGGACAGAGATCCTCGAGCGGGCATCCGGCGCAGCGCGGCTTGCGGGCGGTGCAGACGCGGCGGCCGTGCTGGATCAGGGCGTGGCTGATCCAGACCCACCGCTCGCGCGGGATCCGGGCGTTCAGGTCGCGCTCGACCTTCTCCGGGTCGTCGTGCGCCGACCAGCCGAAGCGCCGGGCGAGCCGGCCGACGTGCGTGTCGACGACGACGCCGTCCGGAGTGCCGAACGCGCTTCCGAGGACCACGTTCGCGGTCTTCCGCCCGACCCCCGGCAGCGCGAGCAGCGCCTCCATCGTCCGGGGGACCTCGCCGCCGTGCTTCTCGACGATCGCTTTCGCGGCGCCCCGGATCGACCGGGCCTTGGCGTTGAAGAAGCCGGTCGTCCGGATGACCTTCTCGAGAGCCCCTCGAGGGGCTTTCGCGAGGGACGAGACGTCCGGGAAGCGGCGGAAGACCTCCGGAGTGACCAGATTGACGCGGACGTCGGTGCACTGCGCCGACAGGATCGTGCCCACCAGGAGCTCGAGCGCCGAGGAGTGGCCGAGCGAGCAGTCGGCGTCTCCGTAAGCCGCCGTCAGGCGGTCCAGCGTCTCGCCCGTCGGGGCGGGGGGCGCCGTCCGGGCGCCGCGGCGGAGGGTTCGGGCCGTCATGGCGCCGGAGGATACCCGGAGTGGCGGGACCCGAGGCAGGACCTTTGTTGATTCTTCGCCGGGGCCGGGATATGAACTCCCCGTCTTGCGGCGCTCCGGTCCCTTTTTCCGACCCCTCGCCCGGGGCTTGGCCGCCCTGATGCTCGCCGCCCCCGCGGCGCCGGCCGGCGCGTCCGAAACGGTCACCGTCACCATCCTCCACACCTCGGACGTCCACGGAAACTTCCTGCCGTGGGACTACCTGCGCCAGAAACCGGCCGACGTGGGGCTCGCCCGTGTCGCGACGCGGGTCTCGGCGATCCGGAGCGAGACGCCCCACGTGATTCTTCTCGACGGCGGGGACACGATCGAGGGGGCGGCTCCGGAATACCTGCAGTCCCGCCGCGCGAATTTCGGACCTCTCCTGGCGAAGAACGGCGCCCCCGACGCCGACCCGATGATGCGGGCGATGGGCCTCATGGGTTACGACGCCATGGCCGTCGGAAACCACGAGTTCAACTTCGGGCTCCCGGTCCTGCGCAAGGCGCAGAAGGACGCCTCCTTCCCCTGGCTCTCGGCCAACACACGGAGCGCGACGGACGGATCGCCGGCGTTTCCGGAATACCTCGTGAAGA
Organism: Thermoanaerobaculia bacterium; assembly: GCA_035519355.1. Taxonomy (GTDB): domain Bacteria; phylum Acidobacteriota; class Thermoanaerobaculia; order UBA5066; family UBA5066; genus DAOMFB01. The sequence continues at coordinate 5,116 of DATIWM010000252.1, read as the reverse complement.
CCGTGGCGGGGGTCCGGATCGGGATTCTCGGCCTCACGACCCCGAACATCCCGGGCTGGGAGCCCGAGGCGAACCGGCCGGGTCTCCGGTGGGAGGACCCGGTCGCAACGGCCAGGCGCCTCGTCCCCCGCCTGCGGGAGATGGAACGCTGCGATGCCGTCGTCGTCCTCGTTCACAGCGGCCTCGAGGTCGACCCTCTGACCGGCACGCCCGACGGGACCGAGGACGAGAACCGGATCGCGGCCCTGGCCCGCGAGGTGCCCGGGATCGACCTGATCCTCGGAGGGCACTCGCACCGCGTGGTACCCCTGACCCGCGTGGCCGGTGTTCCCGTGCTCCAGCCGGGCCGCTGGGCCGAAACGCTCGACCGGGCCGACCTGACGTTCGAGAAGAAGGGGGCCCGCTGGTCCCTCACGGGCGTGACGGGCCAGCAGCTGCCCTCGGACGCGTCCGTCGCGACGGATCCCGACGTGGCCCGGGTCGCCGCCCCGTTCGACCGCGCGGCGCGCCAATGGCTGGACGAAACGGTGGGGGAGGCCGAGGAGGAGTTTCCTGCGGAGCGGGCGCGTCTCGAGGACACGGCCCTTCTCGACCTCGTCAACGACCTGCAGCGCCGCGCGACGGGAGCCGACCTCTCGATGACGTCGCTCCTTCCCGGCGGCCGGTACCGGGGACTGCCGAAAGGGCGGATCACGGTGCGCGACCTCTTCGCCCTCTATCCGTACGAGAACCAGCTCGTCGTCGTCGAGATCGACGGCGCCGGGCTGAAGGCCTGTCTCGAGCGGGCGGCGGAGTTCTACGCGGCGGCGTCGTTCGACGGCGGGAAGCTCGTCCTCACGCCTAACCCGAAGATGATCCCCTACAACTTCGACGCCGTGCAGGGCGCCGCCTACCGGATCGACCCGATGGCGCCCGTCGGGCAACGGGTCAAGGACCTCGCCGTCAAGGGACGTCCGGTCGCGGCGACCGACCGGTTCACCCTCGCGGTCAACTCCTACCGCGCGCAGGGAGGGGGCGGCTACAGCGCGCTGCGCGGCGCCCGGGTCGTGAAGGTCGTCCCGGTGGAGATCCGGGACCTCCTCATCGAAACCCTTCGCGCCGCGGGGCGGATCCGCCCCGTCGTCGACCACAACTGGGTGGTCGCCCCCGATGCCGTCTGGGCGCCGGCGGCTCCGGTCAGGACGCCGGAGCCCGGAGCGCCGCCGAGATAACCCCGGCCCGCGTCGTCGGGGCTACTTGATCTCGAAGTTCCGCGCGATGTTGAAGCCGATGTGGAGGTTCACGTCGGTCACGTTGCCGTTGAGGTCGCCGCCGATCAGCTGGTCGATCGCGGTCGGAAGGGTGTTTCCGAAATAGAAGATGAATCTGTGGTGATAGAAGGATTTCTGGACGCCGACCGACCACTGGTACGTCGAATCGGGGGTCCAGTTCTTCTTGGGAATCCACTCGCCGAGGACGGACCAGGAGTGTCCGAGGCGGACCTGAAGGTCGAGGGGAACGTTCCAGATGTCGGCGTGGTAGGGCGAACGCTGCGTATACGACGGACTGGCCGCGATCGTGACGAGGTCCGCGATGGTGTATGAAGCGAGAACCTGCCCGAAACCGCTCGATTGCTTGTTCGATCCGGCCGTGTCCCAATTGAGGCCGCCCCGCAGCCCGACGGCCAGCGGAAGCGAAGCGGTCGGCCGGAGAAGGGTGCCTTTGAGGGCGAACTCGTAGTCGTAGGCGCTGTTGTTCCACGAGATCTGCAGGGACAGGTTCTTGATGAAGACATACTCGACGCCGATGCTGACGTAGGAGCCGCCGCCGAGGCCCCAGAGGGCGCCGGGACCCGCGTCCTTGGCGGCATCGGCGAACCGGTGCGTGAAGTTCGCCTCGAAGACGCCGTCGTCGTTCGTCAAGGGGGTGTAGGTCTGCAGAAACCGGTTTCCGAGGCCCGTCGCGACTCCCGGAATTCCTTCTTGAGCGCGGGCCGGGCCGGCTGCGAGGACGGCGCCGAAGGCGAAAAGGAGCAGGCGGGCGCCGGAGAACGAAAGCGCGCGGCGTCTCATGGAACCCTCCTTTACCGGGGCATCAGAAGCGGCACGAGGGCGTCGGCGTCGAGCGTCGTCCGGTCGGAGCGGAGAACCGTGGCCGCCACCGGACCGGCGCCGTCGGCTGGCACGACCTCGAGCCGTCCAGCATCTACCGTGGCCCCGGTCACCGCGAACCAGACCGACGGGAGGGTCCGGACCTCGCGCGGGGCGAGCGTCACGTTCAGGGTGCCCGCCGCCGTGCCGTCCGCGGCGGCGAGGTTCACGGCCATCGAGGCCGGATTCCCGGACTGATTGAGGAGCACCAGATCCGACTCGAACGCCGCGTTCTCGCTGACGCCGAGAAAGACGGCGCGGGACCCGGCGGCGACGGCCGGGGCGGAGCCGGACCCGTAGCCGTACGAGCCGCCCCCGTCGGCCGCCGCCCAGACCCGGGCGAACGCGAAGACCGGCTGGTCCGCCGAGACCTCGAGGGCGCCCGTGGCGCTCGCTAGGCCCGCCGCCGCGAGGACGTCGGAGAGCGAGACGACGGCACCGGGGGGGACGGAGGCGGCCGGGAGAGGGACGTCGGGCGGCGGCGCTCCGTCTGCCGAAGTGGCCGGGCGAAGGGCGAGCGTCACCGAGGCGGCGACGCTCCCCGTGTTCGCGAGCTGCAGGTCGGTCTGGCTCGACGGGCCGAGCGGCCCGCCGCCGCGCATCACGAAGGGGATCGTCTGCGCGGTGGCTGCGCTCGCGGGCGCCATCGGGGCAAGGCCGGTCGGGTCGCCCGTCACGCCGTCGAAGGCGACGCCGAACGGAAAGATCGTGCCCGTCGCGGGAGCGAAGGCGATCCGGCCTCCGGGGAGGGGCGGGATGCCGAACGCCTCCCAGATCGTCGCCCCTTCGACCGTGTAGCCGGCCGGCCAGTCGTAGTGGTAGGTCGTGAAGTCCGCGCCGCCGGCGTCGAGCAGCGAGATCGTGCCGGTCGAGGCTTCGAGGACGATCAGCCCGGCCCAGACGAGGTTCGCGAAGTCCCCCGGCGGCGTGAAGAGGAAGGCGCTCTGGCCCGGGCCGATGGCGTCCGGAACGCCCTGGCCGTTCAGCGCGAAGCCGTAGGTGCCGCCGTCGTCGCGCCTCGTCGCCGTCCGCGAGGCGACGAAGAGATCGCTCGTCTGGGGATCAACCGAGAAGCGGAGGGCGCCGAGGCTTCCGGGGGCGGACATCGTCCCCGCGATCGGGTCGGTCTGCGAAAGGAGCTGCCGCGCAGGCACCGTCGGGTTCGTGACCGGCTGGAATCCGGCGATCCATCCGTTCGGAAGGAGGATCTCGGAGACGACGAGGTCCGTCGTCGCGTTGCTGGCGTTCGGGGTCCCGCGGTTCCAGAGGACCGTGTCGGTCCGGTAGACCCGCTCCCCGGGGCCGGGGGACGAGCGGGCCAGCGGAAGGAAGAGGTCTCCGGCGTTCACGGGCAGCGGGGGGAGGACGATGCCGACTCCCAGGGTGGTGTTGAACCAGATCCGCGCCCGGGCCTCGTCGATGGCGACGCCCCAGATCGCCGAGCCGCTCGACGCGGGGATCTGCGTCAGCGGCGGCGCGGCGATGCCTGCGACGTTCTCGGTGACGGCGGCCGACGGGACCGCGGGAGTCGTCGTGACGGTCTGCGTCAGGGGAATCGAGGGGAGCGTCACGGACGTCGTCGCGCTCGCGACGGGAATGAGCGTGACGGTCGCCGACGGCGTGCCGGTGGCCGGGTCGTAGAGGGAGATCTGGCCGGTCGACTGGTCGGAAAAGAGAATGCGGCCGCGGTAGGGCTGGAGGTCGTAGGGCCGGGAGTTCAGGGGAAGGTCGTAGAGCCGGAGCTCATTCGTCTTGTCGTCGAATCGGCCGAGCTGCCCCGTTCCCCAGAAGGAGATCCAGAGTCCGTCGTCCGGCATCCGGCGGATCTTCGACGGCACGTAGTAGAGGTCGGCCGGGAGGTTCCATCGCGTGACGGAGGCGCCGTCGGCCGAGAATTTGAGGATGCCGTAGGTCGGGATGAAGTCGCACGCGAAGAGGGAGCCGTCCGGGTCCATCCAGGGATAGGAGAGCGTGTACGAGCCCGGCGTGATGTAGGTGTAGGAGCCGGCGACCGGATCGAACAGGCTGAGCAGTCCCGAGGTTTCCGGGAGCCAGAACATCCCGTCGGGACGCCGGATCAGCGACGTGGGGCGGCGCGTCTGGTCCGGCCACTCGGTCAGCGTGTTCGTCGCGATGTCGAGGTGCCCGACGTTGAATCCGCCCAGCTCGGTGAACCAGAAGCTGCCGTCGGCGTCGCGGAGCAGGGAGCTCGGCGTGGCGGGCGCGGGAATCGACCAGCCCTGGATAAAGCTCCCGTCGGCGGCGACGTGCGTGATGACGTTTCCGTTGCCGGAAGCCGTCCAGACCGACCCGTCGGAGTCGAGGATCAGGTTCGCGGCGTCGTAGGCGCTGCCGCTCGGCATGGTGTAGAGAGTCACGCCGGCCGAGAGGACGGTGGCCGGCACGGGGGTGGCCGTGGGGGTCGGCGTGGGGGTCGGCGTGGGGGTCTGGGCGCCGGCCGGCAGGGCGACGGCGAAGAGCAAAGCCGGCCCCAGCCGGCGGAGAGAAGAGCCCATCACGGGGCGGATTGTATTCGCCTTGAAGCCGGGCTGCGCGTCGCCCATATTGGAGGGGTGGACGAGTCCGATCTGAAGGTGCGCCTCAGGGAGCTGACCCGCCCCGGCGACCTGGGACTCGCCGAGAAGGGGAAGGTCCGCTGCGTGGCCTGCGGCCACCGGTGCCTCATCGGCGAGGGGCACGAAGGGATCTGTCGCGTCCGGTTCGTCGACGGAGGGGCGCTCCGCGTTCCGTGGGGCTACGTCGGCGCGCTCAACCTCGACCCGATCGAGAAGAAGCCCTTTTTCCACGTGACCCCGGGCGCTCTCGCTTTCTCGTTCGGCATGCTCGGCTGCGACTACAAATGCGCCTACTGCCAGAACTGGGAGATCAGCCAGGTCCACCGGGACCCGGAGAGCGACCGGCTCGTCACCGCCCGCCCCATCCAGATCGAGGAGCTGATCGGCGCGGCGCGGTTCTCGGGCGCGAAG
>DATIWM010000251.1:0-5178 GCA_035519355.1 Thermoanaerobaculia bacterium | reverse complement strand
ATCTGAAAGCTCTTCAGGGAAGGAGTCAGGAATGTTCGTCGCCAAGAGGATGACGCGAAACGTCGTCACGGTCTCCCGGGAAGACACCCTGAAGCACGCGAGCCATCTCCTGAAGGAGAACCGGATCCACCAGCTTCCGGTCGTGGAGGAGGGCGAGCTGGTCGGGTTCGTGTCGGGCACGGACATCCGCAACTCGACGTTCGAGGAAACGGCCCTCTCGGAGAGCGGCGAATTCGTCGTCCTGAACAAGACCGTCGACGAGGTGATGACGCGGAAGGTCATCACGGTCGCCCCCTGGGACACCGTCGAGGATGCTCTCGTCATCATTCACCGGAAGAGGCTCGGCGCCCTCCCCGTCGTGGAGGGCAAGAAGCTGGTCGGGATCGTCACGAAGGCCGACGTCCTCTCGGCCTTCTGCGACGTCCTCAAGATCGAGGAGGCGGGAGTCCGGATCGAGGTGCTGCTCCCCCGGGAGGCCGCCTCCGTCATCCATCTCGTCCGGGAGTTCGCGAGGATGGAGCTGGAGATCGGGAGCCTCATCCTCTCTCCGACGCCGGACGGCTACGTGGCCTTCGTCCGGCTCTCCACCATCGACGCGGGCGGCGTCCGGGCGAGGCTTCGCGACGCCGGGTTCAACGTCCCCGAGGTGGCCGACTTCCTGAGGTAGGCCCGGCGTCGGCCGCCTCAGGTGGCCAGGTGGAGCCGCTTCGTGTAGGCCATCTCCTCGATCTTGTCGGTGGAGCCGTAGAGTCCGCTGTCGCGGATGCCGCCGATGGGGAGCGTGTAGTCGCTGTAGAGGGGCCCCTCGTTGATCATGATCCGGCCGGCCGCGAGGCGCCGGCCGACGGCCGCGGCCTCTTCGGGCTCGCCGAAGACGCTGGCTCCGAGGCCGTACGGGCTGTCGTTCGCGAGGGTCACCGCTTCGTCGACCGTGTCGAAGACGACGAAGGAGCGAACGGGGGCGAAGGCTTCCTCGGTCCAGAGGAACGGCTTTTCGTCCCCGGGCGTCCCCAGGAGCTGCCCCTTCTCGAACTCGATGAGCGTCGGATAGAAGAAGGGTCCGTCGGCGCGCCCTCCGATCAGGAGACGCCCGCCCCGTTCCAGCGCTTCCTGGACCTGGTAGGTCGCGATGTCGAGGCTCTCGTGCTTTCCGATCGGGCCGATGTCCGTCTCCTCCAGACGCGGGTCCCCCACCTTGAGCCGCCCGATCCCTTCGACGAGACGCTCCCGGAAGGACCCGGCGACCCGCCGCTGGACGAGGAACCGCTTGGCGGCGATGCAGAGCTGCCCGCCGTGCGCGAACCCGCCGAGGAGGCCGGCGGCCGTGGCCTGCGGGAGGTCGGCGGTCTCGAGGACGAGGAAGGGGTCGTTCCCGGCCAGCTCCGGGACGTACTTCTTCATCCGGCCTCCGACGTGGAGCATGCATTCGCCGAGAGTCTTCTTGGTCCTCTCGAGGTAGGAGCCCATCTTGATCAGGTTGTCCTTCCCCACCGGGCTCGAGGCGTAGTGGACGAGGACGTCCACTTCCGGGTTCTCGACGAACTCCCACGCGGCGTCTTCGCCGGGGCAGGTCGAGACCTGCGCAGCGTCGGCCGGGCAGCCCGCCTCGATGGCGATCTGGACGATTCGCTGGCAGATGAGCGGAACGAGGCTGGAGGGCTTCTCGACGACGGCGTTTCCGGCGCCGAGGGCCGCCAGCATCGTGTAGAGGGGCACGACGAGGGGCGTGTTGCGGGGCGGGAGCACTCCGACCACTCCGTACGGCTCCCGGTAGAGGACGTTCCGCCCCGAGATCGCATGAAGCTCTCTCGGCTTGAGGAGCTCCAGCCTCCGCTCGAGGTTCCGGGCCGTCGCGATCGCCCGCTCCAGCTCCCACCGCGCGAACTTCCGCGGCTGGCCCGCCTCCCGGACCATCAGCTCCTCGAACTCCGCCCGCCTGGCCTCCAGCCGCACGGCCACACGGCGCCCCAGCTCGGCGCGCTCCTCGAAGCCCGTGTTTCGAACGGCCTCCTTGGCCAGAAACGCCCTGTGGACCTTGGCGCGCAGATCCCGGCGCGTGTCCTGCGCCACCTCGCCGATCACTTCGCCCGAGTACTTGTCGCGGATCTCCGTCCTTCTGAGAGTCAGCATTTTTTCGGGATGCTAGCACTGACCTCCGGAGCCGCATTTCGTCTGGAATGTGAAAGGTTTCACGGATAAACAGAGAACGTCGGCCTATCTCATGGGAGACAGGTTGGGGACTCGTGATCCATCGAGGATCTGTGAGGGGTTTCACAAGAGATTCCCAAGCGGCTTGAAGGAGGAAAGGCGATGGAACCGAAGACCCTTGGTCGCTCATGGCGCATCGTCGGGGGCCTCTTCATGAACCTGGCGCTCGGCTCCCTCTACGCCTGGAGCGTCTTCGTCGCGCCGCTCGAAAAGGAATTCGGCTGGAAACGGGCGGACACCTCCCTCGTCTTCACGTGGGCGGTCGTCGTCTTCGCCATCGCCTTCGTCCTCGCGGGGCGCCTGCAGGACAAGCTCGGGCCCTTCAAGGTTTCGCTCACCGGCTGCATCTTTCTCACGGCGGGATTCATCCTCTGCATGTGGACCAGCAGCCTGACCTATCTCATCATCTGCTTCGGCCTCCTCGTCGGCATCGGCAACGGCTTCGGCTACGCGACGCCGATCCCCGTCATGGCGAAATGGTTTCCGGACAAACGGGGCCTGGCGGTCGGCCTGGCCATCGCGGGCTACGGAGGCGGATCGGCCATCTTCGGACCACTCGCCAACCTCTGGCTCATCCCGCAGTACGGATGGCGCAGCACCTTCGTCATCCTGGGAATCGTCTTCTTCGTGATGACCCTCATCGCGGCGCTCCTGCTGAAGAATCCACCGGTGGGCTACCGGCCTCCGGGATGGACGCCCGCGACGGCCGCCAAGGCGGCGGCCACGACGTACGAGTTCTCTCCCGCCGAGATGTGGCGGACCCCGGCGGCCTACTTCATGTGGTCGGTGCGGCGGGTAACGCCTCGGGCCGGATCTTCTCGGGCTGGATGTCCGACGCGCTCGGACGTCTCAATGTCCTGCGCCTGATGATCGGGATTTCGGCGATCTCCATGCCGATCCTCTATCTGACCGGCGGGAACGTGGGGCTTCTCTACGTGATGGTCTTCGTCGTCTACTGGTGTTACGGCACCCAGCTCTCGGTGAATGCCTCGACGACGTCCGATTTCTGGGGAACGAAGAACGCGGGGATCAACTACGGCATTCTGTTCACCGCCTGGGGCGTCGCAGGCATCCTGGGGCCCCGGATCGGCGGTGCTCTCTTCGACAAGTACAAGAATTACGAAGCGGCCTTCTACGTCGCCGCGGGTCTCGCGGTCGTGGCCCTCGGATGCGAGATTCTGGCCAAGCGGCCCCTGGCACCGTCCGAGTCACGCGTCGGTGCGCGGGTGGCGGCCTAGGACGGAGCGCCTCTCAGCCGGACTGGACCGGAAAGAGCGCCGCCGCGTTGTCGAAAAGGATCTTCCGCTTCGTGCCGTCCGGGAGGGGCAGGGAGAGGAACTCCTCCACGTTCCGGCGCATCGACCGGACGCCCATGGAGGGCCAGTCGGTTCCCCAGATGACGCGGTCGGACACGTCGCCGAGGCGCGGAAGGACGTCGAGCAGCTTCTTCGGCGGAATCCCCGAGATGTCGAGCCAGACGTTCGGGTGCCGGCGGACGAGGAAGAATGCCGTGTCGTACCAGAGAGGCCGGCCGGCGTGGCAGAGGATGAGCTTCGTCGCCGGGAAGTCGACCGCCACGTCGTCGCACGGCATCGGGTCGGCGTAGACGTTCCGGGCGCCGGGAAACACCGACGTCCCGGTGTGGATCAGGACCGGCCGCCCCGCCTCGCCGGCCAGGCGGTAGACCTCCGCGAGGGAGGGACAGTCCGTCCGGTAGGCGTTCGCCGCCAGCTCCATGTGGGGCGGGTGGATCTTGACGGCACCGAGACGGTAGACGTCGAGGAGCCTGTTCACGTCTCCCGCGACGTCCCGGGTGTGGCGTGGGTGGACTCCCCCGACGGGGACGAGCCGGTCGCGGTGTCCCTCGACGTACCGGGCCATCCAGGGGTTGACGCTCTCCGTGAGGCCCATGACTTCGGGCGAGACGGCGGTGATCAGGACCGCCCGGGCGATTCCCTCCGCATCCATGGCCTGGAGGAGCTCGTCGGCCGACCGTCCGACCCGCTCGACGAGGTCGAGATCCTCCCGCCCCTCTGTCATCGCCCGCCGGGCCGCCTCGCTGAGCTGGTCGTTCGGGCCGACGTGGATGTGGGCGTCGAAGACGGGCACGTCCGGCGGCACGCGCGCCATGATAACGAAGCCGGGAAGCGGGCCCGCCGGTGCTAAGCTGGAATGCGGGGAGTCTACGGGACGACCTTTGCCGTCATGCGAGCCCTTTTCCTGCCCCCGACCTACCAGGACTCCGCCGAATCCGGCCGTCTGATCCTCCGCGACGGTTCCACCGCCTTCATCCGGCCGTCGGAACCGGAGGACCGGGAGGCGATGCGCGAGTTCTTCCAGCAGCTCTCGCCGGCATCGAAGCGGCGACGGTTCTTTTCCATCGCCGACCCCGCCGAAGCGCTTCTCGAGCGGCAATGCGACTCGAGCAACCCCCGGCTCCAGCTGACGCTCATCGTCACCCGCCTCGTCGCCGGTCAGCCCCGCATCATCGCGACCGGCGGGTATGTCGCCCGCGACGAATCCAGCGCCGAGGTCGCCTTCGCGGTCGACGACGAGTTCCAGAGGAAGGGCCTCGGCGGTCTTCTGCTCGAGCGGCTGGCCCTTCTGGCGGTCCGGAACGGCTTCGTCCGGTTCTGGGCCATGACCCGCATCGAGAACGACCTGATGCTCGAGACGTTCCGCCAGTCGGGTCTCTCGCTCCACACGAGGGTCGACGACGAGTGCGTGGAGATCGACTTCTCCGTCGCCCCGAGCGCGGACAGCGTCGTTCACTCCGAGACGCGGGACCGTGTCTTCACGACCGCCTCGCTCCACCCGTTCTTCCGGCCCCGGTCCGTCGCCGTGGTCGGCGCGTCGCGCGACGCCTCGAGCATCGGCTACCGAGTTCTCGACGCGCTCCTCGGCGCGGGCTTCCGCGGTCCCGTTCACGCCGTGAACCCGAGCGCGACCCGCGTCCGGTCGATCGCGGCC
>DATIWM010000250.1:0-25163 GCA_035519355.1 Thermoanaerobaculia bacterium | reverse complement strand
GATCCGATGACGTCCCGGATCTTGTCCTCGGGTACCTGGATCGTCAGGAGGCGCGGCGCGTAGGCGGACAGCTCGGGCCGCGACGCCTTCAGGACGGCGTCCATCCGGTCGAGGATGAACAGCCGCCCGCGGCGGGCCTGCTCGAGCGCCTGGGCGAAGATCTCCCGGGTGATGCCGGAGATCTTGATGTCCATCTGGAGGGCCGTGATCCCCCGGTGAGTGCCGGCGACCTTGAAGTCCATGTCGCCGTAGTGGTCCTCCTGGCCGGCGATGTCGGTCAGGACGGCGAAGGCGTCTCCCTCCTTCACGAGGCCCATCGCGACGCCGGCGACCGGCGCCGAGACCGGGACGCCCGCATCCATGAGGGAAAGCGAGGCGCCGCAGATCGTCGCCATCGAGGAAGAGCCGTTGGACTCGAGGATGTCGGAGACGACGCGGATCGTATAAGGGAACTCCTTCTCGTCCGGAAGAACCGCCTGGAGGGCGCGCCAGGCGAGGCGGCCGTGCCCGATCTCGCGGCGGCCCGGTGACCCGAAACGCTTCACCTCGCCGACGGAGAAGGGGGGGAAGTTGTAGTGGAGCATGAACGCCCGCTCGGACTCGCCCTCGAGGTCCTCGATGAGCTGCGTGTCGTCCGAGGTGCCGAGCGTGACGGTGACGAGAGCCTGGGTCTCGCCGCGGGTGAAGAGGGCCGAGCCGTGGGTGCGGGGGAGCACGCCGGCCTCGATCGAGATCGGGCGGATCTGGTCGAAGGCCCGGCCGTCCAGGCGTTGCCGCTTCCGGAGGATCGTCTCGCGCGTGAGCGTCTCGACCATCTCGGAGAGGGCGCGCTTCGTCATCCGGCGCGTCTCTTCCTGCTCGGCCGGGATCAGGTCCACGCCGTACTTCTTGACCTCCTTGATCTTCGCGTACGACTCGATCTTGCCGGCGTGGGTGAGGGCCTCCATCATCGGTCCCTCCCACTGCGCGCGGACCGAGGCGACGACGTCGGCCGGCAGGGGGGCCGGCGAGACGAACGGCGCCTTCACGACGTTCCGCCGGGCGGCCATCCCGGCGATGGCGGCCACGATCTTCCGGACCTGCTCGTGGCCCTGGAGGATCGCCTCCAGCATCACCTGCTCGGAAACCTGCTTGGCGCCCGCTTCGACCATCGAGACGGCCTCGTCCGTGCCGACGACGACGAGATCGAGATCGGACTCGGCGCGTTCCTTCGTGGTCGGGTTGAAGACGAAGCGGTCGCCGATGCGCCCGACGCGGACGGCGCCGAGGACGTTCCGGAAGGGGATCGTGTTGATGGCGAGCGCCGCCGCGGCGCCGTTGATGGCGAGGACGTCGGGGTCGTTCTCGCCGTCGGCCGACAGAACGAGGCCGACGATCTGCGTTTCGTGGTTGAACCCCTCGGGAAAGAGCGGCCGGATCGGGCGGTCGATCATCCGGCAGGTCAGGATCTCCTTCTCCGTCGGCCGCCCCTCGCGCTTGAAGAAGCCGCCCGGGATACGCCCCGCCGCGTACTGGTATTCCTTGTACTCGACGGTGAGCGGCAGGAAGTCGACGTCCTTCGGCTCCTTGGCGTAGCAGGCGGTGACGAGCACCCAGGAGTCGCCGGCCCGGACGACGGCGGCGCCGTCGGCCTGCTTGGCGAGCTTCCCGGTCTCGATGGTGAGGAGACGTCCCCCCAGGTCGATGGTCACGGAGTCTTGCATGTCGGTTCCTTTCGTGCGGGGGCCCTGAGGACGTGCCCGGCGTGCGCCTTCAGCCCCGGAGGGACGGGGGTGCCGGGGGCGCCGGGATGAGGGGACGGCGGAGGGCTACTTGCGCAGCCCGAGTCTCTCGATCAGGACCTGGTAGCGCTCCACGTCGCGCTTCTTCACGTAGTCGAGAAGCCGGCGCCGCCGACCGACCATCTGCAGCAGCCCCCGACGCGAATGGTGGTCCTTCGCGTGCGATTTGAAGTGTTCGGTCAGCTCGGTGATCCGCCGGGAGAGGAGAGCGACCTGAACTTCGGGGGAGCCGGTGTCGGCCTCGTGTCGCTTGTACGACTTGATCGTGTCCGCCTTGTTCGTCCTGGGGTGGGCCAATGTCTTCTTGTCCCTTCTTCTCTACTTTCGAACGGCGAACTCTAACCTGACGGGTCGGAAAGGTCAATCCTCCTGCACCGTCTCGCTTTACGGCGGAGGCCTTACTCCGCGAGCACGATCTTCGGGCGGGCCAGGGCGACGGCGCCCCGCCCCAGCGGCTCCAGCTCCGCGAGGGCGATCAGCTCGCCGCCCGCCTCGAGGCGGATCCAGTCGGCGCCGGCGGCCCCGGCGGGGAGCCGCACGGGGACGGCGTTTCCGTGGCGGACCTTCGTCGCCTCGGCGGCCGCGAGCGGGACGGTCGGGTACGGGAGCGGGATCCCGGCGAGGGGAATCCAGTGCGGGCGGACCAGCCGTTCGCCGGCCGGAATCGCCTCGAGCGCCGGGAGCGTGACGGCCTCCTCGAGGCGAAACGAGCCGACGGCGGTCCGCCGGAGGGCGACGAGGTGGGCCCCCGGGCCGAGGCTCTTGCCGATGTCGTGGATGAGGGAGCGGACGTAGGTCCCCGAGGAGCAGGAGACGCGGAACGTGGCCCGGTCGCCCCGAACTTCCAGGATGTCGAGGGCCGAGACGGTCACGCTTTTCGGGGCGTGCGGCACGGGCTCGCCGCGGCGGGCGAGGTCGTAGAACTTCCGTCCCGCGACCTTCTTCGCCGAGAAGGGCGGGGGCGTCTGAAGAAGCTCTCCCGTGAACCGGGCGGCCTCCTCGCGGAGCCGGACGGGGTCGGGATCCGGATCGGGATGCCGGGGACCGACCGGCGTCCCGTCGCGGTCGTAGGTGTCCGTCTCGACCCCGAACAGCATCTCGCCTTCGTAGGTCTTGTCGAAACCGGTCAGAAAGGACTGGAGGCGGACGGCGCGCCCGACGCAGAGCACGAGGAGGCCGGTCGCCGCGGGATCCAGCGTCCCGGTGTGGCCGATGCGGCGCCGGTCGAGGAGGCGGCGGGCCTCGTCCACGACGTCGTGCGACGTGAGCTTCTCCGGCTTGTCGACGAGGAGAAGGCCCGCCGGTCCGTCCGCGGTCGCGGCGGTCACCCGGCCGCCTCCGCGGCCGCCACGGCGGCGGCGAGGTCGGCCGCGAGGAGCGGCCGGACGGTGTCGATCGTTCCGGCGAGTCGGCAGCCGGCGGCGTTCCGGTGGCCGCCGCCCCCGTGCCGCGCGGCCACGGCGCGGACGTCGACGTGCCCTTTCGAGCGAAGCGAGCAGCGGATCTCGCCGTCCTCCCCTTCGCGGATCAGGGCGGCGGCGAGGACACCCTCGACGCCCCGGGCGCGGTTCACGAGTCCCTCGGTGTCCTCGTCGCGCGCACCGCTTTCCAGGAGAAATCGTTTCGGCAGGTCGACCGTGGCGACGCGGCCGCCCGCATGGAGGGCGAGCGTTCCGAGAACGAGCGCTTCGAGTCGTAACGTGGACAGGGGCTGCGCCTCGAAGAGGAACTCGTTGACGCCGCCCGGCGAGGCCCCGGCCGCGACGAGGCGCGCGCCGAGGGCCAGCGCCTTCGGCGTGGTGTTCCCGTACCGGAAGGACCCGGTGTCGGATACGAGCGAGACCCAGAGGTTCGTCGCGATGGCCGGTGTCAGCGGCCACCGGAGAAAGTCGAGCAGGTCGGCGACGATCTCGCCGACGGCGGCCGCCGGGAGGTCGACGAGATTCACGGTGCCCCAGAGGGTGTTCCCCGGATGGTGGTCCACGTTGGCCACGCGCCCCTCGCCCTGGTTCGTCCAGCCGGTCCGGTCGGCCGAGGGACACTCCACCGCGATGAGGGCGTCCCAGCCCGCCGGCCAGTCGGGCGGGAGCGCGTCCGCCACGGCGACCCGGTCGATCCCCGGCATCCCGGCGTAGGCGGCTGACCACCGGTCCCGCATGACGACCCGGGCCTCCTTTCCGCGCGCCTCGAGCGCGAGGGCGAGCCCGAGGGCCGAGCCCAGCGCGTCGCCGTCCGGGTTCCGGTGCCCGGTGACGAGAAAGCGCCGGCCGCCCTCGAGAAGGTCGGCGACGGCGCGGTAGGAGGCGTCGAGCGGGTCGCTCACGGCGTCTCGCCGCCCTCCGGCAGCTTCCGGAGCAGCTCGTTGATCCGGGCGCCGCGCTCGAGGGTGTGGTCCTCGACGAAGTGGAGGTCCGGAGCGTACCGGAGGCCGCAGTTCCGTCCGATGAGCGAGCGGAGGAGGCCCCGCGCGTGATTGAGGGCGGCCACCGTCGTCCGGAACGCGTCGGCGTCTCCGAAGACCGAAACGAAGACCCGGGCCGAACGGAGGTCGGCCGCCATCTCGACGTCGGTGATCGTCGCGAAACCGATGGCCGGGTCCCGCAGCTCCTCGCGGAGCAGACGCGCCAGCTCGGCGCGGACGACGTCCCCCACCTTGAGGGGACGACGCCCGCCGCCCCCTTTCGCCCTAGCGTTCATCGTCGCCTCCTTCGTCCGCGCCGAATCCGCTTCCCGGCGCCGCGACGTCGCCGTAGGAGAGGAACTCCCGGCGCGCCGAGGCCATCTCCGCCCCGGATGCCTCGGCGTAGCCCTCGACGTAGCCGACGACCTTCGCGAGAAGCGGCTCGAGGGCCGAGCGGTCGGGTCCGACGGCCGCGACCCCGAGGACCGCGCGCTGGAGGAGATCCTGGTGCGCGATCTCCGACGCGGAGATCTGGAAGTCGCCGCGCAGCCTCGACTTCAGCGGGCGGAGAAAGGCCCGCTTTTCCTTCAGCCCGCGGCAGTGCGGGAGGTGGAAGTCGAAGACGGCGATGGCGACGACCATGAGTCAGTGGCTCGCTCGGCTACGGGTTGGAGATTCGCGCGGAGAGGTTTTAGGGGAACCCGGCGACCGGGTTCCCCTGATTCACTCACGTCAGCGAGGCGGCGACTTCCTCGACGACGAAGGCTTCGAGGACGTCGCCGACCTTCACGTCCTGGTACCCCGCGATGCCGATGCCGCATTCGAAGCCCTGCTTGACCTCGGACGCGTCGTCCTTGAAGCGACGGAGCGAGCCGATCTTCCCCTCGTAGATGACCCGGCTGTCGCGGACGAGTCGGACGGAAGCCGACCGCGGGATCACGCCGTCCACGACCATGCAGCCGGCGACGGTCCCGACCTTCGGGACGCGGAAGGTCTCGCGCACCTCGGCATGCCCGCGCACGACTTCCTTCTTGACGGCTTCGAGGAGGCCCGTCATGGCCTTCTTGATCTCGTCGGTCAGGTTGTAGATGACGGAGTAGAGGCGGATGTCGATCCCCTCCTTGTCCGCCAGCTCCTGCGCCTTCTTCTCGGGTTTGACGTTGAAGCCGATGATGATCGCCTCGGAGGCGGACGCGAGGAGGACGTCATTGACCGAGATGGCGCCGACGCCCGAGTGGAGGATCGAGACCTTGACCTTCTCGGTCGAGATCTTTCCGAGAGTCTGGACGAGAACCTCCTCCGAGCCGCCGACGTCGGCCTTCAGGATGATCGGGAGCTCCTTCGCCTCGCCCTGCTTCATCCGGGCAAAGAGCGAGTCGAGCGACATGCGGGACGACTTGGCGAGCACTTCCTCGCGCTCCTTCTCGCGGCGGAATCCCGAGACCTGGCGCGCCTTCGTCTCGTCCTCGACCACCTGGATGGTGTCGCCGGCATTCGGGATGTCGTCGAATCCCATGACCTCGACGGGCACCGCCGGCCCGGCCTCCTCGACGCGCGCT
Source organism: Thermoanaerobaculia bacterium (assembly GCA_035519355.1). GTDB lineage: Bacteria > Acidobacteriota > Thermoanaerobaculia > UBA5066 > UBA5066 > DAOMFB01. The sequence continues at coordinate 19,422 of DATIWM010000250.1, read as the reverse complement.
CCACGGTCGTCGTGCATCGCGCGGACGCGTCCGACGGCCGTCCCGGCGAAGAAGACATCCCCGACGCGAAGCGTCCCCTGCTGGATCAGGATGGTGGCGAGCGTCCCCCGGCCGGCTTCGCGCCGCGCCTCGAGGACGACGCCGCGCGCCCGTCCCTCGGGAAGTCCCTTGAGTTCGAGGAGGTCCGCCTGAAGGAGGATCATCTCCAGGAGCTGGTCGATTCCGATCCGCTTCTTGGCGGAAATCTCGCAGGCCACGACCTGGCCGCCGAACGCCTCGACGATGACGCCCTTGTCCGCCAGCTCCTGCTTGACGCGGCCCGGGTTCGCCTCCGGCTTGTCGATCTTGTTGATCGCGACGACGACCGGCACCTTGGCCGCCCGGGCGTGGTCGATCGCTTCGACCGTCTGGGGCATGACGCCGTCGTCAGCCGCCACGACGAGGACCACGATGTCCGTCGCCTTGGCGCCGCGGGCGCGCATCATCGTGAAGGCCTCGTGGCCCGGCGTGTCGAGGAAGACGATCGATCGGCCCCGCGCCTCGACGCGGTAGGCGCCGATGTGCTGGGTGATGCCGCCGGCCTCGCCCTCGGCCACGCGCGTGGAGCGGATCGCGTCGAGCAGCGAGGTCTTGCCGTGGTCGACGTGGCCCATGACGGTGACGACGGGCGGGCGCGGCACGCGGACTCCGGCGGGAGCTCCCTCGGGGGCGGCGGTCTCGCCGCCGTCTCCCGCGACGGTCTGCTGGCGCGCCAGCTCGAGCTCCTCCTCGAAGGAGACGACCGCCGCCTCGACGCCGAACTCCCGGGCGAGCTCGACGGCGGTCGCGGGCTCGATGGGCTGGTTGATGGTCGCGAGGATCCCGCGCTGGAGAAGCGCCTTCATCAGGTCCTTCGCGAGGATGCCGATCTTCTCGGAGAGCTCCTTGACGGTCACCCCCTCGGAGAGGAAGACGGGTCCCTGCGGCGTCCCCTTCCGGGTTTCCACGACCTCTCCGCTCTCGCTCGCCACCGTCTTCTTGCCGGCGCGGCGCTGGGCCGACTTCGAGAGGGGCTTGCCGGCCGCCGCGGCGACGGCCTCGTCGGTCAGGGGCGTCTGGATGTCCTCGTACGTGTCCTGCTGGAACGAGCCGAGGTACTCGCGGACGTCTTCCTCGAGGGCGGAGACCTCCTTGGTCCGGGGCTTTTTCGACGGCTGCTTCTTGACGTCGTCCTTCTTGACGGCGGTCTTCGTCGCGTCCTTCCGGCGCTTCTCGGTGGTCTCGGGCAGGGCGACGGGCGGCGCGCCGGGGCCGGCGGCCCGGCCGAAGCCGGGACGGGTCGGCATGCCCGGGCGCGGGGGCACCCCCGGCCGGAGCGGCATGCCGGGACGAGGTGCCATCCCCGGCCGCGGAGGAAGCCCGGGGCGCGGGGCGAGTCCGGTGCGCGGCTGAAGTCCGGGGCGAGCCACGGGCATCCCCGGGGCGGCGGTCCGGATCGGCCGGAGAGTGGCGGGTGTCGGCGGGGCGATGACGGCCCGGCCGAGACCGCCGGCGCCGCGGGTGGGTGCCGGAGAGGCCGGGGTGGCGGCGGCGACGGGCGGCCCGCCGGCCGAGGGCGCGGCCTCGGGCGCCAGCATCTCGCCGCGCGGCAGAGCGGCCGGGACCGCCGGTGTCTCCGGTCGGATGGGGGTCTCCGACTGGCGTTTCAGGATCCGGCCGAGCGCGCCGACGGGAGCCGGAGGCCTGGGCGGCGCGGCGGGCGCCGCGGACGGACGCGCCGGGGAGGTCCGATGAGCCGCGCCGGCGGGCCGGCGCGGCGGCGCCACGGTGACCGAGGACGGAATGGCGGTTGCGCCGGCACCGGGTACGGTCTCGGCGCCTGCGCTGACGGTGGCCGTGACGACCCGCTGCGCCGTTCTCGCGACGGGTGGCGCGACCGCAGGCGGGGCGGGAGCCGGCGGCGGGGTCGGGGGCGGCGGCGCTGTCGCGGCGACGGGCGCGGGGGCCGCGTCGAGGTCGGCCGCCGGCACGTCGGCCTCCGCGGGAGAGCCTTCGGCCTCGAGCGGCTTCTCGACGATCTTGATCCGCTTGAGCGCCGCGCGCTCCGTCTTCACCCGGGGCGCGACGGCCGCCACGGCCGGCGCGGCCGTCGTCTGGCGGACGATCAGGGACTTCGGCGCCTGGGTCTTGCCGGTGAGGATGGCCTGGGCGGTCGAACCCTCGATGACGGATTCGACGCTCTTGACGTCGACGCCGATTCCCTGCAGGAGGAAGAGGACTTCCTTCGCGGGCTTGCCCATCATCTTCGCGAGCTCGGCGACTGTGAACTTGGCGGCCATCGGGCTCACTTCTCCGGCGTCTCCGCCACGGGGGCGGCCTGGGCGGCGTCTGGGCCGTCTTCGCTCGGTGCGGATTCGCCCTCGGCGTCGTCGGCCACCTCGAGGACGGCCTCCTCGTCGGCCTCGGGCTCGGGCTCGGGCGCCGGGGCCTCCTCGAACTCGTGGGCGGCCTCGAGGACGGCTTCCTTCGCCTCGGGCTCGAGGGCGACGGCGCCCCAGGCCTCGGCCTTCTCCTCGTCGGCGCCGCTGCCGGCGTCGAGAACGTCGCCGACGGTTCCCAGGCCCTGCGCGCCGAATGCGGCGGCGGTGTCTCCGTCGACTCCGGGCACCTCGGACAGCGCCGTGGCCCGGCGCTGGGAGGAGAGGAGCATCCGCTGGAGGGCCTCCGCCACCTCGGCCTTGACGGCCTGCTCGCTCTTGATCTCGATCTTCGCGCCGATGAGGGCCGCGGCGAGGCGGACGTTCTGCCCGCGCTTGCCGATGGCGAGCGAGAGCTGGTCCTCCTCGACGATGCACTCGAGGGTCGGCAGGGGCTCGAGCAGCTCTCCCTCGGGGCCGGTCTCGGGCTCCTCGTTCTCGTCCCCCGGCATGACGGAGACCCGCGTGATCTTCGCGGGCGCGAGGGCGTTCTGCGCGTACGTCACGAGGTCGTCGGAGTACTGGATGATGTCGATCCGCTCGCCGCGCAGTTCCCGCATGATGGCCTGGACGCGGGCCCCGCGCATGCCGACGCACGCCCCGACCGGATCGACGTCGCGCTCGCGCGAGGAGACCGCGACCTTGGCGCGGTCCCCGGGCTGGCGGACGCAGCCCCGGATGACGACGGTCTCGTCGTAGATCTCCGGGACTTCCATCTTCATCAGCTGCATCAGGAGCTCGGGCGCGGTCCGCGACAGGACGAGCTGCGCGCCTTTCGGGTTCTTGTGGACGTCGGCCAGGACGGCCCGGACGCGCTCGCCCTGCGTGTAGCGCTCCGCGCGCGACTGGTGTTCGCGGGGAATGACGGCCTCGGTTCGCCCGAGATCGACGATCATGTCGCCGCGTTCGAAGCGCTTCACGGTTCCCGTGATCAGCTCGCCGACCTTCGGGTAATACTCGTTGTAGATGTTCTCGCGCTCGGCCTCGCGGACCTTCTGGTAGAGGACCTGCTTGGCGCTCTGCGCGGCGATGCGACCGAGCCCTTCCGTCGAGCGGTAGAGGCGGATCTCGTCGCCGTAGGTCAACTGCTCGGGAACGATCGGCTCCTCGGGGCCCTCCTCGCCGGCGGGGTACCGGAAGACCTGCCAGCTCAGGCCGGCCAGCTCTCCCTCGAGGAGGGCGTGCGCCTCCTCCGGCAGGACCTCGATGTAGGGGAGGCGGATCTCCTTCTCGGGCTCGGCCTCGAGCGGAACGAACGGGGCCGCCGGCACGGTCTGTCCCAGCGGGATGTCGTCCGGGTCGATCTCGGCGGGCGCCGCGGGCGCCTCGACTTTGGTCTTCTGCTCGACGATCCGGTACGGCGTCCAGGCCGTCAGCGTTCCCGCCTTCGCGTCGAACCGGGCCGCCATTTCGCGGACCTTGTAGACCTTGCGCGCGGCGGTCGCGATGGCTTCCTCGAGGGCGGCGACGAGGCGGTCGAAGCCGATGTCCTTGTCGCGGGACGCGGCCCGGAGCGCCTCGATGATCTCGTCCGCTTTCGTCGTCGGGGGCGCCTTGGCCGCCTTGACCGCCTTGGCGGGCTTGGCCGTCCGGGAGGCCTTTGCCCCCTTCGGCGCACGGGCGCCCTTGCCGCGCGCGGCCTTGCCGCCCGGCGCGTCGCCCTTCGTCGGAGCCTGGGTCGAATCCATGTTGCTGGTCTCTCCGGTGTTGACTGTTCCGTCCTGGATCGAATCGGCCTCGCCCGGAAGCTCAGAACTCCGGCACGAGGCGCGCTGACTTCACGTCGCCAAACCAAATAGTGTACCGGCGCTTCCGTTCCTCATCAAGGATCGTCAGGCGGTCTCCCGAGGCCGCCTCGAGGAGCCCTTTCAACCGCGAGGCTCCCTCCACGGGCTGGCGCAGCCTGACGTCGACCCGTCGCCCCGCGAACCGTTCGCAGTCCGCCGGGGTCCAGAGCGGCCGGTCGAGCCCCGGAGAGGAGACCTCGAGGACGTAGCTCGGCAGGCGCTCCTCCAGGGGATCGAGAACCCCGGATGCGGCGTGAGTCGCCCTCTCGCAGTCGTCGAGGGTGACGCCGGCCGGGCTGTCGATGGTCAGGAGAAGCGTGGAGCGCCTCCCCGGCTTCCAGTCGAGATGACAGAGCTCCAGCCCGAGCGCCGAGAGGGCGCCGCGAAGGGCCTCGACGGCCTCGCCCGGAATCGGGTTCGCGTTCTCCATGAGCCGTTTCGCGGCCGGCCGGGGTAAAAAAAAGAGGGCCGAAGCCCTCTTTCAAGGTCCTTGAAAGCCAGCCGGGGCGGAGTATAGGCCGGAGCGGCGCGGCGCGCCAGCGGCGGCGTCCTCTATTCTTGCCGCGCGGTGCTGGCACGGCGCTTTCATGGAAGCGGGCAGCTGGCGCCACCCCGGCCGGGGTGAGGAGCGGACATCGGCAAGCTGACGAGACTCGACCTCAACGCTCCCCTGATCGAGGGGAAGGAGAAGGCGGAGCCGTGGCCGGCCGAGGGAGCTCCGGCGGGACCCCGGCGGCCGCCGGAACCGGCGTTCGCGTTCTCCCGCGACGTGGTCCGCCTCCGGAAGAAGTCGCGTGTCATCGTCATCGAGCTTCCTCCCGAGGACCTCGAGGTCGAGGACGAAGAGACCCGCGTCAAGGACCTCGCGTTCCCGCGGCTGAACGACCACGTCGTCGGCGGCGAGGAAGCGCCGCGCCCGTGGCCGGAGCCGGAGGGGGGGTTCTCCCTCGCGCCGCTCGGCGAGACGCTCGCCCGTGTCCTCGAGCTTCGAGACGCGATGATCCCCGCGCCGGAAACGGCGTCGCGCTTCCGGATCTCCCGGGAGCGGGCGACGGCGGCCTCCGTGATCGTTCACCTCCTCGTGCTCCTCGCCCTGATCGTCACGCCGGGCCACCGGCCCGGCGTCCCGAAGGAGCTGAACGACGAGAACGACCCGCTCGGCATCATGCGTCTCTGGAAGCCCGACCCGAGCCCGCCTCCCATCCCCCTCCAGTTCTTTCCCGCCCCGGGCCCGAAGGCCCCGGCCCCCGGGAAGAACCCGCTCCTGTCGGACCTGGACCGGAAGGCGCACGGCGGCGATCCGAAGCTGCCGCCCTTCCCCCAGCCGAAGGCCGTGGCGAAGGAGGGGATCCGCGACCTCGAGGCGGGGAAGGGGGCCGCCGGCGCCTCGGCGGTTCCGACGCCTCCTCCTCCCGCCGCCCGCGGCGTCGAGACCGGCGACGCGGCGCGCAGCGAGGCCTCGCGCTCCCTGACGGCGCTCCGGCAGCCGCGGGGATACGACGACGTCGGCGGCAAGCGGCCGCTCACTCTTCCGCCGCAGCCGCTCGCCTCGATCCGGCCGGAGGACGCCGCCCGCGACGGCGGAGACCGGGGAGGCGAAGGGGGCGGCGGCTACGAACACGAGGGGGGGTTCGTCGACTCGGGCCCCCTCTCGTTCGACACGCAGGGCTACGACTGGGGCGCCTACGCGGCCGAGATGCTCCGGAGGATCAGACGGAACTGGGACGTTCCGGCCCTCGCGCACTACGGCGTGAAGGGGCGGCTCGTCATCCGGTTCTTCATCCTGAAGGACGGGACCGTGGACGCGGAGCGGATCGTGGCGTCGTCGGGAATCCCCCCGTACGACAACGCGGCGTTCCAGGCGATCGCCCGCTCCAGCCGGTTCCGGCCCCTTCCCGCCGACCTCGGAAAGGAGCGGGAAGGGGTCACGATCACTTTCTTCTACAACATACGTCCGGAGGAGGAGCGCTTCGGCGGGAGCCGCTGAGGCGCTGCCATTCCGGCCGTTCTGACCCCGGCACGCGGATTGCGCCCGGATCCGGGGCGGACGGCGCGGCGAGCGCGGATCCGTATCATGGTGCTTTCGGGAAGGAGACTATGCGTACCACCACCAAGCTGATCTCCGTGGCCACCCTCGTTTCCGCCTCCGTCATCGTCGGGATGATCCTGGCCGGAGGCCTCGACCTGACGAAGCTGGCGGCGGCCCAGAAGACGTCCGCCCCCGCTCCGGCGGCCGCCGCGCCGGCACCCGGCCGGGCGGCGTCGCCCGTGGCGATGCCGTCCTTCGCCGACCTCGTGGAGAAGGTCTCCCCGGCCGTGGTCTCCGTCACCTCGACGGACATCGTCAAGGGGCAGCGGATGCCCTACCACCGGTTCGAGGAGGGGGGCCCCTTCGACTTCTTCATGCCGCCCGACCGGCGGCGCTCGACCGAAGAGCCCGAGGACCGGAAGGAGATGTCGGGCGGAACCGGCTTTCTCATCGAGCCGGACGGCTACATCCTGACGAACAACCACGTCGTGGAGAACGCGACGAAGGTCCAGGTCAAGGTGAACGGAAAGGACGACTACGACGCGAAGGTCGTGGGCCGCGACCCGGCCACGGACCTCGCCCTCCTGAAGATCGACGGGAAGACGTCCTTCCCGACCGTGACGCTCGGCGACTCGGAGAAGCTCCGCGTGGGCGACTGGGTGATGGCGATCGGCGACCCGCTCAATTTCGAGAAAACCGTCACGGTGGGCGTCGTGTCGGGCAAGGGGCGCTGGGCCGGCCTTTCTCAGGCGACGAGTTCCTTCGAAAGCCTCATCCAGACGGACGCCGCGATCAACTTCGGCAACTCGGGCGGACCGCTCCTGAACACGGCCGGCGAGGTCGTCGGGATCAACACCGCCATCTCGCGATTCGCCCAGAACATCGGCTTCGCCGTCCCCGTCAACGTGGCCCGGAGGCTTCTCCCGCAGCTCAAAGCCGGGAAGGTCGTCCGCGGCTACCTCGGCATCACGATCGCCACGGTCGACCGGAAGCTCCAGGAGGCCTACGGTCTGAAGGCGGCCGAGGGCGCTGTCGTCCAGTCCGTCGAGCCGGACAAGCCGGGGGACAAGGCCGGCCTCAGGCACGAGGACATCATCGTTCGCGTGGACGACACGCCCGTGAAGACGAACCGCGACCTGATCGACTACGTTTCCTCGAAGTCGCCGGGAACGAAGGTCAACATCACGTTCATCCGGGAGGGGAAGGAGAAGACCGCGGTCGCGACGCTGGCCACGCGCTCCGAGCCGGGCGAGAAGCCCGAGGTGGAGGAGACCTCCGACAAGGGGCAGAAGGAGAAGACGCTGGGTCTCGAGATCCGGGACCTCTCGGCGGAGCTTCGCCGCCAGTACCGGATCGACCGCGAGGCCCAGAAGGGCGTCGTGATCTCGCACGTCAAGCCGGTCTCGCCCGCGGCCGACGCCGGCCTCACCGAGGGCGACGTCATCCTCGAGGTGAACGGCGTCGAGGTGGCCTCGCTGACCGAGCTGCAGGCCCAGCTCAGGAAGGCCCCGAAAGACCGCTGGGTCCGCTTCTACGTCCTCCGCTCCATCCCGCGAGCGCAGAAGTTCATCGCGGCGGTGAAGCCGGAATAGAGGGATTTCAAAGTGGGGGAGCGCCGGAAGCGCGTCCCCCCACGACCCCTTGACCCGGCGTAATTCATACTTCATACTTAAGCCGTGCGGATGACGATTTCCCTTCCCGACGGCCTCGCTCGTCGCTTTTTCGCCGCCGTTCCGAACCGTCGACGCTCGGCGACGGTCGTCCGGCTGATCGAGAAGGACCTGAAGTCCCGGGAGGCGGCGCTCGAGAAGGCGTGTCGCGCCGCGAATGCGGACAAGAAGCTGGCTGCCGACGTCGAGGAGTGGCAGTCGTTCGACGACCGCCTGAACGTCTCCGAACGCCGGTGACTCCGGCCCGCGGCGAGGTCTGGTGGGTACGGCTGGACCCGACCGAGGGCTCCGAGATCCGGAAGACGCGGCCCTGTCTCGTCCTGACGGCCGACACCCTGAACAAGTTCCGGCGGACGGTCGTGGTCATTCCGTACTCGACCGTCGCGGCGGCCCACCCGCCGATCACGATCAGGGTGACCTGTCAGGGCAAGCCCGCGGTCGCCGTGATCGACCAGGTCCGCGCCATCGCCAAGGAGCGGCTCGTCGAGCGAATCGAGGTTGCCCCTGAGGATCAATTCTCGGCGGTGGCGGAGGCTCTCGCGGTCGTCCTCGAGCTCGGCTGACGACGACGCGCAGCCAAAGCTCCTCGAGCCCTCTCAGCTCGACGCGAGTGCGGTGTCGATGGCCGACGGATGGGCGGGAAGTGGCGCTGGTGCCGCGCCCGCCGCGTGCGGCGCGAAGTCGTGGCGGTTGGCCCGGAGGACGCGCCCTTCGGCGTCGCGGACGACTTTCTCGTAGTACGCGTCGCGCTCGAACGGCTCGCGCCCGGCGCTCCGGATCATCCGCTCCATTTCGGCGCGCGAGAGGCCCGACGAGGTCTTCGCCCCCGCCGCGTGCGTGATCGTCTCCTCGGTCACCGTGCCGACGAGGTCGTCGGCCCCGAAGTGGAGGGCGACCGGCGCCAGCTTCTCGCCGATCTGGATCCAGTACGCCTTGACGTGGTCGACGTTGTCGAGCAAAAGCCGGGAAACCGCGATGACGCGGAGGTCGGTCTGGCCGTCGACCGGCGGGACGTGCGGGAGCTGCGTCTCCTCGGGGTGGAAGGCGAGCGGAATGAAGCCGAGAAACCCCTTCGTCTCGTCCTGCAGCGCGCGGATCCGGAGCAGATGGTCGACCCGGTCCTCGACGCTCTCCACGTGGCCGTAAAGCATCGTGACGTTCGTCTTGACCCCCTCGAGGTGGCAGAGGCGGGCCACCTCGAGCCAGCGCTCGCCGGTGATCTTGTCGCGGCAGATCACGTCGCGGACCTTCCGCTCGAAGATCTCCGCCCCGCCGCCGGGGCAGGAGTCCATCCCCGCCGCCGAAAGGTCCCGGATCACCTCGACGACGTCTTTTTTCCCGACGCGGGCGAACCAGTCCAGCTCCACCATGGTCCACGCCTTCAGGTGGACGCCGGGGAACCGGGACTTCAGGCTCCGGCAGAGGTCGAGATACCAGCCATACGGGAGCGACGGATGGAGGCCGCCGACGACGTGGAGCTCGGTGATGCCGTCGTGCCACCCGGCCGCCGCTTCGGAGACGGCCTCCTCGATCGACATCGAGTAGCCGCCTTCGACGCCCGGCTTTCGCGCCCACGCGCAGAGCCCGCAGTCCACCCAGCAGAGGTTCGTCGGGTTGAGGTAGCGGTTGACGTTGTAGTAGGCGACGTTGCCGTGCCGTGTCTCCCGGACCCGGTTGGCGAGCGCGCCGACACCGAGGAGATCGGGAGAGCGGAAGAGGGCGACGCCGTCTTCGAACGACAGGCGCTCTCCCGAAAGGACCTTATCGGCGACGCTCCGGAGCGGCGACGCGGCGAGGCGCGGGATCACTCCGGGAGATCCGGGGCGCCGCTCGGCCGGGAAATGACGGGTGGATTCTGCTGCTCGGCCACGGCCTTCGGATCGAGCTCGTCGTGGCGGCCCCGGTACCGCTCGTAACAGGCGGCGCAGTAGCGAAAGTCCGGGCGGAAGGAAAAGTCGACGACGGTTCCGACGGCGAAGAGCTCCGTCGCCGCCGTGCCGCAGGCGTCGCAGGTCCCTTCGAGGCGGAGGCGCTTCCAGACCGGTCCTGACATGACGGGGATCTTACTTCGCCCGGGCCCGGACGGGGCCCGGGACCGGAGGCCGCCGTATAGTCGCACCATGAGAACGAGGCTCTCTCCGGCGGTGTTCGCCGCCGCCCTCTTCGCGGCTCCCGCCCCGGGGGGCGATGTCCTTCCTTTCATCGCGGACGACTACCCGAAGGCGCTCGCCGCGGCACGCTCCGAAAAGAAGCCGATCTTCCTCGAGGCCTGGGCACCCTGGTGACACACGTGCCGCTCGATGAGGGCCTTCGTCTTCACGGACAAGGCGCTCGGGCGGCAGGCCGGACGGTTCGTCTGGCTCTCGGTCGACACGGAGAAGCGGGAGAACGCCGCCGTCCTCGCGAGATTCCCGGTCAAGGTCTGGCCGTCGTTCTACGTGATCGACCCCGCCACCGAGAAGATCGTCTTCCGATGGGTCGGGGGCGCCACGGCGCCGCAGATGCAGCGGATCCTCGACGACGGCGCGAAGGCGGCCGGGGGCGGCAAGGCCCCCGCGACCCTCCTGGCGAACGCGGATCGCCTCTTCGCCGAAGGAAAGAACGCCGAGGCGGCCGGGGCCTACCGCGAGGCGCTCAAGGCGCTTCGCCCGGATTCGCCCTCGTACGCGCGGACGGTCGAGTCGCTCCTGTTCGCCCTCTCCTCCAGCGATCAGCACGAGGCCTGCGCCGTGGTGGCGCGCGACGCCTTCGCGAGCCTCCGGAGCGGACCGTCCGCCGCGAACGTCGCGGGCTCCGGCCTCGACTGCGCTCTCTCGATGAAGGAGGGTGACCCGCGGAAAGCGGGCCTCGTCTCGGAGCTTGCCGCACAGGCACGATCGGTTCTCGAGGGGCCGAAGGCCGGCCTGGCGGCCGATGACGTCTCGGCCCTCTACCAGACGGTTGCCGAGGAGCGGAAAGCGGCGAAGGACGAAGCGGGAGAGAGGAAAGTCCTCGAGGCGTGGGCCTCGTATCTCGAGGGCGAGGCCGCGAAGGCGAAGACGTCCGCGGAGAGGACGGTCTTCGACGCCCACCGGACGACCGTTTGCCTCGCGCTCGGCCAGCCCGAGCGAGTCGTCCCGGCGCTTCTCGCCTCCCAGAACGACTTCCCGGACGACTACAACCCGCCCCAGCGCCTCGCGATCGCTTACGGAGCGATGAAGAAATACGACGACGCCCTCGCGGCCTCGGACCGCGCGATGGAGCGGGCGTACGGGCCTCGAAAGCTCGTCGTCTACCGGACGCGCGTCGACCTCCTGAAGAAGAAGGGCGACTCCGGGGCCGCGAGGAAGACCCTTCAGGAGATGCTGGCATTCGCGGAGGCGCTCCCGGCGGAACAGCGCTCCGACCGGACGGTCGCGTCGATCAGGAAACAGCTCGAGGAGGCGAAGGACTAGCGAGCCCCGGCGGCGCGGCGGCCCGGAACCAGGAGCAGGAGCGAGAGGGCGGCGAGGGCGGCGATCGCGCCGCCGGTGAGGAAGGCCGCCGCGGAGCCGAAGCGCTCCCAGAGAAGACCGAATCCGGCGCTGGCCGGAAGGGCGGCGAGGCCCGCCAGTCCGTTCAGCCAGCCGAAAGCGCGGCCGCGCGACGCAAGGGGGACGAGGTCGGCCACGAGAGCGCGCTCGGTGCCTTCGGAGAGCGAGTAGTAGAGCGAGTAGACCCCGACGAGCGCGACGAGAAGGGCCGCGTTCGTGACGAGGGCGAAGCCGACGTAGCTGGCGGCGTAGAGACCCCATGCGGAGAGAAGCAGGCTCCGCCGTCCGAAGCGGTCCGACAGGCCGCCCCCCCACGTGGAGAAGAGCGACTTCACGGCGTTCGAGAAGGCCCAGAGGAGCGGGAGCCACGCTGCGGCGATCCCGATTTCTCGGGCGCGAAGGAGGATGAAGGTGTCGGACGAGGCCGCGAGCGTGAAGAACCCCACGACGCCGGCGACACGCCAGAAGTCCGGAGGAAGAACGGCAGCCCGTGCCTCGCTGACCGGGTGCATCTCGCCAGGCGGTGTCCCCTCCTCCTTGGCCCGCAAACTCGCTTCGCTCAAACAGTGCGCGCCGGCGTCGGAGGGGACTTCGCCCGCCGAGGCCTCTTCCTTTTTCTCCTTTACGAGGAATCCCAGGACGAGAAGCGACAGGGCCGCCGGGACCGCGGCCAGAAGGAAGACCGTCCGGAAGGAGAGTCCGGCGAGGCCGACGAGCGCGGCAGCGATCAGGGGGCCGAGGACGGCGCCGGCGTTGTCGAAGGCCCGGTGCAGGCCGAACGCGGCACCGCGCCTCTCGGGCGATGCCGCGGCCGCGATCATCGTGTCGCGCGGCGCGCCCCGGATACCCTTCCCGATCCGGTCGAAGAAGCGGATGACGGCGACGGCCGGCCAGCTCGGAGCCAGGCCGATCAGGGGGCGGACGACCGACGAGAGGCCGTAGCCGAGAACGACGAGCGGCTTCTTGGCCCGGGCCCGGTCCGTCCAGCGGCCCGAGAGGATCTTCGTGGCCGAGGCGGTCGTCTCCGCGATCCCCTCGATCCAGCCGAGCGCCCTCGCCGGCGCTCCCGGAAGGGTGGCGAGGAAGGCCGGAAGGAGCGGGACGATCATCTCGGAGGAGACGTCGGTCAGGAGGGAGACCCACCCCAGCCGGACGACCGCGGGCGGAAGGCGGCCCGGCGCGGGAGAATCGGGGACGATGTCGCTCCTCGCCACGCGCGCTTTCATTCTGAGGCTCGACGCGCTCTCGGAGAAGGACCTCGTCGCGGCGTTCCTGACCGAGCACGACGGGGTCGTCCGCGCGGCCGTGCGCGGGGCGCGCGGCGCGTCGAAGCGGGGGGCCTCGCTCCAGCTCCTCTCGGAGGTCGCGGTCACATTCTTTCGGAAGGAAGGGGCGGATCTGGCGCGGATCGACGCGATCGAGCTCGTCCGGAGCTCTTTCGACCTCGCCTCGCGGGAGGAGACGGCGATGCTCCTGCCGTACGTGGCCGAGAGCGCGGCGACGTTCGTCCCCGAATTCGAGCCCGGGGACGAGGTCTTCCGCCTGGTGCGGCACGTCCTGGCCGCTCTTCGCGGCGGCGTTCGGGCCGATCTCGCGGCGCGCTACTTCGAGGCCTGGCTCCTCCGGTTCGCGGGGCTCCTTCCCGACGACGTCCTCTGCGCCGCCTGCGGCGAGCCGCTCCCTCCGGGGGGCGTGCGCCTCGACCCGGAGATCCCGGGCTTCGTCTCGGCCGAGTGCGCCGGCCGCGGGGCGATTCCCGTTCCGGCATCGGCCCGGCCCCTGCTCGCCGCCTTCCGGACGGGATCCCTCCCCGACGTGGCCGCACGGCCCGCGGACGCGGGTGCCCTCGCCGCCCTCGACGAGATGGCGCGAGAGGTCCGGCGGCGCTTTCTCGGCCACGAGCTGAAGAGCTACCGGTTCCTCGGCAGCCTCGGCTAGCCGCGCCGGCGACACGATTCCGGTACACTTCTCCTGCTCTACCGGAGCCAGGCGGGCGGTGTTCATGGATCTTCAGACCCTCATCCACAGGCTGTCGGAGTTCTGGGCGTCGAAGGGCTGCCTCATCGAGCAGCCGTACGACATCGAGATGGGCGCGGGGACGATGCACCCGGCGACGTTTCTCCGCGTCCTGGGTCCGGAGCCGTGGGCCTGCGGCTACGTCCAGCCTTCGCGCCGTCCGGCGGACGGGCGCTACGGGGCGAACCCCTTCCGGCTCGGGAAGTATTTCCAGTACCAGGTGGTCGTCAAGCCGTCGCCGGACGACATCCAGGACCAGTTCGTCCAGAGCCTCGCCGCCATCGGCATCGAGCCGGCGGAGCACGACCTCCGATTCGAGGAGGACAACTGGGAGTCGCCCACGCTCGGCGCGTGGGGCGTCGGCTGGCAGGTCCTTCTCGACGGGATGGAGATCACCCAGTTCACCTACTTCCAGCAGGCGGGGGGGATCGACCTCGCGCCGGTCACGGCCGAGATCACCTACGGGCTCGAGCGGCTGGCGATGTTCCTCGGGAACAAGAAGAGCGTCTTCGAGATCGAATGGGCGCCGGGGATCCTCTACGGCGAGGTGCGGCACCAGGACGAGTTCGAGGCGTCGAAATACAACTTCGAGACGGCCGATACGGCCCTTCATCAGACGCTCTTCGACCGGTTCGAAGCCGAGGCGAGGCGGTGTCTTACGGCCGATCTCGTCCTTCCGGCCTTCGAGTTCACCCTGAAGTGTTCGCACACCTTCAACGTTCTCGACGCGCGCGGGGCCGTTTCGGCCACGGACCGCGTCGGCGTCATCCGGCGCGTCCGCGAGCTGGCCTGCCGCTGCGCGGAGGCGTACGTCGTCTCCCGGGAGAAGCTCGGCCATCCCCTGCTCGCCGGGGGGCGTGGCTCCGCGCGCCCCCCGGACCCCCCGGCTGCCTTCGGACGGGGAGCAGGCAATGTCTGAATTTCTTCTGGAGATCCTGGCGGAGGAGATTCCGGCGGGCGTCCTCCCCGCGGCGCGCGAGGAGCTGCTCCGGAGGGTGCAGGAGGCCTTCGGGGAGGCCCGGCTCGGCGGGACGCTCGAAGTTCACTCCACCTCCCGCCGGCTGATCCTCGTCGGCGAGGGAGTCGCCGACCACCAGGCGGACGTGACGTCCGAGGTCGTCGGCCCCTCCGCCGCCGCGGCCTGGGATTCCGGCGGCGCCCCGACGAAGGCGGCGCAGGGGTTCGCCCGGGCGCAGGGCGTCACGGTGGACGATCTCCGGGTCGAACAGCTTCCCAAGGGCCCCTACGTCGTCGCGACGAAGACGGTCCCGGGGCGCCCGGCCGTGGAGGTCATCGCGGAGCTCCTCCCGCCCATCGTCTCGAAAATGAGCTTTCCGCGGATGATGCGGTGGGGCGACGGGACGCCTCTCTGGGTCCGCCCCGTCCACTCGGTGCTCGCCCTCTTCGACGGACTCGTGATTCCCTTCTCGCTCTTCGGCGTCGAAACGAGCCGCACGACGTTCGGCCACCGGACGCTCGCGCCGGGCCGCCTCGTGGTCGTCGGCGTCGCCGACTATTTCGCGAAGCTCCGGGCCGCCTTCGTCGAACCCGACGCGTCCGCCCGGCGGGCCTCCCTGGCGACGCAGGCCCGCGACCTGGCGGCCCAGGTGGGCGGCGAGCCGGCGCGGGACGAGGCCCTTCTCGACACGCTCGCCCATTACGTGGAGTGGCCCCTCATGGTGCGTGGCTCGTTCGACGAGGGGTACCTCGCCCTTCCGGAGGAGGTCCTCGTCACCTCGATGCGCGAGCACCAGAAGGTCCTCCCGGTCCGGACGGGAGGCGACCTCGCGCCGCACTTCCTCGCGGTGGCCGACCAGGCCGGCGATCCCAAGGGGCTGATCGTCCGCGGGAACGAGTGGGTCCTGAACGCCCGCTTCGCCGACGCCCGGTTCTTCTTCGAGGACGACACGAAGACCCGTCTCGTGGACCGGCTTTCCCGACTCGGCTCGCTCGGCTTTCAGGAGAAGCTCGGCGACTACCTCCGGAAGACGGGGCGGATCCAGGAGCTGGCCGAGCGCCTCGCGTCGCGTCTCGGGTTCGGGGACAAGGCCCCCCTCGTCGTGCAGGCGGCGCGCCTCGCCAAGACGGATCTCGTCACCGACATGGTCCGCGAGTTTCCCGACCTGCAGGGCGTCGTGGGCGGCCTCTACGCGCGTCGCGAAGGGGAGCCCGACGAAGTCTGGCAGGCGCTCTACGACCAGTACCGTCCCGCGTCGGCCGAGGACGACGTTCCGCGGGGCGACGTCGGGGGGGTCGTGGCGCTGGCGGACCGGCTCGACACGCTCGTGGGCCTCTTCGGGCTCGGCCTCGCGCCGACCGGCTCACGGGACCCCTACGCTCTCCGGCGCGCAGCCCTCGGCGTCGTGAAGATCCTCCTCGACAAGGGCTGGCACCTCGACGTTCCGGTGGCCTGCTCGGACGCGCTTCTGCTTCACGGATCCCTGCCTCGGACGCGGGACGAGGTGATCCCCGAGCTGAACGCCTTTCTCCTCGAACGACTCCGCTTCCTCCTCGAGAAGCGCGGCCTCCGTCCCGACACGATCGAGTCCGTTCTGACGACCGACTGCCACGACGTCGCCGACGCCGCGGACCGCGTGGAGGCGGTCGAGGCGGCTCGCGCGGAGGAGGACTTCGTTCCCGTCGCGACGGCCTTCAAGCGCGTGCAGAACATCCTGGCTCAGGCGGAGCAGACCGGCGGCGAGCTGGACCCGGCCCTGATGAGCGAGGATGCCGAGCGGGCGCTCGCCGGCGACTACCTGCAGGCGAAGGGGATGCTCGACGAGCTGGTCGGCCGCCGGGACTACCGCGTCGCCCTCTCGATCATGGCCTCGCTCGGCCCCTCCCTCGACCGCTTCTTCACCGAGGTGATGGTCCTGACCGACGACCCGGCGGTCCGGGGCAACCGCGTGGCCCTCCTCCGGGCCATGCGCGACCAGTTCTTCCGGGTCGCCCGCTTCAGCGAGATCCAGGCGTAGGGGACTACGTGACGCTCGCCCTGGGAGAGCGCCTCGGGCCGTTCGAGATCCTGGGGCCGATCGGCGTGGGCGGGATGGGCGAGATCTACCGGGCGCGCGACACGCGGCTGTCGCGGGACGTCGCCCTGAAGGTCCTCTCCGGCGACTGGGCCGCCAACCCGGTCCGGCTGGAGCGCTTCGCGCAGGAGGCCCGCGCCGCCTCGGCATTGAACCACCCGAACATCGTCACGATCTTCGAGATCGGCGACGCCGACGCCTCGCCCTACATCGCCATGGAGCTCGTGGACGGGAGGACCCTCCGCCAGATGATCGCCGGGGCGCCGTTGACGCTCCGGACGGCCCTCCAGGTGGCCACGCAGCTGGCCGACGGCCTCGCGAAGGCGCACGAGGCGGGCATCGTCCATCGCGACCTGAAACCGGACAACGTGATGGTCACGAAGGACGGCTTCGTGAAGATCCTGGACTTCGGGATCGCGAAGCTCGTCGGCGGGCTCGGCGAAGGCGACGCGGGGCCGTTCAGCCACCTGACCGACACGGGCTTCGTCGTCGGGACGACGAGCTACATGTCGCCCGAGCAGGCCTCGGGACGGGCCGTCGACGCCCGGTCGGACCAGTTCGCCCTCGGACTGATCCTTTACGAGATGCTGACGGGCCGGAAGGCCTTCGACCGGCCCACGGTGGTCCAGACGCTTTCCGCGATCATTCAGGAGGACCCCGAGCCCGTCGAGCGGGTCAACCCGCGCGTGCCGGCGCCCCTTCTCTGGGTGCTGGCGCGCCTCCTGGCGAAGGAGCCCGAGGAACGGTACTCGTCGACGCGCGACCTCGCCCGCGAGCTGAAGCAGCTCCGGGACAACTTCCCGGTGATCCAGGACGCGACCCTCCCGCGCATTCCGGCGGCGGCCGTACCGACGCCGTCGGCGGTCCCGACGGCGACCGCGGTTCCGGCCGCCCCGGCCTCGACGACGGCGACGTCCGCCGCGCGCACGCCGCGCCCCGTCACGACGCGCGTTCCGGCGGTGCGCCCGCGGCGCCTCCGGGAGTTCCTCTTCCTTCTCGGGGCCGGCGTCGTCTTCTTCGCGGCCGGGGCCGGCGCGGGGTGGTGGTTCCGCGGCAAGACCGTCGATGCGGCCCCACGGGACTGGCAGGGCGAGCTTCTTCTCGGCGGCTCCACCGCCGTCTTTTCGCCCCGCGTCTCGCCGGACGGCCAGACGGTCGCCTTCGTCACCCTGCAGGACGGGGTCTCCCAGGTGGCGCTCCTCCGGCCCACGTCCGGCGACTGGACCGTCCTGACGCGCCAGAAGGGGCTCGGGTCGATCTACAAGCTCAGCTGGTCGCGGGACGGGGCGAAGATCTTCTTCGACCGCGTCACGGACGTTCCGCACGGCGTCTACAGCATCCCGGCCATCGGCGGGGAGGAGCGGCTGGTTCTCCCGGACGCCCAGGGGCCGGAGTCGCTGCCGGACGGGAGCCTCCTCGTCGTCAAGTTCGACGCCGACCGGAACTTCCAGCCCCACCGCCTCTGGCCCGAGTCGGGGAAGGTCGAAACGGTCGGGCTCCGGATCGCGGCCGAGTCGGTCGGACTCCACCTCCACGCGTTCGCCGACGGCCGCGAGGTTCTCTTCTGGGGGCGTCTCGCCAGCGAGCGCGAGGAGCGGATCCGCCGGGCCTACGTGCTCGAGGTGGAGACAGGGCGTGTGCGGCCCTTCGCGCCCGGTCTCGCCCTGTCGGCGCCGCTCGCCGTCGCCTCCGACGGGACGTCGGTGCTGGGCACCCTCCTCTCGGGGGATCTCTTCCGGATCTCGCAGGTGTCCCGCGACGGAACGAGCGGCAAGGTCCTGCTCACGCTCTCCTCGCGGCCGCGGTTCCTCAGCGCGGCGGCCGACGGCGCGCTCTTTGTCGACACGAAGGAGTATCCGGCCGACTTCCTGAAGTTCTCGCCGGCGGGGGGACTCCCGGAGCGCCTCGCGTCGGCCGGAAGCATCGTCATGAGCCCCGTGGAGCTCCCGGACGGGCGCCTCGTGGTGCCGAGCTCGGCGGCCGGACGCCGGCGGCTCCTCGTGGCCTCCGCCGACGGCAGCCTGAAGCGCCTCGTCGACACGCAGGAGCAGGTCGGGCCGCCGGCGGCGCCCGTCGCGGGAGGAGGCGTCGTCTTCCTCCTCGGGGGCGTCGACTCGAAGCCGCTTCTCGCTCTCGCGTCGGTCGAGGACGGGCGGATCCTCCGGCGGTTCGAGGCCACGAGCGGCGTCGCGCCCCAGACGCTCGCGCCCTCGCCGGACGGGAAGACCCTCTATTACGCCGACGCCGGAGACGTCTACGCGCTCGACGTGGCCTCGGGTAATCCCCGCAAGCTCCGCCCCGGCCACGGCGTCGCGGTGGACACCCGGCACGGCGAGCTCGTCATCCAGGTCAACGGGCGCGAGGGGAACGAGCTCTTCGCGGTTCCGCTCGGCGGCGGGCCGGAGCGGCCGATCCCGTTCCAGGGGCCGTTCCGCCTCGCCCCCACGCCGCTCGCGCCGGGCTCGATCGGGCCGGACGGGCGGATCGCGGTGACGGTGGCGACGAAGGATGCCTGGTTCTGGGGAGCGGGTCTCTTGGATCCGGCGAGCGGGGCCGTGGAGCGGATCCGGGTCAGCTTCGAGGGCGACGTCCAGTTTCCGACATACGCCCGGGACGGCTCCCTCCGGGCGGTGGGCGTCGGGACCCGGAGCGCCCTCTGGCGTTTCCGCGCCCGCGGCGAGGCCGGGGCGAAATAGGCCGGCCTCGGGGTATTCTCTCCGGCCACGAAACCGTGAGGAGGATCCCGATGAATACCCGAAGCCTCGCGCGCGCCTCGAGCGCCGCGCTTCTCGCCGTCGCCCTGGCCCTTCCCGCTTCGGCCCGCGAGATGGCTGGCGTCACCATGCCCGACTCGATCTCCGCCGGAGACAAGACGTTGAAGCTGAACGGCATGGGCCTCCGGAAGAAGGCCATCTTCAAG
>DATIWM010000249.1:0-3052 GCA_035519355.1 Thermoanaerobaculia bacterium | reverse complement strand
GACGTTCGCGGCGTTCGGCGGGCGCGTCGGCCGCCTGGCCTCCGCGCTGTCGGCGCTCGGCGTGGGGCCGGGGGACCGTGTCGCCACCTTCGCCTTCAACACGTACCGGCACCAGGAGCTCTACCTCGCGGTGCCGTGCATGGGAGCGGTTCTCCACACGCTGAACATCCGGCTCCACGCCGACCAGACCGCATGGATCGCGAACCACGCCGGGGACCGCGTCGTCTTCGTCGACGCGCCGCTCCTCCCCGCCTTCGCCGCGATCGCGCCGCATCTCGCGTCCGTGCGGCACGTCGTCGTCATGGGCGAGGGGGACCGGCGCCCGTTCCCCGGGGGCCTCGACTACGAGGAGCTTCTCGATGCGGCCGCCCCGGACGTTGCCTGGAAGGAGCCGGACGAAGACGAGGCCGCCGCGATGTGCTACACGAGCGGAACGACGGGACACCCGAAGGGGGTCGTCTACTCGCACCGGTCGACGGTCCTGCACGCGACGATGGTGAACCTCGCGAGCTGCCTCGGTCTGACGGACCGGGACGCCGTCCTCCCGGTCGTTCCGATGTTCCACGCGAACGCGTGGGGTCTTCCCTACGCCGCCCTGATGGCCGGTTCGAAGGTCGTTCTCGCCGGCGCCGCCAGCGCCGACCCGGCGGCCCTCGTCAGCCTGATCCAGAGCGAGCGCGTCACCGTAGCGACCGGCGTCCCGACGGTGTGGACCGGACTCCTCCAGGTCCTCGAAGGGACGCGGTGCGATCTCTCCTCTCTCCGGCTCGTCACCGTTGGCGGTGCCGCGACGCCCGTTTCGATGATCGAGCGGTTCAGGGACCTGGCCGGGGTCGAGGTCGTCCAGGGGTGGGGGATGACCGAGACCGGGCCGGTGGCCTCGCTCTCCTTCCTGCCGGCGGAGACGCGGGGGCTCTCCGAGTCCGAGCGGATCCGGATGCGGGCCCGCCAGGGCCGGGTCGTCCCGGGAGTCAGGTTCCGCGTGGTCTCCCCGGACGGTCGCGTCGCCCCCTGGGACGACCGGACGAAGGGTGAGCTCGAGGTGAAGGGAAACTGGGTCGCCGAGTCGTACTACAACGACGAGAAATCCGCGGAGCGATTTCACGACGGCTGGCTTCGAACCGGGGACATCGCCGTCATCGACGCCCACGGGTCGATCCGGATCGTCGATCGCGCCAAGGACCTCGTGAAGTCCGGCGGCGAGTGGATCTCGAGCGTCGATCTCGAGCTGGAGCTGACGGGGCATTCCTCCGTTCTCGAGGCGGCGGTGATCGGCGTTCCGGACGAGAAGTGGGACGAACGACCTCTCGCCTGCGTCGTCGTGAAACCGGGGAAGAGCGTGACGCCGGACGAGCTGCGGACTTTTCTCGCCCCGAGGGTGCCGAAGTGGTGGCTGCCCGAGAAGATCGTTTTCCTGGCCGAGCTGCCGAAGACGAGTGTCGGCAAACTCGACAAGAAGGTGCTCCGGCAGCGGTTCCGGGAACCGCGGTTGCCGGGTCCGACTCCCTGATCGTCCGGAGGAGCGGAGCGCCGGCTCCGATTCGGCTCCTCCTGTGAGGGCGGTCACGGACGAGTCCCCGGATCCTTCGGTAGGTTCCGCCCAGCGGCCTGAGACTCAGTACAAGCAAGGGGGACCGAAAATGGACCGAGACGCGGCGTACACGGTGGACTTTCGCCCGGCCGGCGCCCGAAGCGGCCGACACCGGGCCGGTCTGGCGCTCCTCGTGCTGGCCTCCGTTCTCGTCTCGCTCCCCGCGTGGGCCCAGCCCGGCAGGCCGGGTGGCTCCGGGTCCACGGGGGGCCGCCCGTCGACGGCCCCGCTCAATGCGGACGCCGTCCGGTTCCTCGAGCAGGCGACCTTCGGTCCGACGGTGGCGCTCGTCAAGAGCGTCCAGAAGACGAGCTTTCGCGCGTACCTCGAGTCGCAGTTCGCCTCGAAGGTCTCCTCGTACCCGGATTTTTCCAAGGTTCCGAACGACTCGAGCGTCGGCTGCCCGACCGGCAGCCCGACGACCTGCATCCGGGACAACTACACGCTCTACCCGCTCCAGGTGCGATTCTTCCAGAACGCGCTTTCGAACGACGACCAGCTGCGGCAGCGGGTGGCGCTGGCCCTGCACGAGATCCTGGTCGTCTCCGGCGTCAGGCTCCCGCGGCCGAGCCAGATGGGGCCCTACCTGAACATGCTCCTCGACAACGCCTTCGTGAACTACCGGAAGATCCTCTACGACCTGACGCTGAATCCGGCGATGGGCCGCTATCTCGACATGGTCAACAACGACGCCCCGAAGCCGAATTCGAACGTCGCGCCGAACGAGAACTACGCCCGCGAGGTCCAGCAGCTCTTCTCGGTGGGCGTGAACCTTCTGAACGCGGACGGCACCCTGCAGCTCGACAAGGCCGGCGACCCCATTCCGACCTACACGCAGGACAACATAGAGGATTTCGCCCACGTCTTCACCGGATGGACCTACGCGCCGATCCCGCCGGCGACGTCCGTCAGGCACAACCCGCCGAACTTCGCCGCTCCGATGGTCCTCTACCGCGACGGGAACGGGAAGGACGTCAACCACGACAAGGGCCCGAAGGTCCTCCTGGACTACCCCCACGCCGTCCACTCCACGATCGCCGCGGACCAGGACGGCGAGCAGGAGCTGAACGACGCGATCGACAACATCTTCAATCACCCCAACGTCGGTCCGTTCATCGGGCGGCAGCTGATCCAGCACCTCGTCACCTCGAACCCCAGCCCCGCTTACGTGGCGCGGGTGACCCGGGCCTTCAACAACAACGGCCGGGGCGTCCGGGGCGACATGAAAGCCGTTCTCCGGGCCATCCTCCTCGATTCGGAGGCGCGCGGCACGTCCAAGACCCAGGCGGACTACGGTCGCCTCCGCGAGCCGGTGCTCTTCATCACGAACATCCTTCGGGCCGTCGGCGCCTCGAGCGACGGGATCCTCATGAACCAGGCGACCTCGATGGGGCAGAACCTCTTCAACCCGGCGACGGTCTTCAGCTATTTCCCGTACGACTACGAGATCGCGGACTCGGA
>DATIWM010000248.1:0-4178 GCA_035519355.1 Thermoanaerobaculia bacterium | reverse complement strand
GGGCGCAGGCGCGTCATGGCCGCCTCGCGGGCCGCCTGCGCTTTGCTGAGCCCCTGCTCCTGCAGGTGATTGGCGAACTCCACGATCAGGATGCCGTTCTTCGCGATGAGGCCGACGAGGGTGATGAGCCCGACCTGGCTGTAGATGTTCAGCGTCGTGAGGCCGAGGAACGAGAAGAGGAGAGCCCCCGAGAGCGCCAGAGGCACCGAGCCGGCCAGGATGATGAACGGGTCGCGGAAGCTCTCGAACTGGGCCGCGAGGACGAGGTAGATGAGGATGGCCGAGAGGAGGAACGTGCCGAGGAACTTGCCCCCCTCGGTGCGGAGCTGGCGGGACTCGCCGGCGTAGTCGACCGT
The DNA here is from genome assembly GCA_035519355.1 of Thermoanaerobaculia bacterium. GTDB lineage: Bacteria > Acidobacteriota > Thermoanaerobaculia > UBA5066 > UBA5066 > DAOMFB01. The sequence continues at coordinate 3,822 of DATIWM010000248.1, read as the reverse complement.
GAAGCCCTTCGGCAGGATCTTCGCGGCTTCGGTCTCCAGGAAGACGAGCGCCTTGTCGAGGGAGACGCCCGGCGGGATGACCCCCTGGACGCGCACGGCGTTGAGCTGCTGGAAGCGCTTCAGCTCGCGCGGCTCGGTCGTGGTCTTCAGGGAGGCGAAGGTGGAGAGCGGCACGAGCTTCCCGTCGGCGCCCGTGACGTAGATCTGTCGGAGCTGGTCGGCATTGAGGCGCTCGGCGCGCTTCACCTGCGGAATGACCTTGTAGCTCCGCCCCTGGATGCTGAAGCGGTTGACGTAGTTCCCGCCGAACAGGGTGGAGAGGTCCTTCCCCGCGTCGGAAAGGTTCACGCCCTGCGCCCGCACCTTGTCGCGGTCGAAGACGACCTCGGTCTGCGGCTGGTCGAACTTGAGGTCGGAGTCGGCGTACATGAAGAGACCGCTCTGGAACGCCTTCCCCACGAGCTGGCCCGCGAAGCCGGCCAGCCGCTCCGGCTCGGCCGTGGAGGCGATGACGAAGTCGACGGGGAAGCCGCTCCCTCCGGGGAGGGGGGGCGGGGTGAGCGAGATGACGCGGATGCCGGGGAGCTTCGAAAGGCGTCCGGCCGTGAGCATCTGAAGCTGCTGGACCGACCGTTTCCGCGCGCTCCAGGGCTTCGTGACCATGCCGCCGAAGCCGCCGCTGGGGGAGGTGATCTGGAAGATGCTCTCGCTCTCCGGAAACGACCGGTAGATGTCGTGCACCTGCGAAGCGAAGAGCTTCGTCTGGTCGAGGGTGGCGTTCGGGGCCGACTGGATGACGCCGAAGACGACGCTCTGGTCCTCCACCGGCGCCAGCTCCTTCTGGGAAAAGAGGTAGAAGGGGACGATGAGAAGCGTGACGAGGACCCAGAGCGTGAGGACGACGGGCCGGTAATTCAGGGTCGACGCGAGCTGACGCGCGTAGGTGGCGCGGAAGAAGTCGAAGCGCCGGTTGACCCAGCCGGCGAAACCCCGCGCGGAGTCCCCGGACCGGAGCAGCTTCGAGCCCATCATCGGCGAGAGGGTGAGCGCCACGACGCCCGAGACGATGACGGCGCCCGCGAGCGTGAAGGCGAACTCCCGGAAGAGCGCGCCCGTGAGGCCCCCCTGGATGCCGATGGGGGCGTAGACGGCCGCGAGCGTGAGGGTCATCGCGATGATCGGTCCGACCAGCTCGCGGGCGGCCTCGATGGCGGCTTCGAACGGCTTCTGGCCGAGCTGGAGGTGCCGCTCGACGTTCTCGACCATGACGATGGCGTCGTCCACCACGAGCCCGACGGAGAGGACGATGGCCAGGAGCGTGAGGAGGTTGATCGTGAAGCCGGCGAGGAACATCAGGAAGACGGCGCCGACGAGGGAGACGGGAATGGCCACGACCGGAATCACGACCGAGCGGTACGAGCCCAGGAAGAGAAAGATGACGAGGATGACGATGAGGAGCGTCTCGGAGAGGGTCTTCAGCACCTCGTTGATGGCGTCCTGGATGTAGGCCGTGGAGTCGTACGGGATCCCCACCTTCATCCCGGCCGGGAGCTGCGCGCGGATCTCCGGAATGACCTCGCGCACCCGCTTGATGACCTCGAGCGCGTTGGCCGTCGGGAGGACCCAGATCCCCATGAACGTGGCGTCCTCTCCGTTGAACCGGACGTCGGACTCGTAGTCCTCCGCGCCGAGGACCACGTCGGCGATCTCGCCGAGCCGGACGATCGACCCGCCGTCCCGCTTGACGACGAGCTGGCGGAACTCCTCGGCGGTCTGGAGGTTCGTGTTCGCGACGAGGTTCACGGAGACCATCGAGCCCTTGGTGCGGCCCAGGGCGGAGAGGTAGTTGTTGTTCGCCAGCGCGTCACGCACCTGCGAGGCCGAAAGGCCCAGGGAGGCCATCTTGTCGGGCTTCAGCCAGATCCGCATCGCGAACGTCCGGCTCCCCAGGATGTCGGCGCGCTGGACGCCGCTGACGGCCGCGAGCTTCGGCTGGACGGCGCGGGTCAGGTAGTCGGTGATCTGGTTCTGGTCGAGGTCCGCCGCGGAGAAGCCGATGTACATCGACGCGAACTGCGAATCCGCGGTCTCCAGGTCGATGACGGGGGCCTGCGCCTCGGGCGGGAGGTCGTTCCGCACCTGCGCGACCTTGGCCTGCACCTGCGTCAGCGCCGCGTTCGTGTCGTAGTTGAGCTTGAGATGGACGGTGATCGTGCTGACGCCCTGCGCGCTCGACGACTCGAGGTAGTCGATGCCGTCGGCGCTGGCGATGACGCGCTCGAGGGGGGTCGTGATGAAGCCCCGCACCAGGTCGGCGTTCGCGCCGACGTAGACCGTCGTGACCTTCACGACGGCGATGTCGCTTCGCGGGAACTGGCGGACCGAGAGGGAGCGGATCGACTGCAGGCCCGCGATGGTGACGACGAGGCTGACGCAGACCGCGAGGACGGGCCGTCGGATGAAGAGGTCGGTGAACTTCATCAGGAGTCCTGCGGCTTCGGGGCCGGGTCGTTGCCCGGCTGCACCGTGTTGTTCACTTCGACGGCGGCACCGGGGCGGAGCTTGAAGACGCCCGAGGTGACGACCTCCTGCCCCGAGGTGAGCCCGGACAGGACGGCCACCTGGTCGCCGCGGGAGCGCCCCAGCTTGACGAACTGCTGCTGGGCGCCGCGGTACGTGACGCCGGCCGGATTCTTCATCTCGGCCACGACGAAGACGGAATCGCCGTACGGCGCGTAGCTGATGGCCGAGGCCGGCAGGGCGATGACCGCTGTCGTCGTGCCGAGCAGCAGCTCGGTCTCGACGAACATCCCGGGGCGGAGCGCGCCGCCCGGATTCGGAAGCGTGGCCTGGACCTGGACGTTCCGCGTCGCCTCGTCGACGATCGAATCCAGCGCCGTGACGCGGCCGGTGAGCTCGGCGGGAGGGCCCGCCGCGCCCTGCGACGTGACGCGGACGGCCGCGCCGATCTTCACGCGGCCGACCTCCTGCTGCGGGACCGAGAAGTTGACGTAGATCGGGTCGAGCGACTGGAGGGAGACGATCCGGTCTCCCGCCGCCAGGTACTGGCCGAGGTTCGCGTGGCGGATGCCGAGGATCCCCGAGAAGGGGGCCCGGACCGTCTTCCGCTCGATGGTCGCCTTGATCTCGCCGACGCGGGCCTCGCCCTGCGTCTGCTCCGCGAGCGCGCGGTCGAGGTCCGCCTGCGAGAGGACGCCGCTCTCCCGAAGGTCGCGGGCCCGCTTGAGGCTGAGGCGCGAGAGGTTGAGCTGCGCCTCGGCGGCGTCCAGCTGGGCCCGCTCCTGGCGGGTGTCGAGCGTCGCGAGGACCGTCCCCTCCTTCACCATCCGCCCGGATTCGAAGGCGATGGTGTCGACGACGCCCGGAAGGTCCGCGCTGACCGTGACCCCCTGCACCGCCACCGCCGAGCCGATGGCGGTCAGGTTGGCCGGCCACTCCACGTCCCGGGCGATGGTCGTGGTCACGGCCTCCGGCGGCGGCTGGAAGGAGGAATTCTGCGCGATTCCGGCCCTGACCTGGCGGACCTTGATCGTCCCGACAGCCGCGAGAAAGACGGCCACGAGACCGAGCATCAGCGCCATCCGTTTCTTCATAAAGAAGTTCCCTTCGGGTCCTCCCGGGCGGGCGGGCAGCGAGGACCGGACCGAATAAAATACGTCACTGCTCTGGACCTGGTTTCAATCTGGACCGGGGGGCCGTTTACCGGGCCGCCGCTCCCTTTTCCACGGGCAGTTCCGTCCTTCGGCTCCATTCATCCCATGAGCCGTCGTAGAGGCGGGCGGTGTAGCCGAGGCGCCTCGC
>DATIWM010000247.1:0-4331 GCA_035519355.1 Thermoanaerobaculia bacterium | reverse complement strand
GGTCATTCCGGAGATCTACGCCAGGGCCCTCGGCGGGGACGACCCGGTCGACGTCATGGCCGACACGCCCGGCCGGCTGCGGCGGCTGGTTCGCGGGCTCTCGGAGAGACAGCTCGCGACCCGGCCCGCGCCGAAGAAATGGTCGATCAAGGAGATCGTCGCGCATCTGGCCGACGGCGAGGTGATCCTCGGGAGCCGCTATCGCTTCATCGGCGCCCACGACCGGCCCCCGATCGCCGGCTACGACCAGGACGCCTTCGTCGAGAAGCTGGGCGTCGCGTCCGCGGCAACGGCTGACCTGATCGACGACTTCGCCATGGCGCGCGCGGTCAACCTCGGCCTCCTCGAGCGTCTTCCCGGGGCCGCCTGGGACCGCGTCGGCCTCCACGCGGAGCGGGGCGAGGAGTCGATCCGGCACCTGGTCCACCTGTACGCTGGGCACGACCGGCACCACCTGCTCCAGATCGAGACGATCCGGACCGGGCTCTTTCCGAAAGCGGGGAAGAGGACGTCCCGGCCCCGGAAGCCGGCCGGTTGAAGGCCGGCCAGAAAGCGATGACCCCATGAATCTCGCCGTCCAGACGGAACTCCGGCGTCGCCGGACCGCCGCCGCGCTCGGCCTCCTCGCGGCCGTTCTGATCACCGGAGTCGCCGCCGCCGAGGCGCCGGGACATCCGGCCCTCTTCAAGAAGATGATGGGGGCGCTCGAGTCCGGCGACTACGAGGCCTTCGTCGCCGGCGGAGATCCGGCCTTCAAGGCAGCGCTCTCGAAGCCTCTGTTCGACGGAACCGCGGCGAAACTCGCGCCCCTCCTGAAGGCCGGCTACACGCCGACCTACCTCGGGACGCTGAACCAGGGGGGCTGGGCCATCCAGCTCTGGAAGCTCTCCTTCAAGGACCGGGAGGACGACCTCCTCGTCAAGATGGCGATGAAGGACGGCAAGGTCGCCGGTTTCAATTTCCAGTAGAGGAACCCGGGGCGGATCAGCCCCGCGTGAGCCGGATCGCGAGCCGCGCGAGAGGCGCGGCGGCCTCTCCGACGAGACGGGAGGCGGATCCTCCGTGGAAGATCGTCCGGAAGATCCGGCTCCAGACGAACCGGGTGCCCGCGATGCGACGGTGCGCCGCCGCATGCGCCTCCCGGAGACGGTCGCCGTCGAGTCGCCCCGCGAGGAATTCGAGGATCGGCGCCGCGGCTGCCTCGCCGGTCCGGAGCGCGAGCGCCATGCCGGTCCCGGTGTACGGGTCGATGACTCCCGCGGCGTCTCCCGCGAGGAGGACGTCTCCGGCGAGGCAGCCGTGCTCTCCGAGATGAACGGGCTCCGAGACCAGAACCGGGCCGGGAACGGGGGAGAGGCCCTGGAGGTCGGCGGCGAGGGAAGGGCTCTCGCGCTTCAGTCGTACGAGAAGCTCGTCGAGGTCGTGGTGCGCTTTCCGGGCGACCCGCGGCGTCGCGAGGGCGGCGAGGTTGACCCCGCCTCCCTCCACGCCCGAAAGGCCGAGATAGCCGCCGTCGAAGAGGTGCAGGACGGCGCGGCCCGCGAGCCGCGAGCCGTCGCCGGAGAGCTGCTTGCCGAACCCGATGAGGGACGCCGACTGCCGGAAACGAGGCCTCTCCAGCCGCCTGTCGAGCGGGCTGTATCGTCCCCAGGCGCCCACGAGGACGCGGGCCCGCACCTCCTCGTCGCTGGTCTTGACCCGGAAACCCTCCCGGAGATTCCCTTCGAAGGAATTGACGGCTTTGCCGAAGCGGATCCGGGCGCCCTGTCGCTCGGCCGCGGCGGCTGCGAGGGCATCCAGTCGCTCCCGGGAGATTGACAGGACGGGCGACGGAAGATCCGCCTCGACTCGCCGGCCGTCCGGCCTGACCAGAGCAAAGCGCGTGATCGTCTCCGCCCCGGCCCCCCGGATCTCGTCCAGGGCGCCGAGACGGCGGAGTGTCGGCTCCGCCTCGGAAGAGAGAAAACACCCGCAGATCTTCGGGCGCGGGAAATGCGCCTTCTCGAGGACGGCGACCGCCGCACCCCCCCGCGCGAGCGCCGCCGCGGCCGCGCTCCCGGCGAGGCTCCCGCCGACGACGACGACGTCGAAGGAGCCGCCGCTCATGCGCGGATCCAGACGAGCTGCCAGACGAACGGGCCGGCGGGGCGGACGGTCGCGCCCGGAAGGACCGGCCGGGCGAGCGACGCGATCTCGGGGCGCGTCCAGGCCCTGAGGACGCTCGCGCGGCCGTCGAGCGTGGAGATCTTCGTCCGGAAGGCCAGCGGGCCGACGACCGAGATGAGCGCGTGCGCGATCCGGTGGCGCGAGAGGTCGAAGGCGATCACGGCCCGGCGGGCGACGCGGCGCGATTCGAGAAGGACGCCCCGGAGCTCGTCGTCCTGGAAGTGGTGGAGGAAAAGCGTCGAGAAGACCACGTCCACGCTCGCATCGCCGAAGGGAAGACGCCGCGCGTCGCCGGCGACGGCGAGCCCCCGAGGCGCGTAGCGCGCATGGGCGAGCTTCCGGTCGAGGCCGAAGACGTCCAGCCTCCCCCCCTGGCGGGCGACCGCCTCGACGAGGTCGCGCCCGACGTGTCCCGACCCGCAGCCGAGATCGAGGAGGGAGAGCCGGCGCCCTGCCGCCGGGGCGATGTCCGCGAGGAGGGGAAGCAGCCGGCGCCGGAGGATGAGGCGCCCGCCGAGGTTCTGGTGGACCCACTCGATGTCGGAGAGGCTCGCCTCCGCCTCGTGCGCCGACACGTCGCCGTCGAGGATCTCCTCGGCGGAGTCGCGCTCGGGCACCCAGAGGCTCATGCCGGAAGCGCGCGGCCGTTTCGGAGGATGAGCGCGGAGTTCTTGGACCCGAAGGCGATCCCGTTCACGAGGACGAACTCCACCTCGGCTCTCCGGATGGCGTTCGGGACGTAGTCGAGGTCGCAATCGGGATCGGGCGTATCGAGGTTGATCGTGGCGGGGAGGAAACCCTCCGCCATGCCGACGAGGATGGCCGCGACGCCGGCCGCCCCCGAGGCGCCCTGCGGGTGCCCGATCTGGCTCTTGACGCTCGAGCCGGGTATCTCCCGCGCCCGCCCGCCGAGCGCACGCTTCACCGCGCGGGTCTCGATCCGGTCGTTCAGGGCCGTGGAGGTGCCGTGGTACTGGAGGTACCCCACGTCGGCCGGAGTGAGGCCCGCGTCCTCGATCGCCTCGCGCATGGCGCGCGCCGGCTCCTCGCCGGTTTCGTCGAGCCGGACCCGATGGAAGGCGTCGCACGTGCTGCCGTAGCCGAGCACTTCCGCCCAGATCCGGGCGCCGCGGGCACGGGCGCGGCCGAGCTCCTCGAGGACGAACAGCCACGCTCCCTCACCGAGGACGAAGCCGTCGCGCCCGGCGTCGAAGGGGCGGCTCGAGCGGCCGGGTCGGTCCTGCCAGGCCGACGAGAGGATCTTCATCAGCGCGAAGCCCGTCATGATCCCGGGCGTGATGACGGCGTCCGCGCCTCCCGTCAGGAGGAGATCGCGCTCGCCGTGGGCGATCGCCCGGGTGGCGTAGGCCATCGCGTCCATGGAGGATGTGCAGCCGGTCGAGACGACGTGCGACGGCCCCTTCAGGCCGAAGCGCATCGAGATCTCCGAAGAGAGCGATCCGATCGTCCCCGTCGGGATGGAATAGACGGACGCCTTCTTCAGGTCGCCCCGGTACCAGTGGCCGTACATCCGCTCGAAGAACTCGACCGGCCCGCCGCCCGAGCCGAAGACGACGCCGAAGCGTCGCCGCTCCTCCGGGGTGAGACGCTCCGGGTCGAGGCCCGCGTCGGCGAGCGCCTCGGCCGCCGCGGCGAGGGAGAGCGGGACGACCCGTGCGACGTGGCGGAGATCGGACGGCGGCATGACGGAGGCGGGGTCGAACCCCTTCACCTCGGCGGCGATCCGGACGGGGAGCTCCGACGGATCGAAGAGGGAGATCCGGGAGACGCCCGGGAGAGCGTCGCGGAGCCCGTCGGCGAACGCCGCGCGACCGGCGCCGATCGGCGTCACGCAGCCGAGGCCGGTGACGGCGACGCGGCGGCGGGCGCCGAGGGTCATTCCCAGGCCCCGAGCGTCGTCTCGTCCGTCGGGAGGAGCACCCCGACCCTCTCGCCGGCGGCGAGCCGCACGCCGGGCTCGAGGACCAGAAGGCCGCCGGCGCGCGCGTGGGCGACGACGTCGTGGCTCCCCCGGGTCGGGATCGCCTCCGCCATCAGCCGGCTTCCGTCCCGCGAGAGGCGCGCCGGGTGGAAGACGCGGCGCGATCCGCCGTTCGCGACCGACCGGACGAGCGTGGCCGCCACGGCGGGCGGGAGCGCCGGCG
>DATIWM010000246.1:0-10044 GCA_035519355.1 Thermoanaerobaculia bacterium | reverse complement strand
TGCCGCAGTCGCCGCAGCTCTTCAAGCAGCTCCTGATGGTCTCGGGCATGGAGCGCTACTACCAGATCGCCCGCTGCTTCAGGGACGAGGACCTCCGGGCCGACCGCCAGCCCGAGTTCACCCAGGTCGACCTCGAGATCTCCTTCCCCTCGGAAGAAGCCGTCTTCAGCCTCGTCGAGAGGCTGTTCGGAGAGGTCTTCCCGGCCCATGGCATCTCCTGCCCGACGCCTTTTCCGCGGATGACGTTCGACGAGGCGATGGATCGATACGGCGTCGACCGCCCGGACACGCGGTTCTCTCTGGAGCTCGGCGACGTCGCGGGGCTCGAAGAGAAGATTCCTTCGAAAGTGGAGAAGGTGAAGGGCCTTTGCGTTCCCGGGGGAGGCTCGTTCTCGCGCAAGCGCCTCGACGACCTCGAGAGGGGGGCGAAGGCGGCGGGCGTGGAGTGGTTCTTCTGGGTCAAGACGGCCTCCCCGTGGAATTCCAATTCGAAGAAATTCTTCGACGACGGCTCCGTCGAACGGCTCCGCCAGTCCTTCGGCGCGAAGGAGGGGGACCTCGTACTCATCGCGGCCGGGAAGTCGAAATCGGTCCACGACGTCCTCGGCGCCCTGCGCGTCCAGATCGCCCGCGAGGAAAAGCTGGTCCCCGAAGGGCGCTACGACTTCCTCTGGGTCACCGACTTTCCCCTCCTGGAGTGGCATCCGGACGACCAGAGGTGGTACGCGATGCACCACCCGTTCACGTCGCCGCGGGAGGAGGACCTGCCGTACCTCGAATCCGACCCGGGGCGCGTCAAGGCGCGGGCGTACGACGTGGTTCTGAACGGGATGGAGCTGGGGGGCGGGTCGATCCGGATCCACCGCCCGGACGTCCAGTCGCGCGTCTTTTCCCGGCTCGGGATCGGCCCCGACGAGGCGCGCGCGAAGTTCGGCTTCCTCCTCGACGCCTTCCGGTTCGGGGCGCCGCCCCACGGCGGCATCGCCCTCGGCCTCGACCGGATCCTGATGATCCTGACGGGCGGAAGCTCGATCCGGGACGTGATCGCCTTCCCCAAGACGGCCTCCGGCACCTGCCTGATGACCGAATCGCCCGGGCCGGTCGACCCGGCCCAGCTTTCGGAGCTCGGCATCGCGCTGGCGGTGAAGCCGAAGGGCGCGTGACTGCGTCCCCGTCGGGACGATTCCATTTCCGGGCCGGAGGCGCCCAGACCGAGGTGGTCGTCGGCGACGGCGCCTTCCGCGTTCTCGGGAGGCGCCTGTCCGGGATCGCGCCGGGGCGCTGGTTCGTCGTTTCGTCGCGTCCGGTCTTCCGCCGGCACGGGGCGTCCCTCCTCGCCGGGACCCGGGGCGCCGACCTCGACCCCCGCCCCCTCCTCGTCCCGGACGGCGAAGCGGCGAAGAACTGGGCCGTCCTCGGGCGTCTCCTTTCCGAGCTGTCGGAACGCGGCCTCAGGCGCGACGGAGGGCTCGTGGCCCTCGGCGGGGGGACGGTCGGCGACGTCGCGGGACTCGCGGCCGCCCTCGCGCTCCGCGGCGTCCCCGTCGTCCAGGCGCCGACGACCCTCCTCGCGGCGGCCGACAGCGCGCTGGGGGGAAAGACCGCGGTCGACCTTCCGGCGGGGAAGAACCTGGCCGGGGCCTTCCACATGCCGCGGCTCGTCGCCGTCGACCCGACGGTCCTCGCGACCCTTCCGGCGCGGGCGTTCCGGTCGGGACTGGCCGAGGTCGTGAAGAGCGCTCTCCTCTCCAGGGCGTTCTACCGGGCCATGCCGCGGCTCGTTCCGGGGCTCGCCCGGCGGGATCCCGCAGCCGTCGGCGAGGCGGTCCGCCGGTCGCTCGCGATGAAGGCGTCGGTGGTCGCGGCCGACCCGTTCGAGCGGCGCGGACGCCGATTCGCCCTGAACCTCGGGCATACGGTCGGCCACGCCCTCGAGGCGGCTTCCGGATACCGGCTGACCCACGGCGAGGCCGTGGCCTGGGGCCTTCTCGCGGCCCTCCGCCTCTCCGAGTCGCGCGCGGGGCTCGCGCCACGGGTGGCCGGGGCGGCGCGGGCCTGGATCGTCGGCCTCGTCCGGCCGCCCCTTCCGCCGCCGCCGGCGCGGGAGGGATGGACGACACGGCTCGGCGCGGACAAGAAGGCCGACCGGGGAGGCCTCGTCGCCGTTCTCCTCGCGGAGCCGGGACGCGTGGTGCTCCGGCGCGTGACCCCGCGGGACCTGGCGGAGGCTTTTTCGGCCAACCTGCCGTCGTACAATCGTTTCGAAGGTTGATGAGGGCGGTCGAGCTGTTTCCCCGGCTCCGTATCGTGACGGCGCTCGTGGCCGCGCTGCTCGTCGTTTCCATTCTCCCGCTCGTCGGTCTCCACTTCTCCCTCATCGGAATCAACCGGGAGGCCCTCGAGACGTCCGAGAAGAAGTACCTGAAGGGGAGCTCGGTCACGTTGGCCGACAGGATCGAACGCTACCTCGCGAACTCCCAGAAGGATGTCGCACGGGTGGCGGACGGCATCCGACTGGGCCGGGAGATCGCGACCACTTCGGGTGCGGACATCGACCCGTTCTTCTCCCTCGGAAAGACGCGCTTCCTCGACGAAACGCTGGAGAGCCTCTCGGGCTCGGGAATCCGGCTCCTTCGCGTCGTGGACCTTGACGGCGTCGGCGCGACGGCCCCGCCCGGCCCGGTCGACCCCGAACTGGAGCAGAAGCTGACCCAGGCCCTGAACGTGGCCGTCAAGGGGCAGACCTGGCGGAGCGCCGAGCCCGTCTACCCGAAATCCCATCCGGATGGCGGCCTGATCGTCGCCGCGCCCGTCGGATCGAGGGGGGAGGAGACTCTCGGCGCCGTCCTCGCGTTCGTCTCCCTCGAGCCCCTGAAGAAGCACTTCGTGACGGAGGGCCAGGAGTCGGCCGCAGCGGGAGCCGGCGTCCTCGCCTACGTCGTCGACCGCAAGGGCCATCTTCTCTTCTCGAGCGACCCCTCGGCGTTTCCGTCGAACGACCTCTCGAAGATCGACCTCGTCCGGGAGTTCATGGTCCAGCCCGTCCGGGTGACCAAGAGCTACAGCCGCGGCGAAGGAAAAGGGGCGCGGCGCGTCCTCGGGACGCTGGCCACCGTCCCGTCGCCGACGGACTGGGGGGTGATCGTCGAGACCGAGGAGAAGAGCGCCTTTGCGGCGGTGGCCCAGATGGCGCAGATCTCGACCTCTGCGGCGCTCCTCGCGCTGGTTCTCGTCGGCGTCGTCGCCCTCCTCGTCGCCCGGCTCCTGTCGCGTCCGGTGCTGGATCTGGTCGAGAAGGTCCGTTCGGTCGCTGACGGGCATTTCAAGCAGCGCGTCCCGGTCCGGGGCGTCTACGAGCTGGCGCAGCTCTCCGCGACGTTCAACTCGATGTCGGACTCGATCGAGAAGTCGGTCGAGAAGCTCCGTCTCGCCGCCCGCGAGAACCAGGAACTCTTCATCAATTCGATCCGGACCCTGGCCGCCGCGATCGACGCCAAGGACCCCTACACCCGCGGCCACTCCGAGCGCGTGGCGCGCTACGCCGTGGTCATCGCGCGCCACATGGACATGACGCCGGAGGAGATCCGGACGGTGCGCCTCGCGGCGCTCCTCCACGACGTCGGGAAGATCGGGATCGACGACCGGATCCTGCGCAAGCCGACGGCCCTGACGAGCGAGGAGTTCGAGGTGATGAAGTCGCACCCCGTGAAGGGCGCCATCATCATGGGGCAGATCCCCCAGCTCAAGGACGTCGTGCCCGGCATCCGGAACCACCACGAGAAGTGGGCGGGGGGCGGGTACCCCGACGGGCTGAAGGAGGCCGAGATCCCGCGGATCGCCCGGATCGTGGCCGTGGCCGACACGTTCGACGCCATGACGACGACGCGGCCCTACCAGAAGGCGATGCCCCTTCCGTACGTCATCGAGCGGATCCAGGGTTTCGCGGGACGCTCGTTCGATCCGGCCGTGACGGGGGCTCTCGAGAAGGCGTTCGCGGGCGGCGACCTCGAGTTCCTGGGCGAAGAGGTGTCCATGAAGGTCTCGGCATGAGGCGGCGCGCGCTGGCCGTGGCGGCCGCGGTCCTCCTGGCCCCGGGGTGCAACCCGAAGATGGAGAAGCCGCCGCCGGAGAATCCGGTCCTCGCGGACATGGTCGACTACCGGACGGGCCTCACCCTGCTCCGGGAGGGGCGGACGGACGAGGCCATCTCGCTGCTCCTGCGGGCCCGTGCAAGCGCTCCGCGGGATCCGAACGTCTCGAATGCCCTGGGCCTCGCCCTGCTCTATAAGAAAGACTACAAAGGGGCCGAGAAGGCCTTCGGCGAGGCGCTCCAGCTCAAGCCGGACTTTCTCGAGGCGCTCAACAACCGCGGCGTGACCTACCTCGAGGCGAACCGGCTCGACGACGCCGAGCGGGACTTCCAGGCCGTGCTCGACGGGCCGTCGTCTTCGGACCGGGCCAACGCCTATTTCAACCTGGGCCTCGTCTACAAGAAGAGATTGCAGTGGGTCGACGCCGAGAGGAACTTCTCCCTCGCCATCGCCGACAGTCCGGGAATGGTCCGGGCCTACAAGGAGCGGGGACTGATCCGCGTGAGGGAGGAGAACTTCCGGGACGGGCTGGAAGACTTCCTGGCCTACCTGAAGGAAGACCCGAAGGACCCCGCGGCCAACTACAACGCCGCGCTCTGCCTGCTGGCCGTCGGACGCCGCGACCTCGCCCTGAAATACATGGAGCGGGCGGTCGCCGCGGCGCCCGACAGCGACGACGGGAAGCGCGCCCGGCGGTTTCTGGACGCCGAGCAGCGCAATCCCCCGGGAGACCCGAAATGAGCTTCCGCTCGATCCTCGACGGCCTCCTCACCGCCCCGGGCGCCCGCGGTGCCGCGTTCATCGACCCCCAGGGACAGATGGTGGCGCAGGCCGGCGACCCGGCGGTCACGGACGTCCTCGGAGCGCTGCAGTCGGTCTGGCTCGGCGAGCTGGGACGGGCCTCGGACCGGGCGGGCCTCGGCGAGGTCCGGGACCTCTCGCTCGATTTCTCCAACCAGCGCGTCCTCTCCGCCCAGGTGAAGGAAGGCTATTTCCTTCTCGTCGTCTTCGACGCGGCGGGGCTTCCGTCGTACGCGCGGGCCCGCCTCGACGAGGCGCGCGAGGAGCTGGCGCGGGAGATCGGATGACTTCAATCGCCTGATACTCTCGCCCGCATGGCCGACGCTCCGTCCCTTCTTTCGCGCCTGAAGCGCGGCCTGTTCATGACCCACACGGAGCTGATCGCCCGAGTGGGCGGGGCGGTCCGGGGCGCCTTCGCGCCCGACCCGAAGGCGCTCGAAGCCCTCGAGGAGGGGCTGATTCTCGCGGACGTGGGTCCGGCGACGGCCGGGGAGCTGGTGGCCGCCGTCCGGGAAGAGGCCGGTCGCCGCGGCTCGGAGCGGGGCGACGTCGTGCGGGACGTCCTCAAGGAGGAGATCTCCCGGCGGCTGACCGTCGCGGGAGCGGTGGCCGAGCCGCCGCCGGGGACGCCTCGCGTCGTCCTCGTCGTCGGAGTGAACGGCACGGGAAAGACGACCACGGCGGCGAAGCTGGGTGCCCGGGCGGTCGCGGAAGGGAAGTCCGTCGTCTTCGGCGCGGCCGACACGTTCCGGGCAGCGGCGATCGAGCAGCTCGGCATCTGGGCCGGGCGGCTCGGCGCCCCCCTCGTCGCTCACCGTCCGGGCGCCGACCCGGCCGCCGTGGTCCACGACGCCTGCGCCGCGGCGAAGACCCGGAAGGCCGACCTCCTCCTCGTCGACACGGCCGGGCGGCTCCACACGAAGCACAACCTGATGGAGGAGCTGGCCAAGATCCGCCGCATCGCGGGGCGGGAGATTCCGGGAGCACCCCACGAAGTCCTTCTCGTTCTCGACGCGGTCACCGGCCTGAACGGCCTCGCCCAGGCGCGGGAGTTCATGAAGGCGGCCGGCGTCACCGGCCTCGTGCTGACCAAGATGGACGGCACGGCGAAGGGAGGCGTCATCCTTCCGATCGTCCGCGAGCTGAAGCTCCCGGTCCGCTACGTGGGCGTCGGCGAGGAGGTGGAAGACCTCCTCGACTTCGACGCGGCCGCTTTCGCGCGGGCCCTCGTCGATGACTAGCCCGGAGGCGTTCTGGGAGAGGGTTCTCGAGCTGGCCGGGCGCGGCCGCTACTCGACCTCCCCGAACCCGCGCGTCGGAGCCCTTCTGGTCGACGACGAAGGGACGGTCGTCGGCGAGGGTTTCCACGACCGGGCGGGCGGGCCCCACGCGGAGGTCGTGGCGCTCGCGGCCGCGGGAGAGCGGGCCCGGGGGGCGACGCTCCTCGTGAACCTCGAGCCGTGCGCCAGTTACGGCCGGACCCCCCCCTGCACGGAGGCCCTCATCGCCGCCGGGATCCGGCGCGTGGTCTGTTCGCTCGAGGATCCGGACCTCCGGACGGCGGGCCGCGGTCTGCGCCGGCTGACGGAGCGAGGCATCGAGGTGGACGTCGGCGCCTCGGCCGAAGCCGCCGCCCGGCTCAACGAGACGTTTCTCCTCTCGGAGCGGGAGCGGCGCCCCTTCGTCCACCTGAAATGGGCCGCGTCGCTCGACGGGCGGATCGCCGCCCGCGGGGGGGCCTCGAAGTGGATCACCGGCGAGGAGGCCCGGACCGACGCGCTCCGCCTCCGGGAGGAGCACGACGCGGTCCTCGTGGGGGCGGGAACGGTCCTCGCCGACGATCCCCTTCTCACGCGACGGCTGGGGCTGAACCGCTCCATCGTGCCGCACCGCCGCCTCGTCCTCGACGGGGCCCTCCGCGTGCCGCCCTCGGCCCGCGTTTTCGCCCCGGGGGCCGGCGAGGCGTGGCTCGTCACGGCGCGCCCTCCGGGCGATCCCGGCCTCATCCCGTTCCGGGACCGGGGAGTTCGCGTCGAGAGCCTTCCGGGGACGGAGGGGGGAGTCGACCTCCTGGCGCTGCTCCGGCTCCTCCACGGCGTCGAGGTTCGCTCGCTTCTCGTGGAAGGAGGCGGAGGGACCGCCTGGTCGTTCCTGTCGGCCGGCCGGGCCGACCGCGTGACGGCGTACTTGGCGCCGATTTTTCTCGGCGGAGCCGACGCTCCCGGTCCGCTCTCCGGGGCGGGGTTTTCCGATCCGGCGGGCGCGGTCCGGGCCGAGAGAATGGAAGTCGACCGGATCGGAGACGACCTCCGGATCTCCGCGCGCCTCCTCTGGACGGCGTAGGATCGGCCGGATGTTCACCGGGATCGTCGCCGCGCGGGTCCCCGTAATCCGCTTCGAGCGCCGCGCGGAGGGCGCCCTCCTGGCCGTGGAGCGTCCGGCGGGGTGGGACGACGTGGGGGCGGGGGAGAGCGTGGCCGTCTCCGGCGTCTGCCTCACGGCGCTTCCGGGAAGGGCGCGCGACGCGATCCGGTTCGACCTCTCGCCGGAGACGCTCTCGCGTTCGACCCTCGGTGCCCTTTCCCCGGGGCGGACGGTCAACCTCGAGAGGGCGCTCGCCGCCTCGGACCGGTTCGGGGGACACGTCGTGGCGGGACACGTCGACGCGACGACGGCCGTGACGCGGCTCGAGCGGGCCGCCGACTTCTGGACCGTCTCGTTCGCCCTCGACCCGTCGTGGGCCCGCTACGTCGTCGAGAAGGGCTCCATCGCGCTGGACGGAATCTCGCTGACCGTCGCCGCCCTCCGGGACGGCGATTTCGACGTGGCCGTCATCCCGCACACGTGGGAGGTGACGACGCTCTCGGAGCGGGCCGTCGGCGACCTCGTGAACGTCGAGGTCGACGTCCTCGCGAAGTACGTCGAGCGGATGCTCGAAGGGTACCGGGCGCGCGTCGACAGGGACGAGAGACTCCGGGAGCTCCTCTCGTCTTGACGCCGGGCGCCTACGTCCACATTCCGTTCTGCGCCCACCGCTGCGCGTACTGTTCGTTCGTCGCGCTCGAAGGGCGGGCCGAAGAGAAAGAATTCTTCGACGGGGTCGAGAGGGAGATTCGCTCCAGGGCGGCGGAGGCGGGGGGAATCCGTCTCGACTTCGATTCCGTCTATTTCGGGGGGGGCACGCCGTCGTATGTCGACGCGCGGAACCTTCGCCGTCTGCTCGGGATACTCGAAGAAGTCTTCGGTCTCTCCCCGGACATCGAGATCACGGCCGAAGCGAACCCCGACGATCTGACTCCGGCCAGACTGTCCGAGCTGCGCGCCCTCGGCGTCAACCGCCTTTCCGTCGGCGTCCAGTCCCTCGTGGACGCGGAGCTCCTGCCTCTCGAGAGGCGGCACGACGCGGCGACGGCCCGCCGCGCGGTTCGCGAGGCCGTGTCGGCGTTCGGCAACGTCTCGGCCGACCTCATGATCGGCATCCCCGGCCAGACGCGCGAGACGCTGCACGCGAGCCTCGACGGGCTGCTGGAGGCGGGCGTGTCGCACCTCTCCGCCTACCTCCTCGAGATCGAGAAGGCGCCGAAGCTGGTCGCCCTCAGGCGCGACCGGCCGGACCTCTTCGCGGACGACGACGAGATGGCCGACCGCTGGCTGGGGCTGGACGAACTCCTCTCAGCCGCGGGCCTTCCGCGCTACGAGATCTCGAACTGGGCGCGCCCCGGCTTCGAGAGCCGGCACAACCTGAAGTACTGGACGCTGGCGCCGGTCCTCGGGTTCGGCGTGGCCGCGCACTCCTTCGACGGCCGAAGGAGATCGGCCAACACGGGATCGCTCGCGGAATACCTCCGCCTCACGCGTCAAGACCTCTCGCCCGTGGCGGCGTCCGTAGAGCACGAAGAGGAATTTCTCAGAAGGAAAGAAGGAGTGATGCTCGGCTTGCGCCTTTCCGGGGGAGTTCTTTCTTCCTCATTCGAAGAAATCCGGTGCTCGCTGCCGGTCGCGGAGGCCTCGCGGATCGGAGACGCCTTCGACGCGGGGCTCCTGGAGACCGTGGACGACTCGGGAGGGGGCGGCGCGCGCCGCGTCCGTCTCACGCGCCGCGGGGTGCTCCTCTCGAACGAGGTCTTTTCGCTGTTCCTCTAGTCCTCTAGGCCGAAGGGGTCGGAGCGCCGCTCCGGCGCCGGAAGACGAAGAAGGCCGGGACGCCGAGGGCGACGATCAGAAGGCCCGGTACCGTGTAGGTGGGCTTGTAGAGGGCGAGCGCGATCGAGACGTAGGCGGTCGCGGCCACGTAGAGCACCGGGACGATGCGCTCGGCGGCCGTCAGCGCCTCGAGGGCGGGGACGGTCCGGGCCAGCCGCCAGCGGCCCACGATCGTCGCGATGTAAAAGACGAGGACGGTCGTGATGACGTAGTCGAGGAGGTCGCCGTACTTCCCCGACAGGCAGAGAAGAGACGCCCAGACCGCCTGCGCCACGAGGGCCGCGACCGGGATCTGCGTCTTCGGCGACACCTCGGCGAAGAGCGGGAAGAAGAGGCGGTCGCGGGACATGGCGTAGAGGACGCGCGCCCCGGCGAGGATCAGGCCGTTCAGGCACCCGAACGTCGAGACGAGAATGACGATCGCCATCACCGTCGCCGCGAGGCCGGCCTCGGAGCCCCCGGCGACGGCGGCGATGGCGGCCGTGGCGACGCGGTCTTCAGGCGCCGCCGCAATGCCCGAGAGAGGGAGCACGTTGAGGTAGCCGACGTTCGTCAGGGTGTAGAGGAGGGTCACGAGGCCCGTCCCGAAGACGAGGGCCGTCGGCACGTTGTGCTCGGCGTCGCGCACCTCCTCCCCGAGAAAGGTCACGTTGTTCCAGGAGTCGGCCGCGAAGAGGGATCCGACCGTCGCGACGGCGAAGGCCCAGAGAAGCGGCATGGCGAGATCCGAGGCGGCCGGGAGAGCCCAGGAGACGGAGGGAAGGCGCGCCCCGGCGACGAAACAGACGGCCATGAGCCCGATGAGGGAGAAGACTTTCGCCGTGGTGAAGACGTTCTGCAGGGTGGCGGCGTTCCGGACGCTCGTCGTGTTCCACCAGGTGAGAAGGGCGATGAGGGCGATGGCCACCAGCTCGACCGGCGATAGACGAAGAAATTTCGCCTGGAAGAA
>DATIWM010000245.1:0-8494 GCA_035519355.1 Thermoanaerobaculia bacterium | reverse complement strand
CGGCACGCCGACCTACCTCTCCCCCTCACAGGCCGACCGGCTCGCGCACCACCTGCTGGAGTCCTTCCGGCCGGCGGGAGACGCGGAGGTCTCCGTCGAGATCGACCCGCGCGTCACGACACCGGAGCACCTCGCGGTCCTCAGGAAGCGCGGGTTCAACCGGGTCTCGATGGGCGTGCAGGACTTCGATCCGGAAGTGCAGGAGCTGGTCAACCGGGTCCAGCCCTTCGACATGACGAAGGAGCTGGTGGACGCCGCCCGCTCTCTGGGCTACCAGTCGGTCAATCTCGACATGATCTACGGACTGCCGGGCCAGCGCCGCGCGGGCTTCGAGAAGAGCGTCGAGGAGGTCCTCACGCTGCGGCCGGATCGCGTCGCGATGTACTCGTACGCCCATGTCCCGTGGCTGAAGCGCCCGCAGCGCGTCCTGGCGGCCCACCTGCCGGAGGGGACCGAAAAGTTCGCCATCTTCGTCTCCGGGATCGAGCGGTTCGTCTCGGCGGGCTACGTCTACATCGGCATGGACCATTTCGCCCTGCCGCACGACGAAATCGTCAAGGCCCAGGTCGACCGGACGCTCCACCGCAATTTTCAGGGCTATACGACGCGGGCCGGCTGCGACCTCTACGGCCTCGGCATCTCGTCCATCGGGTCGGTGGACGACGCGTACGTCCAGAACACGAAGGACTACGCCGCGTACCACGCGGCGACGGCGGAAGGCCGCTTCTCGACGATCCGGGGCCACCGCCTCACGGACGACGACGTCCTCCGCCGCGAGGTCATCATGCGGCTCCTCTGCCACTGCGTCGTCAAGAAGAGGGAGATCGAACGGGAGTTCGGCCTCGCCTCGTTCGACGAGACCTTCGCCACGGCCGAGTCGAAGCTCCCCGGCTTCGTCGCCGACGGCATGGTCGTCCACACGGACGACGAGATCCGCGTGACCGCGATGGGGCGGATCTTCATCCGGAACGCCGCCATGCTCTTCGACGCCTACCTCGAGAAGAAGGCCGACGACGCCCCCAAGATCTTCTCGAGGACGCTCTAGGTGGCCGGCCGGGTCGGGGTCCTTCTGGTCCAGCTCGGCGGGCCGGAGAAGCGCGAGGAGCTGCGCCCCTTCCTCTACGAGCTCTTCGCCGACCCGGAGATCATCTCGCTCCCCTGGCCCCTCCGGCAGATCGTCGCCTTCCTCATCGCGGTGGCGCGCGCACCGAAGGCGGCTCTCACCTACGAGCGGATCGGCTGGTCACCCATCCGCCGCTGGTCGCGCCGGCAGGCCGAGCTCCTCGAACGGGAGCTTCTCGCGGGCGGGACGCCCGCCTTCGTCCGGGTCGGGATGACCTGCTCGGAGCCGACGGTCGAGGAGGCGCTCCGGGAGCTGGAGAGCGCGGGCGTGACCTGTCTCGTGGTCCTCCCGCTCTACCCGCAGTACTCCGTCACGACGACGCGGAGCTCCTTCGACCGCGTGAGTCGGGCGCTCTCCCGGAGAAGCTGGAACCCCGAACGGCTCGACGCTCCCGACGCCTGGTACGAGGAGCCGCACTTCATCGCCGCCCATGCCGATCGGATCCGGGCGGCGGCGGCCACGCTCCCCGATCCCGACCCGTCGAAGACCGTTCTCCTCTACTCGGCTCATTCCCTTCCGGTGGCGACGGTCGAGAAGAAGAAGGATCCCTATCCCCGGCACGTCGACCTGACGGTCGCAGCGATCCAGGCCGCGCTCGCGGGCCGCTACCGCAGCCGGATCGGCTACCAGTCGAAGGTGGGACCGTTGCCGTGGCTCACGCCGTCGACCGGAGACGTCCTGAAGGAGCTGGCGGCCGACGGGGTGAAACAGGTGGTCGTCGTCCCGGTCGCCTTCGTCTCGGACCACGTCGAGACGCTCTACGAGTGCCGGCTCCTCTACGGCGAGGAGGCGGCGAAGCTGGGCATTCCGCACTACGTCGTCACCGAGGGGCTCAACGACCACCCCGAGTTCATCCGCTCGCTCGCGGCGATCGTCTCGGGCCGGCTCGCGGAGCGGGCGTGACGACGCGGGTCGTGATCGTCGGAGGCGGCATCGCGGGCCTCACGGCCGCCTTCCGACGCGCGTCGCCCGGCGAGACCGTCCTCCTCGAAGCGGAGGGACGCCTCGGCGGGTCGATCCGGACGCTCCGGGAGGACGGATTCGTCCTCGAGGCGGGGCCGAACACTCTCCGGACGACGCCGGCCGCGGACCGGCTGATCGCCGAACTCGGCCTTGCGCCGCATCTCGTCCTCGCCGAGGGCCGCGCGCCGCGGTGGATCGTCCGCGGCGGGCGGCCGCGCGCCATCGTCCCGGGACCGAGGGGGCTCTTCAACACCGCTCTCTCGCTCGGCGGCAAGCTCCGGCTCCTCGGCGACTGGCGCGCCCCGCGGCGCCCCGCATCGCAGGAGGACGAGAGCGTCCACGACTTCTTCGTCCGGCGCTTCGGCGCCGACGCCGCGGTGTATGGCGCCGGACCGATGGTCTCGGGCGTCTACGCGGGCGACGCGAAGACGCTCTCCGTCCGGAGCGCCTTCCCGCGCCTCTGGGACGCGGAGGGGCGCTCCGGCTCGGTGATCCGGGATTTCATCCGCGGCGGCGGGTCGTTCGAACGGAATCCCGACGGGTCGAAGGCGCCCCGGTACCGGGCCCGGACCGTCAACTTCACGCGGGGCCTCTTCCAGCTCGTCGAAGCGCTGGCGATGAGGCTGGCCGACGCGGGCGCGCGCATCGAGACGCATGCCGCCGTCGCGGGTCTCGAGGGGCCCCGGCCCGCCGCCCCCGGCCGGACCTGGACGGTCTGGACGACGGACGGCCGCAGCCATGACGCCGACCGGGTCGTTCTCACGCTCGAGCCGGCCGCGACCGCGGGCCTCCTCGGCGAGCGGCTCCGCCGCTCGCGCGATGCCGTCGCCCGGATCCCCGTCTCGCCCGTCGCCACCGTCGTCTTCGCCTTCCGCCCGCCGACGCCGGAAGACGCCCCGAAGGGATTCGGAGTTCTCGTCCCGCGCGTCGAGGGCATCCGGTCGCTCGGCGTTCTCTACCCCGCCTCGCTCTTCACCGGCCGGGCGCCGGAGGGCTTCGCCCTCACGACCTCCTTCCTCGGCGGCGCGCTCGACCCGGAGCTCGCATCGGCCGACGACGCGGCGCTGACGGACCTGGCCCTCTCGGAGGTCCGCCGGCTCCATCCGGGCCTCCGGCGCTGCGTCCCGGAGAGGACCTGGATCAACCGGTGGCCGAAGGCGATCCCGCAGCTCCCCCTCGGACATTTCCGGACGATGGCCGCCCTCGAGGAGGACCTCGCCGGGATCGACCGGGCCGCCGGAGAGCCGGGAACCCTCGTCCTGACGGGCGGCTGGCGGGACGGCATCGCGCTCGGAGCACGGATCGACCGCGGGGAGACAATCGGCCGGACGTTATGAGCTCCCGGGTCCTCGCCCCGGTTCTGGCGTGCGCCGTTCTCGGCGCGGCGGGGGGGGCTCTGCTCCGGCAGGAGCCTCCGTTTCATGGAGGAGGCCACCGACCGGCGCTCCTCGCCGAGCACGAGGAGGGGCGGGCGAAGCGCCTCCGGGTGCTCGAGAACGCCCTCGCGCGCTCGGAAAGCGGCCAGCTGCCTCCCTCGGTGGAAGGGGCGGACCGTGGATTCGACGTCCTGACCTACGACGTCTGGTTCGGATTCGACCCCGCCGCCCAGCTGCTCGAGGGACGGGTCACGATGAGGGTTCTCGGCGTGAAGGACGGGATCGCCGAGCTCCCGCTCGACCTCGACGACTCCTTTGAAATCCAGAGGACCCGGCGCGACGACGTCGACGTCACGCCCGTCCGCCGCGGCGCCGGGAAGCTCGTGCTGCCGATTGACCCGCCGCTCCGCGCCGAAGGGCGGACGAGCTTCACCGTGAACTACCGCGGGCTCCCTCCCGCCGGCGGCGCGCTCGCCTTCTGGCGGCACGGCACGGTCCCCGCCGCCACGACCGTCGCCGAACCGTTCGGCGCTCGCGACTTCTGGCCCTGCGTCGACGATCCGCACGACAAGGCCACGATGACGGTCAGCGCGACGCTGCCGGCCGGCTTCGTCTTCGCGTCGATCGGCAAGCTGACCACGAGGGACGAGACCGACGGCCGGCGGACCTTCACCTGGAAGCTTCCGCAGCCCGTCTCGACCTACCTCCTCCCCCTCAACGTGACGAACTACGTGACGATCGAGGACACGTACACCCGCCTCGACGGACGGACGATGCCGATCGTCTCGTACGTCCTTCCCGAGAATCGCGACGCGGACGCCCTTCGCTTGGCCGACATCCCCAGGCACCTCGCGACGCTCGCCGCCCTCTTCGGCGAATACCCGTACGCCGACACCAAGTACGGCATCGTCGCCTCGCATTTCTCCGGGGGGATGGAGCACCCGACGCTCACCTCCGTCGGCGCGAACCTCCTCGCGGATCCGGGCCGCGACCTGACGGTCCTCCTCGTCCACGAGCTCTCGCACCAGTGGTGGGGCGACCTCGTGACGATGCGGACCTGGGACGACATCTGGCTCAACGAAGGTTTCGCGACGTATGCCGAGGTTCTCTACGCCGAGAAGGCCGACGGCGCCGATCCGGGGCTCGGGATGCGCGCGCGCGACGACGGGCTCTATGCCGGCGCCCTCGGTCCACCCGTCGTGGCCGATCCGGCCGACCCGTTCCGCAACACCGGGGCGGTCTACCGCAAGGGCGCCTGGGCCCTCCACATGCTCCGCAGCGAGCTGGGGGACGCCACGTTCTTCGCCGGCCTTCTGGAGTGGCGCCGCCGGCACGCCTTCGGCACGGCGACCCGCGGCGACCTGCGCGCCCTGTACGAGGAGCTCTCGGGCCGGGACCTGAAGGCGTTCTTCGACCAGTGGATCGAGACGCCGTACCGGCCGACCCTCCGGATCGGATACCGGACCTCTCCGGACGCGGCGCAGCTCACGCTGACCGTCACCCAGACGCAGACCCACGCCGTCGTTCACCCCGCGGCGGGGCCCGACGACCGGCGCTGGTACCGCTTTCCGCTCACGGTCCGGCTGACGGGCGTGGACGGAAGGACCGCCGACGTCACGGTCCCGGTGACCGGCCGGTCCGCCACGGAGACGTTCGTCGTCGTGAACCCGCTCCTCGCCCCCCTCGCGGATCTCGACGTCGACCCGGCGAACGTCCTCCTGAAGGTCGTCGAGACGGTCGGCCCGTACTGAAGCTCAGGAGGCGGAGGCGACCGCGGCGCGGACCGCGGCGATCACCTCGTCCACCTGCGCGTCCGTCAGGGCCGGCCAGAGCGGGATCGAGATCGTCGAATCGCCGATCCGCTCGGCGTGCGGAAACATCCCGCGGCGGAATCCGAATCGTTCGACGTAGTAGGACATCAGGTGGACGGCGCGGTAGTTCACCGTGACGCCGACGCCCCGCGCCTGGATGGCCGCGAGGATCGCGTCGCGCCGCGACGGCTCGACCCAGATCGTGAAGAGATGGCGCGCCGAGACCGCACCGTCCGGGACGGCGGGAAACGACACCCCCGGGGTGTTTCGGAACGCCGCCTCGTAGCGGCGGCAGATCGCCTCGCGCCGCTCGAGCCGTCGGGCGAGCTTCGGGAGCTGCGACAGGAGCATCGAGGCGTTCACGTCGGAGAGGTTGTACTTGTACCCGAGCCGCTCCATGTCCCAGTGCTGGTACGTTCCCGCGTACCGGTCGGCCGCGTTCCGCGACATGCCGTGCGTCGAGAGCTGCCGAAGGAGGTTCTTCTTCTCCCGGTCCCGCGCGGAGATCGCGCCCCCCTCGCCGCACGTGAGGTTCTTCGTCGCGTAGAAGCTGAAGCAGCCGTAGTCGGCGAGCTGCCCGGGCCCGAAGCCGTCGCGGCGCCCCTCGACGCAATGTGCCGCGTCCTCCACGAGGACGAGGCCGTGCCGGTCCGCGAGGGTCCGGAGGGCCCCGAGGTCGGTCAGGAGCCCGTAGAGGTCGACGGCGATGAGGGCCTTCGTCCGGGGGGTGACCGCCGCCTCGACGGCCGCCGGGTCGAGATTGGCCGTGACCGGATCGACGTCCGCGAAGACCGGGGTGCCGCCGGCGTAGAGGATGCAGTTCGCCGACGAAAGGAACGTCATCGGCGTCGTGATCACCTCGTCGCCCGGGCCGATCCCCGCGGCCAGCATGGCCACGTGTAGCGACGCGGTGCCGTGCGCCGTGCAGACGACCGCGGGGACCCCGAGATACTCCTCGAAGGCCTTCTCGAACTCGTAGACGCGCTGCCCGGTCGTCAGGAAGAGCGAGTCGAGGACGGCAGCGACCGCCTTCTTCTCGTCCCCGCCGAGAGAGTGCCGGTAGAAATCGACGGCCACGTCAGCGCCTTGCGGGTGCCTTCAGTCCGCCGAGGACGTCGGCGACGGCGAGAGCGGGGTCCTTCGGGAATCCGTCGCCCGTACCGGGCCAATCATAGATCACCGGAGAGAGCCCCATCTTCCGGAGAGCCTCGACGCCGCGGTGGAAGGCGCCGCTCCGCGCCGGATCGGCATCGCGTGCGAGGCCGAGGACGAGCAGCGGTCCCCGGAGTCCCGCGGCCTCCCGCGCCGCGCCCGGATCGAACGGTCCGCCGATCGAACCGACCCCCGCCACGGCGCCACGGGGCGTCCGTGCGGCGATCGTGAGAGCTTCCGTCCCGCCCCGACCGACCCCGACGAGGTAGACGGGGAGCCGTGCGTTGCCGGCGAGCTTCCGGGCCTCCGAGACGGCCGCGTCGACCGCGGCGGTGGCCCGGTCGGCCGAGCCCCAGCCGAATCTCCGGTCGGCCGACTTCCCCGGACCCCGGGGAGCGGCGAGGAAGAGGCCGCGCTTCCCGGCGGCGGCGACGAAAGGCCCCGAGACGGCGAGCGGCGAGGAGGCCGCATCGTGCAGGAGGACGAGAATCGCGACGGCCCTCTGCTTCGGCGCGACGAAAATTCCTTCCTTGACGGCCGCGGCGTCCCCCGCGGCGCGGTTCCGGGCCGCCCTCTCGAGCACGCCGGCCCACCGCGGCGACGAGTGGAGCGGAGCCAGATCGGGATCGGACCTGAGCGTGGCGTCGTCGTCGAAACCGGCCCCGAGGGCCAGGTCGAGGTTCGCGTAGGCCGCGTCGATCTTCTTCTCGCGGGCGTCGACGCACGCGAGGTTGTAGGCGCCCGTCGGAAGCTGTCCGAGCTTCCACGATTTCTCGAAGAAGGTCCGCGCCTTGGCGAGGTCGTTCGCCTGCAGGGCGCCGAGCCCGAGGCGCTCCATGAGAAAGGGGTCGGTCCCGGCATCCGGAAGCAGGCGGAGATCCTCGACGGTGGCGGGCGCCGCTCCCTTCGGCGCTTCGGGGCCGGACTGGACGGTGATGCCGGCTCCGGACTGCGTCTGGGGCGGAGCGGGCTTCGGCGTCGGCCGGGGGGGCGACTGGGCCGGCAGGGCCGGAGCGCAGAGGAGACAGAGCGCCGCGAGGGCGGCCGGAGCGTTCTTCATCGCCCGGATTCTACGGGCGGCGGTCGCCGGGCGGCCGTTCGAGCTTCGCCGAGATCCCCCGGCGGTAGAGGAGCCTCGTCGCGCGTCGAAGGACCGACAGGACGCGCTCGTCGTACGGGAAGGCGAGGGCCATCGCGACGAGCCGCTCGGCGGGCGCGAGAAGGGGACGCCGGACGGTGATCGCCTGCGTCCGCGTCCACTGGCGGACTCCCTCGATGCCGTGACGCACGCCGAGGCCGCTCCCCTTCCACCCCCCGAGCGGCGCCTCGACGACGATGTAGTTCACGAGCGCGTCGTTCACGATGACCTGCCCCGACTCCAGCCGCCGCGCCAGGGCCATGGCCTCGTGGGGCGCTCCGAACACGGTGGCGTTGAGTCCGAGGTGCGTGTCGTTGGCGAGGCGAAGCGCTTCTTCCGCGTCCTTCACCCGCATGACGGCGACGAGCGGGCCGAAGGTCTCCTCCCGCATCACGGCCATCTCCTGCGCGGCGCCGAGAAGGAGCGTCGGCTCGAAGAAATTGCCCGGGAGATCCTCCCGCCTCTTCCCTCCGGAGGCGAGGCGCGCCCCCTTGCCGAGGGCATCGGCGAGGTGGCGTTCGACGGTCTCGAGCTGGCGGGGGAACGTGGCCGCTCCCAGGTCGGGCCCTTCACCGGAGAGCGGGTCCGGCGGCCCCTGCCGGAGCGCCCGGACTCGTCCGGCCAGAAGCTCCTCGAACCGGCTGGCGACGGCCTCCACCACGTAGATTCGCTCCGTCCGGATGCAGGCCTGCCCGCTGTGGACGAAGCTCGACCAGGCCGCGGCTTCGGCGGCCCGCTCGAGATTCGCCGATGCGAGGACGACGAACGGCGACTTCCCCCCCAGCTCGGTCACGCACGGGACGAGACGTGCGCCCGCCCGCGCGGCGACCTTCCGGCCGGTCGCCACGGAGCCCGTGAACATGACGCCGTCCACCCTGTCGACCAGCGCGGCTCCGGAGGCGGCGCGTCCGGTCACGACCTGGAAGACGTC
>DATIWM010000244.1:0-11649 GCA_035519355.1 Thermoanaerobaculia bacterium | reverse complement strand
GAGGCCGTGGTCCACGCGGCCGGGAAGACGTCGGCGAGGAACGAGGCGGAATACCTCGCGGCGAACGCCGGCGGGACGGCGAACGTCGCGGCGGCGACGCGGCGCCGGGCGGGCGGGGCGCACCTCGTTCTCGTGTCGTCCCTCGCGGCCGCAGGGCCGAGCCGCGACGGGATGCCGGTGAAGACGACGGATCCCGGGCGGCCGGTCTCCCCCTACGGCCGGTCGAAGCTCGCCGGGGAGGATGAGGTCCGGCGTGCGGCCGGCCTCTCGTACACGATCCTCCGCCCGTGCGCGGTCTACGGGCCCCGCGAGACGGCGATCCGGGATCTCTTCGTCGCCGCGTCGAAGGGGGTCGTCCCGGTCCTCGCGGGCGGCGCGCCGAGAGTCCAGCTCGTCTATGCGCCCGACCTGGCCGCCGCCGTAGTCGGGGCGCTTCGCCGGGGGGGCCGGAACGAGACGTTCTTCGTCGCCCATCCCGAGGCGCTGACCTATCGGGAGATCGCGGAGGTTCTCGCCGACCTCCCGGCGAGGAGACCCTGGCTCGTCCCGGTGCCGGCTGGTGTCATCAGGCTCGCGGGCGTCCTCGCGGGCGCCGTCTCGCGGCTCGGCCGGAGGCCGTCCGTCTTCGATTCCGAGAAGGCCGGCGAGATGCTCGAGCCGGCCTGGCTCTGCGAGGCGGCGGACGCGCAGGCCGCGCTGGGCGGGCCGGTGACGACGGATTTCCGGTCGGGGGCCCGCCGGACGTGGGACTGGTACGTGACAAACGGATGGATTCGCTCTGATAACATCGCCGTAGGGAAGAGGAGCTAGATGACCGAATCTCGTCTGGCGCGGCCGGGGGCTGCCGGAGCGGTAGAAGCGTCCCGGGTGGCCCTTCGGTCCGCGGACCCGAGTCCGGGCCGGTCAATCTTCGAGAAATGCCGGGCCTACACGACGCCGGACGAGATGAAGGCGATGGGCCTCTTCCCGTACTTCCGGACCATCGAGTCGGGACAGGATCCGGTCGTCATGATGAACGGCCGGGAGATGGTCATGCTGGGGTCGAACAACTACCTCGGCCTGACGTCCCACCCGAAGGTCAAGGAAGCCGCCATCGCGGCCGTGAGGAAGTACGGGGCGGGGTGCGCCGGCAGCCGGCTGCTGAACGGCACGCTCGACATCCACATTCAGCTCGAGGAGCGGCTGGCCGGCTTCATGAAAAAGCCCGCCTGCGTCACCTTCTCGACCGGCTTCGCCGTGAACCTCGGGGTTCTCGCGACGATGGCGCAGAAGGGCGACACCATCTATCTCGACCGGCAGGACCACGCCTGCATCTACGACGGGGCGCGCCTCGCGATCGGGGCGGACGTCAAGAAATTCCGGCACAACGACCCGGCGGACCTCCGCCGGCTCCTCGCCCTGGGCCTCCGGAAGGGGGGCCGGTTCCTCGTCGTGGACGGGATCTTCTCCATGGAGGGGGACATCGCTCCGATCCGGGAGTACGTCGATCTCTGCGAGGAGTGGGACGTCGGGTTCATGGTGGACGACGCGCACGGCATCGGCGTGCTCGGAAAACACGGGCGGGGGACGGTCGAGCACTTCGGCCTCGAGGACCGGGTCGACCTGATCATGGGGACGTTCTCCAAATCGCTCGCGACCGTCGGAGGCTTCGTCGTCGGAGACGTGGACGTGATCAGCTACGTCAAGCACCGGGCCCGCTCGCTGATGTTCACCGCGGCGCCGCCCCCCGCCTCCGTCGCCGCGGCCCTCGCCGCGGTGGACATCATCGAGGCGGAGCCCGAGCGGCGCGAGAGGCTCTGGGAGAACACGCGCTTCATGCTCACCGAGCTCCGGGCGATGGGATTCGACTGCGGTCATTCCAACACGCCCGTCATCCCCATCGTCGTCGGCGAGGACCTGAACGCGTTCAAGACGGCCATGCGCCTTCAGGAAGAGGGCGTCTTCGTCAATGCGGTCGTCAGCCCGGCCACCCCGCCGGGGCGGGCTCTCATCCGGACGTCGTACATGGCGACGCACACGCGGGAGCAGCTCACGCGCTCCCTCGAGGCCTTCCGGAAGGTCGGCGGCGAGATGGGGCTGCTCTCGTAGTGGCTCCGGTGGCCGTCTCGCCCGTCTCGACGGGGAGCGATCTCGGGAATTTCGTCGGCCTGCCCTACCGGATCTACGCGGGCGACCCCGACTGGGCGCCGCCGCTCCGATCCGACGTCCGGTGGATGCTCGACGAGGGAAAGAATCCTTTCTGGAAGCACGCCCGGAAGCGGCTCTTCCTGGCCCGGCGCGACGGAAGGGTCGTCGGACGGATCGCGGCGATCGCCGACGACGAACACAACCGGATTCACGCCGACCGGACGGCGTTCTTCGGCTTCTTCGAGTGCGAGAACGATCCGGAAGCCGCCCGAGCCCTCTTCGCCGCGGCGGAGAGCGCGGCCCGGGAGATCCTTCCGGGCTGCGACAGGCTGCGCGGGCCGGCGAACCCTTCGCTGAACGAGGAGGTCGGCGCGCTGGTCCCCGCGGAGAGCGATCCCGGGATCCCGTTCCTGATGATGACGTACAACCCGGCGTACTACCTCGATCTCTTCTCGTCCGCCGGGTTCGCGAAGGAAAAGGACCTCGTGGCCATCCTCGCGCCGGTGTCGGACCGCGCCCTCGGCCGACTGGGCCGGATCGCGGAGGGGGTCCGGCGCCGCGAGAAAGGCGGGCTCGCCGTCCGGCCGATCCGGATGGACCGGTTCGCCGAGGACCTCGCCATCGTCAAGGAGATCTACAACCGGGCGTGGGAGAAGAACTGGGGCTTCGTGCCGATGACGTCGGAGGAGATCGACGCCATGGCGAGGAAGCTCAAGCCGCTCCTCTATCCGCCCTGGGTCCTCTTCGTGGAGCTGAACGGGACGCCGGTCGCCTTCCACCTCGCGATCCCGGACTACAACCTCGTCCTGAACAAGCTGGGCGGATCGCTCCTTCCGTTCGGGTGGCTGAAGTTCCTCCTTCTGAAAGGGAAGATCGACCGGTGCCGGACGATGGCCCTCGGCGTTCTCCCGGAGTACCGGAAGAGGGGCTTCGACGCGGTCCTCTACTACGAGGCGATGAAGGAGGGGGTCCGGATCGGCACGAAGTGGGCCGAGTTCTCCTGGATGCTCGAGGACAACCTCGACATCCTGAAGCCGCTCGAGGTCTTCGGCGGACGGATCTACCGGCGCTACCGGCTCGTCTGCCGGCCGGTGCCGTCCGGCGCGTAGAGCTCCGGCTCCCGCCATCGCAGCCAGCGTTCTCCGGCCCAGAGCACGGGCGGCGTCAGGGCGAAGCCCGCGAGGACGTCGACCAGGTAGTGGTACCGCCCGTAGACGGTGGCGACGTAGAGCGGGACGGCGAAGAAGAGGAATCCGAAGAAGGTCCTCCGAGAGCGCCTCGCGGCCTCGATCAGGACGAGCGTCACGACCATCGTATGTCCGGAGGGAAAGATGTCCCTTTTGTTGGTCTCGGCCCTTTCGAGGGCCCCGTCGATCGCCTGGCCCACGGGGCCGCGGACCACGGGCGAGGAGTGGGTGAGGGCGTAGCGCGGACCGACGGCCGGAACGGCGAAGTAGCCCGCGTAGCTGACGTAGAAGGTCAGGACGAGAAGAAAGCCGAGCCGGAGGAATCGCGGCCCGGGACGCCCGATCGAGCGAACGTCGTCCGCGTAGACGAGGGCGGCGAGAACGATCGGGTGGAAGAAGTAGAGGGCATAGAAGACGGTCAGCAGGGTGCCGAACAGGGGGGACGGAAAGCGCTCGAAGATCCGCGCCGCGTCGGTGCCGAGGAGGTACCGGTCGGCGGCGATCAGCCACACGTCCCGGTCGACGGGGTGGACGGCGCGGACGAGCGGCCCGAGGTTGTCGAAGATGAGGAGGATCGGGACGACGATGTGGAAGTCGAGCGCTACGGCCAGGAGCCGTCCGGGCTCTTTCCATCGCATCCGGGTCCGGGCGACGGCGACCGGAACGATTCCGGCAATGGCGATCTTCAGGATCGAGGCGTGATCGGCCACGCGCGGCCAGAGGAGGAGGCCCGTGGCGACGAGGAGCGACGCGAAGGCGATCGTGAGCTTTTCGACGGGCTGAAAACGCACGGCGCTTTGTAGCATGCCGTGACCGCCGCCGGTTCCTATAATGGCCTCGTGCGGCGAGCCCTGCTCCTTCTCCCGGTCCTTTCGCTCGCGGCGTTCCCGGCAGGCGCCGGGGAGTCGGCCGGGAAGACGACCCCGGCGCGTCCGGGCGCCCCGGCCGTCGTCGCGGACCTCAATACGGAAGTTCACGCCGTCAGCGCCGACTTCCTCGTCCGGACGATCGAGCAGGCTGCGGCGAGCGGCGCGCCGCTCGTCATCCTCCGGATCAACACCCCCGGCGGGCGGCTGGACTCCACCCGGAAGATCACGCAGGCGATCCTGGCCTCGCCGGTCCCCGTCGTCGGCTACGTCTGGCCGCCGGGAGGGCAGGCCGCCTCGGCGGGCTTCTTCGTCCTGATGGCGTGCGACGTGGCGGCCATGGCGCCCGGGACGAACGCCGGAGCGGCCTCGCCGGTCGGGGGCCAGGGCGAGGACCTCCCGAAGACGATCGGGAAGAAGGTCAGCGAGGACGCCGCGGCGAACCTCCGCTCGCTCACGGAGCCGCGCGGCCGTCCGGCCGACCTGGCGGCGAAGACGATTACCGACGCCGTGTCGTTCTCCGAGACCGAAAGCCGGGAAAAGAAGCTCGTCGAGATCGTGGCGCGGGACCTCCCCGACCTCCTCGGGCAGCTGGACGGCCGGACGGTCCGGCGCGTCGGCCACCCGGACTCGGTCCTGCGGACGGCCGGCCTCACCGTGCGCATCACCGAGATGACGGCGCTCCAGCGCGCCCTCGCCGTCATCGCGAACCCCGCGCTCGCGGGCCTCCTGATGCTCCTCGGCCTCGTCGGCCTCTACGCGGAGCTGCAGAATCCCGGAGCGATCTTCCCGGGCGTTCTCGGCGGCATCTGCCTTCTTCTGGGCCTCTTCGCCCTCTCCGTTCTCCCGACGAACTGGGTCGGGATCGGGCTGCTCCTCCTGGGCCTTCTCTTCTTCCTTCTCGAGGTGAAGCTCGGCGGGCACGGCCTCTTCGCGGTCGGGGGCGCCGTGTCGATGATCCTCGGCGCCGTCCTCCTTTTCTACCGGACGGACTTCGCCCCCCGCGGGGAGCTCTGGTTCCTCGTGGCCGCCGCGGCGACGACGGCCGCGATCCTCGGAGCCCTGTCGTACCGGGCCATCGCCATCCAGGGCCTTCCCGACCGGACCGGGGACGGAGTCCTCGTCGGCCTCGTCGTCACCGCCCAGACGGCGATCGCCCCCTCCGGAAAGGTCTTCGCCGACGGCTCCTACTGGGACGCGCGCTCCGACATTCCCGTCGGCGCCGGCCAGAGCGTCGAGATCGTGGCCGTCGACGGGCTCTCTCTCGTCGTCCGCCCCCACACTGCCCCGACACCGCACAAGGAGCCTTCATGAACCAGTTCCTGCCGGGCCCGTTCGCCGTCGCCGTCGTCCTCGTCGTCATCGTCTTCCTCTCGAAATGGATCAACATCCTCAACGAGTACGAGCGGGCCGTGACCTTCTGGCTGGGGCGTCTCGGGATCGCGCCGAAGGGGCCGGGACTGACGTTCATCTTCTGGCCCTTCGAGAAGATGGTGCGGGTCGACCTGCGCACCGTGACTCTCGAGGTTCCGCCGCAGGACGTCATCACGAAGGACAACGTCTCGGTCAAGGTGAACGCCGTCGTCTATTTCCACGTCATGGACCCGGCGAAAGCCATCGTCAAGGTCGCGAACTTCTTCGTCGCCACCTCGCAGCTCGCCCAGACGACCCTCCGGTCCGTCCTCGGGCAGGCGTCGCTCGACGAGCTCCTCTCCGAGCGGGAGAAGCTGAACCTCTCCCTTCAGGAGATCCTCGACCGGCACACCGACCCGTGGGGAATCAAGGTGTCCCTCGTGGAAGTGAAGCAGGTCGACCTGCCGATCGAGATGCAGCGCGCCATGGCGAAGCAGGCCGAGGCCGAGCGCGAGAAGCGGGCGAAGATCATCCACGCCTCGGGCGAGTACGAAGCGTCCCGCCAGCTGTCCGAGGCCGCCGAGATCATCGGCCGACAGCCGGCGACGCTCCAGCTCCGCTACCTGCAGACGCTCACGGAGATCGCGTCGGAGAAGAACTCCACGATCATCTTCCCGCTCCCCATCGACCTGATCTCGGCCTGGCTGAACGCGAAGAAGGCCGGGGGCGGGAGCTGAGGCGCTCGTGGCCGAAGAGAACCCGGGCGTCCACTACCAGATCTCCGTCACCGGCCGGCAGGCGGCGGCTTTCTTCTTCCTGCTGCTCCTCTCGCTCGCGCTCGCCTTCTTTTTCGGAATGAGGACCGGCGCGGCGGCGGGTCGGGGCCCCGGCGCGGCGCCGACGATCGCGCAGGCGTCCGACCTGCCGGTCCCCACGCCATCTCCGGCCGCTCCGGCCCGGCCCGCCGGGGAGACGAAGCTCGGCTTCGCCGACGGGGCGAAGGGGCCGGCGGCCGCCCGGCCGGAGGCTCCGGCGCCGGAGGCTCCGAAGAGCGAGCCCCCGCCGCCCGCGGCGACGAAGCCTCCTCCGAAGCCGACGCCCGCGCCCGCGGCCCCGACGCCGGCGCCGAAGGCCGCGGCGAAGAAGGACGGACCGTACTTCGTCCAGGTCCTGGCCACGCAGAAGGCCGACGTGGCCGACGAGATGACGAAGAAGCTCCGGGCCGACGGATTTGCCGCCGACGTGACGGCCGTTCCGAACAAGCCGGGGTGGTTCCGGGTCCGCGTCGGGCCGTTCGGGGACCGGGCGAAGGCCGACGCGGCGGCGGGGAAGATCCAGAAGGTCGAGAAGACGAAGCACCGTCCGATCGTCGTGCCGTGAGACGGCCCGGGCCGGTCCGCGGCGAACCGGCGCTTCCGCCGTGGATCCGGGAGAAGAAGCTCCGCCTCGCCTCTCTGCACGAGATGAAGGCGCGAATGCGGCGGGGCCGCCTGTCGACCGTCTGCGAGGAGGCGCGCTGCCCCAACCGGACCGAGTGCTTCGAGCGGAGGACGGCCACGTTCCTCATCGGAGGCGACATCTGCACGAGGGCCTGCGGGTTCTGCCACATCGCGTCCGGGAAACCCCGCCCGCTCGACCCCGAGGAGCCGGGGGCGATCGCGAGGGCGGCACGGGAGATGGGGCTCGATCACGTGGTCGTCACGTCGGTGGACCGGGACGACCTCGCGGACGGCGGTTCGAAGCACTGGGCGGCCGTCGTCCGGGCGCTGAAGGGCGAGGAACCGGCGCGTACCGTGGAGGTCCTGACCCCCGACTTCAACGGGATCGGGGAGCAGATCGACCGCGTCGCCGACGAGATGCCCGACGTCTACAACCACAACGTCGAGACCGTCCCCCGGCTCTATCCGTCGGTCCGTCCGAAAGCGGTCTTCGAGAGGTCGGTCGCGCTGCTCGCCCGCGTGCGAGACCGGCATCCCGGCATGACGACGAAATCGGGCCTGATGCTCGGGCTCGGCGAGAAGGATCCGGAAGTGGTCGAGCTCTTCCGGGCGCTCCGGGGCGCCGGAGTGGACGTCGTCACGGTGGGGCAGTATCTCCGCCCCTCGGCCTGGAACCTTCCCGTCGTCGAGTACGCCACGCCCGAGCGTTTCGAGAGTCTCGGGGCAGTCGGAAAGGCGATGGGCTTCCGGCACGTCTTCTCGGGCCCCTTCGTCCGATCGAGTTATCGCGCCGAGGAATTTCTTAGAGGTGAATAGGGCCAAGGTGACGTCGAAGCGAAACCTGCCAGACGAGCCGCGTGATGCTGGCTGTATTACCTTCTAAGAAGATCTCCCGGGCCCTCTCGGCCTGCGCGTCCGGACTCGTGCTGGCGCTTTGCTTTCCGAACGCGTCTCTCCTCCCTTTCCTGCCTGTTGCACTCCTCCCGCTGATGGCTGGCGTTTCGGGCGCCGGCGTCGGGGAGGCGCTGAGGCTCGGCGGGCTCTTCGGGTTCGTCTTCTGGCTGACCACGATTCCGTGGATCGCCTACACCGTGAAGACCTTCGGTGGCGTCCCGTGGCCGGTGGCCCTTCTCGCCCTCGGCATTGCGGCGGGCCTCTATGCCGTGCCGATGGCCCTGATGGCCGGCAGCGTGGCGCTCGTCTCTCCCCGGTCCGGGGCGGCCACGGTCCTGACCTGGGGGGCGGCGTGGGTCGTGCAGGAGGGTTTCCGGAGCACCCTGTACGTCTTCGGCGGCTTTCCATGGGTCCTTCTCGGCAGCGCGCTCGCCGACCACCCCGTCCTCGTCCAGAGCGCGGCGCTCGGCGGCGTCCTCCTGACCTCCTTTCTCGTGGCCGCTCTGAACGCCGCGCTCTGGGTCGCACTGACCCGGCTCCGGCAGACGCACCGACTCCTCTGGCTAGCCGGGGCGGCGGCGGCGGCTCTGGCCGTCGTGGTCGGCGGAGGGATGCGCCTCCGCCGACTCCCCGACGGGGCGCCGGTGCTCCGCGCCGCCGTCGTCCAGCCGAACGTGCCGCAGCTTCTACGGTGGGAGGCCGGGACGGCCCGCCGCCATTACGACGAGTTGACGGCACAGACACGGCGCCTCGTCGCGCAGGACCGGCCGGACGTCGTCCTCTGGCCGGAGAGCGCCTCTCCCTTTTCGTGGCCCTGGGACGCGGGCTACCGGGAGTCGCTGACCGCGCTCTGCCGGGAGCTGGGGGTGGCGATCCTCGTCAGCACGGTCTGGACCGAGGCGCCCTCGCTTCCCGAAGCCCCGTATTTCAATGCCGCGCTCCTCGTGACGAAGGACGGTCCTGTCCTTCCGCCCTACCTGAAGCAGCGGCTCGTGCCGTTCGGCGAGTACGTTCCGCTCGCGGGTCTTCTCCGGTTCGTCGGACCCATCAGCCGGGCCGTCCCGGGAGCCTTCACGCCGGCGGACCGGAGCGAGCTTCTTCGGCTGGGGAAGGTGCGGCTCGGCGGCGCCGTCTGCTACGAGATCGTCTACCCGGGCATCGCGCGGGAGCACGTCCGTGCCGGCGCCGACGTCCTCTTCACGCTGACCAACGACGCCTGGTACGGAAAGGCCGGGGCGCAGCGGCAGCACTGGCAGGCGGCCGTCCTTCGGGCGGTCGAGACGGGACGCCCGCTCATTCGCGCCGCCATCACGGGAATCAGCGGCGCTGTCGACCCGGCCGGGAGGGTCATCGTGATGCTCGGGCCGGACCGGAAGGGCTCGTTCGCCGTTCCCCTTCCCGCCCCGCTCCCGGCGCCGCCCGCGGTCGCCCTCGGCGACGCGCCCCTCTGGGTTTGCGCCGCAGGCCTCGGCGCCGCTATCCTCCGCGCCCGGGCTTTCCCGCCCCGGCGGCCCGATACGGCCCGTGCGAATCACGCGCGCGCCGTCCGAGGAGAGATGCCATGAACGAAGAGAGAGTCGAGCGGCTCACCGAGCTCGCCTCGACCGTGCGCGCTCTCCGGGGCTACCTTTGACGTCGCACGGGCCGAGAAGGAAAAGGCCGAGCTCGAGCAGAGGACGGGCGCCCCGGAGTTCTGGAACGACAACGTCTCGGCTCAGGAGACGCTGAGAAAGCTCAAGAAGGCCGAGACGGTGCTGGCCGACGACCGCCTCCTCCGGGAGAAGCTGGAGGAGCTGGAGATCCTCTCGGATTTTCTCCGGTCCGGCGAGCCGGTCGAGAAGGACGCCGACGAGGCGCTCGCCGCGATCGGGGCCTTCGCGCGCGAGAAGGAGCTGACCTTCAAGCTGACCGACCTCGAGGACACGATGCCCGCGATCCTCGAAATCCACGCCGGACAGGGGGGCACCGAGGCGCAGGACTGGGCCGAGATGCTGCTCCGGATGTACGAGCGGTACGGGGAACGTAAAGGCTTCAAGACGAGCATCCTCGAGATCGCAAACGCCGAAGACGCCGGCATCAAGACGGCGACGCTCCGCTTCGAGGGGGAGTACGCCTACGGCCACCTGAAGTCCGAGCACGGCGTCCACCGGCTCGTCCGGATCTCGCCGTTCGACGCCGCGGCGCGACGCCACACGTCCTTCGCGTCCGTCCACGTCTCGCCGGAGATCGACGACTCGATCGAGGTGGAGATCAACGAGAAGGAACTGAAGATCGACACGTTCCGCGCGGGCGGAAAGGGGGGGCAGCACGTCAACAAGACGGAGTCCGCGATCCGGATCACGCACCTGCCGACCGGCATCGTCGTCTCCTGCCAGAACGAGAGGTCGCAGCACAAGAACCGCGACTTCGCCATGAAGGTGCTCCGCTCGCGCCTCTACCAGAAGGCGGTCGAGGAGCGGCGCGCCAAGGACGCCGCCCGCGCCGGCGTGAAGATGGAGATCGGGTTCGGGTCTCAGATCCGCTCTTACGTTCTCGCGCCCTACCGGCTCGTGAAGGACCACCGGACCGGGTTCGAGATGGGAGACGTCGACCGCGTTCTCGACGGCGACCTCGACGGGTACGTCGAGGCCTATCTCCAGAGTTTCGCCAAACACGGCGAGAAGGTCCGGACACGCCAGTCGGCGGCCACGCTGCCGGACGAGGCCGCGACGTGACGGACGCGTCTCCTCCCGCCGCCGGCGCCGGCTGGATGGAGGAGATCCGGGCGCGACTGGGCCGGACGCGGCCGGAGCGCCCGATCATGACGGAGCGGGTCGGCGACCCCCCGTTCCGGCCGGCGGCGGTCCTGGTCCCGCTCTACGTCCGGGACCGGAGCCTCTGGACCCTCTTTACGAAGCGGACCGAGACCGTCGAGCATCACAAGGGACAGATCTCCTTTCCCGGCGGAGGCCAGCACCCCGAGGACGAGAACCTCTGGGTCACGGCGGTGAGGGAGACGGAGGAGGAGATCGGCGTCCCGCGCGAGACCGTGAAGATCCTGGGCGCACTCCGGAAGATGGTGACCGTCACCAGTTTCGAAGTCTCGCCGTTCGTCGGCGCCATCCCGTACCCGGTCACCTTCCGGCCCGAGGCGGGCGAGGTGGAATCGATCATCGAGGTCCCGCTCTCGTACCTCCTCGACCCGATGATCGTCGAGGAGCGGACCATCCGGTGGAAGGACCGCGACGTGAAGACGCTCGTCTACCACTATCGCGGCCACGCGATCTGGGGCGCCACGGCGCACATTCTCGCGGACTTCCTCGAGGCCCTCGGAAGCGAGCCCGCCGCGGGCTGATCCCGGCCGTCAGCGGGCGGGCGTCGTCCCGGCGTCCTTCAGGAACTTCGCCGAAGCGGCCGCCCGGTCCCGGTTCGTCCGGTAGACGGGCACGCCGGCGGCCCGGTCCGCGGCGCGCCCGAAGGCCTGGGCCGCCTCGTCGAATCGTCCCCTGTCAGCCAGATAGGCGCCGGCCTCGTTCCAGATCTCCGGTGTGTCGAGCTCGAGAGCCCGTTCGAGCATCTCCCCGGCTTCCCGGGTCTGTCCCGACATCCGGTAGGTCCGGAGGAGGGCCCAGACGGCGTCGGCGTTCCGCGGGTCGAGAGCGGTCGCTTTCTTCAGGGGCTCCACGGCCTCGGCGGCGCTCTGCCGCTGGAGAAGGAGCGTTCCCAGGCCGACGAGCGACGGGACATAGTCGGGATCGCACCGGAGAGCCTCACGGTACTCGCGCTCGGCCTCGCGGAACTGGT
>DATIWM010000243.1:0-5662 GCA_035519355.1 Thermoanaerobaculia bacterium | reverse complement strand
CCGATGGTGATCTTGAAGCCGTCGGGATCGGTGAGGGAGAAGTCTCGCATGCCCCAGGGCTGGTCTTTCGGCTCCTGGTCGAGGACGCCCCCCGCTCTCCGGATCCGATCCGCCATGGCGTCGACGTCCTGCGTCGTCATGCAGTAGATCCGGAACCCCTGACCTTTCTGCCGGTCGCGCCCCTTCTTCCAGTCGTCCTGCCCGAGCATCAGGAAGACGTTTCCCGCGCGGAGCCCGACGCCCGCGAGCTTCCCGTCCCGCTCGTAGCGCTCCTCGACGGCGAATCCAACGACGTCCCGGTACCAGGCCAGGCTCTTCTCGAGGTCGTTCGCCGTGAACGAGGGTGACGCCTCCGTCAGATTCGGGGCCCCCGAGCCCGCGCGGACCTTCTTCGCCGCGGCCTTCGCCTTCTTTGGAGCCCTCCGCCTCGCGACCGCCTTCTTCTTCGGTTTCTTCGCTGCCATTTCATCCTCCATGTCCCGCTGCAGCGAGACGACTGAGCGAGCCTAGCCGCCGGCCATGGCCCCGACGATCAGGAAGGGCTCCCGGCCCGTCGTGACCGCCTCGGGGAGCGGCGCGTCCGCCGGTTCATGGGACAGATCCTCCGCACAGGCGAAGAACCGGACGAACGCCCGGCGTCTCTTCGTGTCGTGGTCGCGGATCGTCCCGCGCAGAACCGGATAGCGGGCTTCGAGGGCGTCGAGGATGGAGCCCTGCGTGGCCGGGCCCTCCACCTCGAGCTTCACCTCGCGCCCGACGCGCGCGAGCGTCCGAAGATGCGCCGGGAGGACGACCCGGATCATGGGAGCGTCTGGACCTCGACGGAGAGGACCGCCGGAAGATTCCTGACGATCGGACTCCAGCTGTCTCCGGAATCGGGCGAGACGTAAACCTGCCCGCCGGTCGTGCCGAAGTAGACGCCGCACGGATCGATGGCGTCGACGGCCATCGCGTCGCGCAGCACGTTGACGTAGCAGTTCCTCTGCGGAAGGCCTCTCGTGAGCGCTTCCCACTCGTTTCCGCCCGTCCGGCTCCGGTAGACGCGCAGCTTCCCTCCGGGCGGACAGTGCTCCGAGTCGCTCTTGATCGGGACGACGAAGACGGTGTCCGGTTCGTGCGCGTGAACGTCGATCGCGAACCCGAAGTCGGTGGGCAGGTTTCCGCTGACCTCGCGCCACGAAGCGCCGGCATCGTCGCTCCGCATGACGTCCCAGTGCTTCTGCATGAACAGGACCCGGGGACGCTCCCGGTGCATCGCGATCCGGTGGACGCAGTGGCCGACCTCGGCATTCGGATCGGGGATTCCCTCGGACTTCAGGCCGCGGTTGATCGGCCCCCACGTCTTGCCGGCGTCGTCGCTCCGGAAGGCCCCGGCCGCGGAGATGGCGACGTAAATCCGTCCGGAATCGCCCGGATCCAGGAGGATCGTGTGGAGGCACATCCCTCCGGCGCCGGGCTGCCACTTGGGGCCCGAGTCATGACCGCGCAGTCCGGCCAGTTCCTGCCACGTCCTCCCGCCGTCGGTCGAGCGGAACAGGGCCGCGTCCTCCACGCCGGCATAGACGGTATCCGGATCGTTCGGCGACGGCTCGAGGTGCCAGACGCGCTTGAACTCCCAGGGGCGCTGCGTCCCGTCGTAGAACTGGTGCGTGGTCAAGGGTCGGCCGGTCTCCGGCGAGGTGTCGTAGACGAACCGGTTGCTCTCGCCGCGAGGGAAGCCCTCCGGCGACAGCGTGACCCCGCCTCCGGGCGCTTCCCACGTCTTGCCCCCGTCGCTCGAGCGCTGGATCACTTGCCCGAACCAGCCGCTCGTCTGCGACACGTAGATCCGGTTCGGGTCGGCCGTTGATCCCTTGAGGTGGTAGACCTCCCAGCCTGCAAAGTGGGGGCCGCTGACCTTCCAGCGCTTGCGCTTTCCGTCCGACGTCAGGACGAAGGCGCCCTTGCGCGTCCCGACGAGTACCCTGACTCCGCTCATACGTCATCCTTTCCGACGGCGATGCTGGAAGAGATTGCGCATCTGTCTCGAGATCGCCTTTCTACAGCGACTTCCCAGGGAGTTCAATCTCCCCGGCGCCCGAAAGCGCCCGTTCGAGGTCGGCGATCAGGTCGTCCGCGTCCTCGATTCCGACCGAGAGGCGGACGAGACCCTCCTCGATGCCGATGGCGCGCCGCTCCTCCGTCGTCAGCTCGTAGAAGGACATGAGGGCGGGCTGCTCGATGAGGCTCTCGACTCCCCCGAGCGACGGGGCGATCAGCGGGAGGCGAACCCCGTCCACGAGCCGGGCTGCGGCGTCGAGACCCCCCTTCACGACGAAGCTGACGACGCCGCCGAAGCCCGTCATCTGCGCGGCGGCCACCGCGTGATCGGGGTGGTCCGGGAGGCCCGGATAGAAGACCCTTTCGACGAGCGGGTGGACGGCGAGCCACCCGGCGATCCTCTGGGCCGAGGCGTTCTGGCGAAGGACGCGCAGCTCGAGCGTCTTCATCCCCCGGAGGAGGAGGTAGGCGCTGTGCGGGTCGAGGACCGTCCCCAGGACCCCGCGGAGGTCGCGGATCGCCGCGACGAGGTCCGCCTTCCCGCTGAGCGAGCCGGCCAGGAGGTCGTTGTGCCCGCCCAGGTACTTGGTGCCGGAGTGAAGGACGAGGTCCGCGCCCAGCTCGAGGGGGCGCTGGTTGATGGGGGTTGCGAAAGTCGAGTCGACCAGGAGCTTGACGCCCGGATGGCGGCGCGCGACGTTTGCACAGGCCGGGAGGTCCGCGACGCGCAGATAGGGGTTCGTGGGGGACTCGGTCACGATCAGCCGGGTCTTTCCCGGGAGGAGGGCCGCCGAAAGGGCTGCGAGGTCGCCGGGAGGAACCAGCGTCGACTCCACCCCGAACCGCGACAGGAACGACGTGACGAGCTGCCGCGTCCGCCGG
The DNA here is from genome assembly GCA_035519355.1 of Thermoanaerobaculia bacterium. Taxonomy (GTDB): domain Bacteria; phylum Acidobacteriota; class Thermoanaerobaculia; order UBA5066; family UBA5066; genus DAOMFB01. The sequence continues at coordinate 2,740 of DATIWM010000243.1, read as the reverse complement.
TAGCAGTCGTTCGTCAGGACGACGTGCTGCCCGCTCCGGGTCATCGCGAGGAGGGCCGTGGTGACGGCCGCCATCCCGCTCCCGAAGAGGACGGCGTCCTCCGCCCCGTCGAGCGCCGCGATCTTCCGCTCGGCCGCGCGGACGGTCGGGTTGCCGTAGCGTCCGTATTCCAGCCGCTCGACGCGCCCCTCGAAGTGGTCCTCCATCTCGGCCCGGCCCGAGAAGGAGTACGTCGCCGTGCAGACGATGGGCTGCGTCACCGCATGGTCCGCCCGCGTGCGGGGCTCGCCTCCGCGGGCGGCGCGCGTCCCGCGCGCGAAGGGGGGATCGCTCGCGCCCGCCATGTCAGTACGTCGCCAGGGACGGATCGACGTCCCGCGCCCAGGCGAGGATCCCCCCCTTCAGGTTGTAGGTTCGCGTCAGTCCGGCCTGCCGGAGGAGATGGACGGCCCGGGCCGACCGGGCTCCCGACTTGCAGTGGACGACGATAGTGGCCGCCGGGTCGATCTCGTGAAGTCGTTCGGGGAGAGTCGCGAGCGGGATGAGGCGCGCCCCCGCGATCGAGCAGATCTCCGCCTCGTGAGGCTCGCGGACGTCGAGGACTCTGATGTTCTCCCCGCGGTCGAGCCACTCCTTCAGGACGGCGACGGAGATCTCCGATCCCTCGGGGGCGGCTTCCTCCCCGCGCCCGAGGCCGCAGAACTCGTCGTAGTCGAGGAGCTCCGTGATCGTCGGGCTCTCCCCGCAGAGCGGGCAGGCGGGGTCGCGTCTCAGCTTCAGCTCGCGGAACGAGAGGTCGAGGGCGTCGTAGAGGACGAGTCGTCCCGCGAGCGAGCGCCCGACGCCGAGGAGGATCTTGATCGCCTCGGTCGCCTGCAGCGATCCAATGACCCCCGGGAGGACGCCGAGGACTCCCCCCTCCGCGCAGCTCGGGACGAGTCCGGGCGGGGGCGGCGTCGGGTAGAGGCAGCGGTAGCACGGCCCCTTCCCCGGCCAGAAGACGCTGACCTGCCCCTCGAAGCGAAAGATCGACCCGTAGACGTTCGGCTTTCCCAGGAGGAAACAGGCGTCGTTCGTCAGGTACCGGGTCGCGAAGTTGTCGGTTCCGTCCAGGACCACGTCGAAGCCGCCGAGAATCGAGCGGGCGTTCCCGCCCGAGAGCCGCTCCGGGAAGAGGACGATCTCGACCTGCGGGTTCAGCGCGCGGAGCCGGTCGGCGGCGCTCTCGAGCTTGGGCTTCCCGATCCAGCGCGTGTCGTGGAGGATCTGCCGCTGGAGGTTCGACTCGTCGACGAGGTCGAAGTCGACGAGGCCGATCCGCCCGACCCCTGCCGCCGCGAGGTAGAGGGCCGCCGGCGAGCCGAGACCCCCCGTGCCCACCAGAAGGACGCTTCCCTTCTTGAGGCGTTCCTGTCCCCGCATCCCGACCTCGGGAAGGAGGAGATGCCTCGAGTAACGCATCACCTCCTCGCGGGAGAGGACGCCGGAACCCCCGGCGATGGCGGGGACGATGGCGATCTGCTCCCCCTCGGCGACGGGAGTCTTCAGACCGTCCAGGAAGCGGATGTCCTCCCCCCCGACGAAGACGTTCACGAAACCGCGGACCCGGCCTTCCTCGTCGACGACATGAGTCTTCAGGGCGGGACATCGGGCGAAGAGGGCGTCGAGAGCCTCGGCCACGGTCCCGGGCGGGACCTCGACCTGCGACTGCTCTCCCGTGTGCCGCCGGAGGGGCGTCGGGATCCGGATCTGGACGGGCATTCGATCTCCTCCTCTGACGTCAGGCGCAGGTCCTGCCGGCGAAAGGGGTCACGTGGTCCGGAGGGCCGGCTGCCTCGATCCCGACGGGTGTGAAGGGGGCGTCCGGCGCAAGGATCTCCCACGCGCAGACGTCGCGGGCCCGGCCCACCTCGACCGCGACGATGACGGTCAGGAACCCCTCCCAGGCGTAGGCCCTGTCCGTCTCGGAAGGACGCGCGGCGCCGTCCGGGTGGCTGTGCCAGAAGCCGAGGAGGAGAAGGCCCCGGCGTTCGGCCTCGTCCTCGACGGCGAGGTAGTCCTTCGGGGCGATCTCGAACCGGTCGCGCGGCCTTCCCGTCTCCCGGTTCGGAAGCGGAAGGGTGAGCGTGACGTGCCGCGCCCCGCCCGTCTCCGGCGGACCGAGGAGGGCGCCACATCCTTCGTGGGGGTAGGCGCCGGCCGCTCCGGTCGCGATGGCCCCGAGGACCGTTTCGTCGAACCTCGTGGCGTTCGTCACGAAATTCCCTTCCCCCCCCTCACGCCGCCGACCGTTCGTCGGCTGGATTTCCGGCCGAAAACGCCTCCGATGAGCCTCGGGCCCGGAGGACGGATTGTAAGCGGAGGGCGAGAACCAGTCTCACTCGAAGGCGCTGCGGTTGTCAGCGGAGAGAGAATCACGACACCCGCGCGCTCGACGGACCATCGGAGACCGCGCCGGGGAACGCCCGGCTCGGGCTGGAGGTGGCATGGAGAAGGTCAGCGTGAACAAGGGGCTCCTGATCGCCGTCGTGGCCGTCGCGGCCCTGTCGCTCCTCGCGCTGGCGTTCGTCCTGGGAAGGGCCTCCGGATCCGGACGTCCCTCCGGACAGCCATCCGGACGGGAACTTCCGGCCGATCCGGTCGCTTCGCCTCCCGCCCGACCGCGTCCCCTCCCCCCGCAGGCTCTGCCGCTTCCGGCGCCGACGACTCCCGCCGGGTCGATCCCCCAGCCCGATGACAC
>DATIWM010000242.1:0-5944 GCA_035519355.1 Thermoanaerobaculia bacterium | reverse complement strand
ACCCGCTCTCGGGCCGCTGGGACGTCACGATCAATCCGGGCCCGCGCCGCGCCGTCTTCCGCCTCGTGCTGGACGGGACGCTCGTCTGGGGCGACTACACGATGGACGGCGGCTTCCGCGGTTCGTTCCGCGGCACGCTCGTCGCGGACCGCCTCTCTCTCGAGCGGATCGACAGCGAGCGGGGTCTGGACGCCCGGTTCTGGGGAAGGGTGGTTCCCTCTCAGCGACGAATGACGGGGACCTGGGAGGCGACCGCGCTCGCCCCGGCCGTCGGCGCCGTGGCCGGTTCCTGGAGCGCCGTTCCGGCGAAGGACCCCGAGGATGGAGAGGAGTGATGATCTCGGAACAGGACGACCACATCCCCGCCCCCGCCGGGCCGGCCGCGAAGAAGGGCGCGGCGGCCCTGACGTCCCGGGCCGCGCTGCCCGCGTGGGGGGACCGGGTCCTTTTCGCCGCGCTCGGCCTCCTTCTCGGCTTCGCAGCCGCCTACCTCTACCTCGAGCGGAGCGGGCGCGGCGGGGCGGTCGCCGCGGCGGACCCCCATGCCGGCCTTCAGGGCTTCCAGGCGGGCGCGACCCGCGATCTGCCCGGCTCGGGCGGCGGCGCGCCGTCGATCTCGATGAACCCGGCGCTCCGCCAGCGGATCACGGAGCTGGAGAATGCGCTGTCGAAGGACCCCGGGAACGGGGACCTGCTCGTGCAGCTCGGGAACACCGCCTACGATGCGGAAGACTGGCGGCTCGCCGCGGACGCCTACGAGCGGGCGCTCAGGGTCTTGGGAGAGGATCCGAACATCCTGACCGACCTGGGCGTCTCCTACCGGAGCCTCGGCGACTTCGACAAGGCCCTCGCGATGTTCGACCGCGCGCTCAAGGTCGAGCCCGGCCACTGGCAGGCGACCTTCAACGAGATCGTCGTCCTCGGGATCGACAAGGGGGAGACGGCGAAGGCGCGCGAGCTGCTCGCGAGGTTGAAGGCGAGCGGCCAGCAACTCCCGGCCCTCGACCAGCTGGAGAAGACGCTCGAGCAGCGGCCGGCCGGCCGGTAGAGAGGCGGAGGGGCGGGTGTCCGGCGATCTCTTCGACGACGAAGACAACCGGAATGCTTCCGGCGCGCCGGCGCCCGACGCGCCCCTCGCGGACCGGATGCGACCCCGCGACCTCGCGGAGGTCGTCGGGCCGCCCGAGCTGGTCGGACCCGAATCGTTCCTCGCCCGGGCGATCGCGGAGGACCGCGTGCCGTCCCTCGTCTTCTGGGGGCCTCCCGGCAGCGGGAAGACGACGCTGGCGCGGATCATCGCGGCCCGGACCCGGGCGCGGTTTCTGGCCTTCTCGGCGGTCGTCTCCGGCATCAAGGAGATCAAGGGCGTCATGGAGGAGGCCGCCCGCGGCCGGCGGGCCGGCCGGAGGACGCTTCTCTTCGTGGACGAGATCCACCGGTTCAACCGCGCCCAGCAGGACGCCTTCCTCCCGTTCGTCGAGTCGGGGGCGATCGTCCTCGTGGGAGCCACGACGGAGAACCCCTCCTTCGAGCTGAACGGGGCCCTGCTGTCGCGGCTGCGCGTGATCATCGTGCCGGCCCTGAAGGAAGCGGACCTCGTCGTTCTCATGAAGAGGGCGTTGGCGGATTCCGAGAGGGGCCTTGCGGCACGGGTGACGGCGGATGAGGATTCCTTCGAATGGTTAGGACGATTTGCCGACGGCGACGCCCGAAGGGCCCTCACGGCTCTCGAATCGGCCGTCGCGCAGATCGCCTTCGACGAAGAACCCCGGGTACTTTCCGTCCCCCTTCTCGAGGACCTCTTTCGGAGAAAGGTCCTTCTCTACGACAAGTCCGGAGAAGAGCATTTCAACCTGATCTCCGCGCTCCACAAGTCGCTTCGCGACTCGGACGTCGACGCCGCGCTCTACTGGCTGGCGCGGATGCTGGAGGCCGGAGAAGACCCCCTCTACGTGGCCCGCCGCCTGGTCCGCTTCGCGTCCGAGGACGTCGGGCTCGCGGACCCGGGGGCGCTGCGCGTCGCTCTCGACGGGCGCGACGCCGTCGACTTCATCGGACTGCCGGAGGGAGCGCTCGCGCTCGCCCAGGTGGTCGTCACCCTGTCCCTCGCGCCGAAATCGAACGCGCTTTACACGGCCTACGGAGCCGCCGTGAGCGACGTCCACGAGCGCCCGAACGAGCCGCCGCCGCTCTCGATCCGGAACGCCCCGACACGGCTCATGAAGCAGGCCGGCTATGGGGCGGGCTATCTCTACGCGCACGACCTCGAGGAGAAGACGGCCGGCCTCGACTGTCTGCCCGACTCCCTGCGGGACCGCGTCTACTACCGCCCGACGTCCGAGGGGAAGGAGGCGAGGTTCAAGGAGCGTGCGGAGGCGGTCCGCGCTCTTCGGGAGAGGCTCCGTGCCGGGCGGGCGCGTCCGAAATGAGAGTTCTTCTCGTCCGCCCGGACCCCGGGAACGAGCGATTCGGCCTCGGCCCCTTCTTCCGGGCCGAGCCGCTCGGGATGGAGTACATCGGCGCGGCTCTCCGGAAGCGCGGCGACGACGTCTGTCTCGTCGACCTTCGGTTCGGTGGGAGCCTGACACGGTGGATGCGAAAAGTCCGGCCGGAGCTGGTCGGCGTCGCCGGGATGCATGCTCTCGAGTACGACCGCGTGGTGGACGTGGCCCGGAAGGTGAAGAGGATCTCGCCGGAGACCTTCCTCCTCGCCGGCGGGCACGCTGCCGCGGCCTACCCGGCGCCGCTTCGGGACGCGTCGATCGACGCGATTTGCGTCGACGACGGGGAGGAGATCGTTCCCGCCGTCGTGACGGCGCTGGAACGGAAGGCCTCCCTGTCCGGCGTGCCGGGGCTCCTCCTGAACCGCGAGGGGGAGTGGGTGGAGACCGGCCTGCCCCCCGGGCGAACCCCACTCGACGCCGTGCCGCTCCCGGCGCGGGACCTCGTCGGAAGGTGGCGATCCGGCTACCAATGCCTTCTTTTCAAGCCGGCTTGGACGATCGAGACGGCCCGCGGGTGCCCGTTCCGCTGCAGCTTCTGCTCCGTCTGGCAGCTCTACGACCGGTCTTTCCGCGAGCGGTCCGTCGGAGCCGTCGTGGAGGACTTCGCAGCGACCGGCCCGAACGTCTTCGTCGTCGACGACCTCTTCTGGAACCCGCCGGAGAGAAGCCGGGAGCTGGCCGACGCGCTGAAAAGGCGGGGAATCAGAAAGCGCTGGATTCTCGCGCAGAGCCGCACCGACATCGTGGCCCGGAACCCCGATCTCCTCGAGGCGTGGCGAGAGCTCGCCGAGGATTTCGACATCTTCTTCGGGCTGGAGGCGGCGACCGGCGAGGTCCTCGACAAGGTGAAGAAAGACCTCTCCGTCCGCGAGACCCTCGAGGCCGCCCGCGTCGCCCGTTCGGTCCGCTACGGCGTGACCGGCAATTTTCTCGTCGACCCCGACTGGGAGGAGTCGGACTTCCACGACCTCTGGGACTTCGTGGCGCGCCACGGCTTCCAGCGGGCGGGCTACACCATCCTGACGCCGCTCCCCGGCACCGCCCTCTTCGACGAGCTGTCGCCGGTCCTCGATGGGCAGCCTTGGTTCAAGTACGACATGCACCATCTTCTCTGGGAGCCGCGGCTCGGGGCCGAGCGGTTCTTCGAGCTCTACGCCGAGACCTGGCGGCGGTCGATCCTGAACCTCGGCGGGGACAAGTCGATCTTCCAATGGTTGAGGCAGGTCCGGCCGTCGAAGATGGCCTATCTCGCCCGGATCCTCCACCGAACCCAGCGGATGATGAAGGCGGGCGCCTATCTCGACGAGCACCGGGCCGCGTGCCGCGCGAAAGCGATCCGGACTCTCCCCGAGCCTGAGGCGGCGTGAGAGACAGCCAGGGACGACGAGAGAGATTTCTTCGAAGGTGAAGAGGTCACGGGCCCGCGTTAAGCTCGCGACATGCGCTTCGGCTTTTCCAAAGCCGTATTTTCTTCTCAGAAGATTCTCCGGGCGGTCTCTCTCCTGCTTTCCCTGTTCGTCTTGCGAATGGAATCTGGAGCGCTGAATGCCGCGACTCCAGCCGAGGAGTTCGATCCGGCCGGCCTCTGGTACGCGAAGGTCTCGCCGGTCGAGAGCCACCCCGTCGAGTTCCAGGTGCGCGTCGCGAGGAAGGGAAGAGCCCTCTCCGCGACGCTGATCAACGGCGCGACGTCGGAGCCCTTCACCGGCGCGCTGTGGGACGGAACGGCGCTGACCCTCGAGATGGCCCACTACGACGGGAAGATCGTCGCCACGCCGAAAGGGGACGGGCTCGAAGGGACGTTCTCCCGGGTCGTGGCGTCCGGGACGCGCGAGTTTCCCTTCTCGGCCACGAGGACGGCTCCTCCGGCACCCGCCGTGAGGAAGGCGGGGGCCTCGGTCGCCGGGACCTGGGCCGCCGAGATCGCCCAGCCCGGGGGCGGAACCGGGAAAGTGACCGCGCTTCTCTCCCAGAAGGGGACGGCGGTGACCGGGACGATGGCGACGGCGAGCGGGGACTACGGCCCGCTCCACGGGACCTTCGACGGGGAGCAGCTCGTCCTCACGGTCTTCAATGGCGTCTTCGTCTACCGGTTCACCGCCGAGCTGCTTCCGGACGGGACCCTGGCCGGCGAGTTCCGTTCGGGCCAGAGCCCGCCGGCCGACTGGAGAGCCGTCAAGCGGGCTTCCATCGGCGAGGAGACCGGCCCGAAAGCGAGGGAGGCCGCCCGGCCGTTCGCCTTCTCCCTGCCGGACCTGGACGGGAAGGCCGTCTCTTCCGCGGACCCGCGCTTCACGGGGAAGGCGATGATCCTGACGGCGATGGGGACGTGGTGCCCGAATTGCCACGACGAGGCGCCCGTCCTCGAGCAGCTGGCCTCGAGATATGCGGCCAGAGGTCTCGAGGTGGTCGCCTTCACCTACGAGTACCTCGACGACGTCGAGCGGGGCCGGCGGCTCGTCGCGCAGTTTCGGAAGCGCAACGGCGTCACCTACCCGATCCTCTGGGCCGGCACGACGAAGAACGCGGCCTCCTCGCCGTTCTTTTCCCGCGTCGAGGGGCCCCGCACCTTCCCGACGACGCTCTTCCTCGACCGGGAGCACCGGATCGTGTACCTCCACTCCGGCTTCGACGGCCCCGCCACCGGAGAGCGTTTCGCGCGGCTGAAGAAGGAGTGGGACGAGAAGGTCCGGACCCTTCTCGCGGAGAGGGCCGACTTTCCGGTCGAGGGCGCGACCGCGATCGGGATCCGCTAGGGGAGATCGCCCGGGCTAGATCTCTTCCCGTCTGTAATTGGGAGCTTCCTTCGTGATGATGACGTCGTGGGCGTGGCTTTCCTTGAGCCCGGCCGCCGTGATCCGCACCATCTTCGCCTTCCGCGAGAGCTCCCGGAGCGTCCGCGTCCCGGCCAGCCCCATCCCCGAGCGGACGCCGCCGGTGATCTGGGCGAGGAGGGTCGTGACCGGTCCCTTGTACGGGACCATCCCCTCGATCCCCTCGGGCACCATCTTCTGCGGCTCGTCGGCCGCGTCCTGGAAATAGCGGTCCGCCGAGCCCCCCTTCATCGCGCCGAGGGAGCCCATGCCGCGGTACGCCTTGAACGTGCGCCCCTGGTAGAGGATGGTCTCGCCGGGGGCCTCGTCGGTGCCGGCGAACAGGCTTCCGATCATGACGGCCTGCGCGCCCGCCGCGAGCGCCTTCGTCGCGTCCCCGGAGAACTTGATTCCGCCGTCGGCCACGAGCGGCACGCCGCTCTTCCCCACGCCGCGCACGGCTTCCTGGATCGCGTGGATCTGCGGGACGCCGGCGCCCGTCACCACGCGCGTCGTGCAGATGGAGCCGGGCCCGATGCCGATCTTCACGCAATCGGCGCCCGCGCGGACGAGGTCGCGCGTCCCCTCGGCGGTGGCCACGTTCCCCGCCATGACGAACGTGGAGGG
>DATIWM010000241.1:0-3674 GCA_035519355.1 Thermoanaerobaculia bacterium | reverse complement strand
AACCTCTCGGGCCGCGACCGCTTCCTCTTCAACCACGTCCTCGGCCTCCGGTACGAGACGACGCCGGCGCAGTTGAAGACCGTCCTTGCATCTCTCCGGAAGATCCTCGCCGACCACCCGCGCGTCACGCCCGAGGAGGCCCGCGCCCGGTTCCTTCGCCTGGGACCCTCCTCACTCGATGTCGAGCTGCGCGCCTACGTCCTCGCGGCCGACTTCGCCGGCTTCCTCGAGGTGCAGGAGGAGCTGCTCTTTCTGGTTCTGGACGCCGTGGCGGCGGCCGGAGCGGGCATCGCTTTCCCGTCGCAGACCCTCTACCTCGGAAAGGACACTCCCCCCGGCGCGTCTCCTGATGCAGACGCACCATCAAACGCACCATAAAGTTGACGCCCTTCGTCCGGACGGAACAAATTACGCGGTACGTCAAGGAGGGCCACGCCCATGCCTGCTAAAGCCGCCGTCCGGATCGAACACGACCTTCTCGGCCGCAAGGAAGTCCCCGCCGACGCCTACTACGGCGTCCAGACGGCCCGGGCGCTCGAGAACTTCCACATCTCCGGCGTTCCGCTTCGGCTCTATCCCGACCTCATCAAGGCGTTCGCCATGGTCAAGCTGGCCGCGGCGCGCGCGAATTTCGACTGCGGCCAGTTCAGCAAGGAGATCCTCAGGGGAATCGAGGGAGCGTGCGCCGAGCTGATCGACGGCAAGCTCCACGACGAGTTCCGCCTCGACGTCTTCCAGGGAGGCGCGGGCACCTCGACCAACATGAACGCGAACGAGGTGATCGCCAACCGGGCCCTGGAGCTGATGGGGCACAAGAAGGGCGAGTACAAGCACTGCAGCCCGCACGACCACGTCAACTGCTCGCAGTCGACGAACGACGCGTACCCGACGGCCCTCCACGTCGGGATGGCGCTGGGCAACGTCCGTCTCGTCGCGGCGATGAAAGAGCTGATCGAAGCCTTCCGGAAGAAGGGGAAGAAGTTCTCCCCGATCCTCAAGATGGGACGGACCCAGCTGCAGGACGCCGTCCCGATGACGCTCGGGCAGGAGTTCAACGCCTTCGCCGAGACGCTGGCGGGCGAGGTCCTCGCCCTCGAGCGGATCCAGAACGTCCTCTGCGAGATCAACATGGGGGCGACGGCCATCGGCACGGGGCTGAACGCGCCGGCCGGATACGCCGAGAAGTGCACGAAGCACCTGGCGAAGGTCACTGGCTTCCCGATCCACCTCGCGCCCGACCTGATCGAGGCGACCCAGGACACGCAGTCCTATGTCCTCTACTCGTCGTGCATGAAGAGCCTGGCCATCAAGCTCTCCAAGGTCTGCAACGACCTGCGGCTCCTCTCGTCAGGCCCGCGGTGCGGCCTGCGCGAAATCAACCTCCCGCCGAAGCAGCCGGGCTCTTCGATCATGCCGGGCAAGGTGAACCCGGTCATCCCCGAGGTCGTAAACATGGTCTGTTTCCGCGTCATCGGAAGCGACCTGACGGTCTCGATGGCGGCCGAAGGAGGCCAGCTCCAGCTGAACGTCTTCGAGCCGGTGATCGCCGCCTGCATCTTCGAGGCGCAGACGCTCTTCATGAACGCGGCGCGGACGCTCCGGGTCCACTGCGTCGACGGCATCACGGCGAATCCGGAGATCGCCCGCCACTACGTCGACTACTCGATCGGGACGGTCACGGCACTCAACCCGGTGATCGGCTACGACAAGGCCACCGAGCTCGCGGCCGAGGCGCAGAAGACTGGCCGCGGCATCCTGGAGCTGATCCGCGAGAAGAAGATCCTGACGGAGAAGCAGATCGCGAAGGTCCTCGATCCGGCCACCATGACGGGGCAGGGACGTCCTTCGTGAGCCGTGGCGGTCGCCTCGCGACGGTTGCTCTGACGACGGTTTTCGCCGCGTCGTTCCTTTCGGCGCGGGGCGAGCAGCCGGCCGTGGACGGTTGGCGCCCCTTCAAGGCGAGCTGGACGCTTTCGGGGACACGGCAGCTCCTCCCGACGGAGGGGGCCCGCCCCGCCGCCATCATTCACCTCACGGGCCCCCTCGCCGTCACGGGCGGCGAGGGGCTCGGACGGGGCTTTCTCGGCGAGGTGATCGGCTTCGATGACGGCGGGACGTTCATCGTCGGCCGGGCGATATTCACCGACGCGAAAGGGGACCGGATCTACGGCTATCTGAGAACCGAGCCCATCGGCACCGGGCGCAAGGCCACGGGCACGATCACCGGTGGGACCGGGCGCTACGCCGGGCTCGAAGGGTCGTTCGATTTCGCCTGGCAGTACGTCGTGGCCCCGGAATCCGGCGAGATCAGCGGCCGGATCGCGAACATCGAAGGGCGGACGCGACAGGTCCCGCCTCCCCGGAGCGAGGCGCCGCGATGACCCCGGGTGCCAAATCGCTCGTCTCGCGGGTGGCCGTCTTCGCCCTCGGCGCGGCGATCTGGATCTGGCCGGTCCCCGAGGGGCTCACGGCCCCGGCCTGGCGCCTCTTCGCGATCTTCGCCGCCACGATCGCTTCCGTCATCGTCGGCGCCTTTCCGATCCTGACGGCCTCCGTCCTCGCCGTCGCGGTCGCGGTCCTCTCGGGCATCCTTCCCCCCGCCAAAGCGTACGCGGGGTTCGCGAACGGGACGATTCTCCTGATCGTCGTGGCGTTCCTCGTGGCCCGGGCCATCGTGAAGTGCGGCCTCGGGCAGCGGCTCGGGTATCTCGTCGTCGCCCTCTTCGGAAAGTCGACGCTCGGGCTCGGTTACAGCGTCTTCCTGATGGACGCCGTCGTCGCCCCGGCCTTCCCGAGCGATACGGCGCGCTCCGGCGTTCTCTATCCCCTCGCGCTCTCGCTCGCGGAAGGGGGCGGCTCGAAGCCGGACGAGGCGACCCGGAAACGGATGGGCGCCTACCTGATGTTCTGCGCCATGGCGACCCTGAGCCTCTCGTCGGCGCTCTGGCTGACGGCGATGGCCGGAAACCCGCTCGGCGCCGAGATCGGAAAGACAGCCGGCTTCTCGGTCTCCTTCGGCTCGTGGCTTCTTGCGTCGTCCGTGCCGACCCTCGTCGCCCTCCTCTTCCTTCCCTTCCTCATCTACAAGGTCTTTCCGCCCGAGGTCAAGAGCACGCCGGAGGCGCCGGCGGCGGCGCGCAAGGCTCTCGCGGCCATGGGGCCGCTGAGCGCGGACGAGAAGATCGTCGCGGTCACGTTCGTCGCGATGGTCGTTCTCTGGGCGCTCGCCGGGACCCTCAAGGTCGACCTGACGGCCGTCGCCTTCCTCGGCCTCGGCACCCTCCTGGCGACCGGCGCCCTGACCCTGAAGGACATCGGCCAGCAGGGGGACGTTCTCGCGACGTTCATCTGGTTCGCGATCCTCTTCGCCATCAGCGGCCAGCTGAACGCGCTCGGCTTCATGGGGTATCTCGGGCAGCGTCTGGGGGGCGCGCTCGGCGGCCTTCCCTGGCCCGCGGCCTACGCGATCCTCGTCCTCGCCTACGTCGTCCTCCACTACCTCTTCGTGAGTCAGACGGCGCACGTTCTCGCCCTCTTCGGCGTCTTTCTGGGGGTGGGGGCGCAGCTCGGCGTTCCGGTTCCCCTTCTCGGCTTTGCTCTTCTCTTCTCGACGAGCTACTTCTCGACGATCACGCCGCAGTCCTCGAGCGCGAACCTCCTCGTCGTCGGAAGCG
>DATIWM010000240.1:0-10239 GCA_035519355.1 Thermoanaerobaculia bacterium | reverse complement strand
CGGCGGCCCCCGCGCCGGCCTTCAGGTGGCCGACGTTGCTCTTGGCCGAGCCGAGGGCGATCGAGCCCTTCGGGGCGCCGCCGAAGACCGTGGCGAGGCTCTCGACCTCGACGACGTCCCCGACCTTCGTGCTCGTCCCGTGCGCTTCGACGAGGGTCGCGGTGGCGGGGTCGAGCCCGGCATCCTTCCAGGCCCGCTCGACGGCGAGCCGCTGGCCGGTCGGGTTCGGCGCGGTGATCCCCTTTCCCTTCCCGTCGCTCGACCCACCCACGCCGCGGACGACGGCGTAGATCCGGTCCCCGTCCCGCTCGGCGTCGGCGAGGCGCTTCAGGAGGAACGACGCGCACCCCTCGCCCATGACGAACCCGTCGGCCCCGTCGCCGAAGGGGCGCGTCCCGGTGGCCGAGAGCGCGCCGATCTTGCAGAACTTCACGAAGGTGGAGGGCCCCATGTTCCGGTCGACGCCGCCGGTCAGGACCGCGTCGCAGTGCCTCGCCGACAGGAGCTCGACGGAGGCGTCCACGGCGGCGAACGTCGAAGCGCAGGCCGCGTCCGTGATGAAGTTGGGCCCGCGGAGGTTCAGGACGTTGGCGACGCGCCCCGAGATGATGTTCGGGAGCTCGCCGGGCATCGAGTCCTCGGTGATCGGCGGGAGCATCGCGGAGACCCGCTCGTGCCACGCCCCGAGGATCGCCGCGCGCGCTTCCTTCGGAAGCTGCGAGAACTCCGAGACGCCTTCGAGCGCCTTGCGCCATTCGGGAAAGAAGACGCGGAACGCCGTGAGGAAGTGGAGCTCGCCCCCCATGGCCGTCCCGAGGACGACGCCCGTCCGCTCGGTGTCGAGCGGGCGCTTCGGAGCGCCGTAGTCGGCGAGCGCCTCGGCGGCGATCGCCACAGCCCACTGCTGTCCCTCGTCCATCGCCGCCGCGACCTTCGGGGGAATGTGGAAGCGCTTCCAGTCGAAGGAGAAGCCGCGGACCCAGCCGCCGATCTTGCTGTAGGTCTTGTCCGGGGCGGCCGGGTCGGGGTCCCAGTAGTCGGCGGGGTCCCACCTGTCCGGAGAGACCTCGGAGATGCCGTAACGCTTCTCGCGGATGTTCGTCCAGAAGGCGGCGGCGTTCGGGGCGTCGGGGAGGATGGCCCCGAGCCCCACGACGGCGATGGCACGCTCGCTGCGGTCGGTCATGGTGTCTCCGTCCCTCAGGCTGGAAAAGCCCGGGCGAGCTCCCGGGCGAGGAAGTCTTCGTCGTCGATCCGGCCGGCCTGGGCCGCGAAGGCCTTTTCGAGGCCGAGGGCCGGGGCGAGGCCGGGGTCGGTCTGGCCGGCGGCGCAGGCCCACTTGAGGCCGCCGGCCGCCACGTTCATCAGCGCTTCGCGGGCGTGGACGCGCGCCATCGCCGGAAGGACTCCCTCGGAGAAGGGAAGGACGGTGGACGGCTTCGCCGCCGCCCGCTCCGAGAAGATCGCCGCCGTCTCGGCCCACGCCGTCAGCTCCCCGAGGCGGAAGAGGATGTGCTGGTTCCGGGTCAGGCGGTCGAGGCGGCACCGCTCGAAGAGCGCGCCGAGCGAGTGGAGCGCCTGCGCGGCGGCGGGGGCGCCGGTGGCGGCCGTCCCGCCGAGGCGCGCCGCCCACTCCGCGTAGTACGCCCCCTTCGACTTCAGGTGGAGCTGCCAGCGGTCGCGCGCGATGGTCCACTCCATGATCTCGGAAGTCCCCTCGTAGATCGTCGTGATTCGTACGTCGCGCTTGATCTTCTCGACGAGGTACTCGCGCGTGTAGCCGTAGCCCCCGAGCGCCTGGATGGAGTCCTCGGCCGCCTTGTTGCCCGCTTCGGTCGCCGCATACTTCGCCACGGCCCCTTCCGTCGCGAGATCTCCCTCGCCCGCGTCGATCCGCTCGGCCGTCCATTCGATGTAGGCCCGCGCCGCTTCCAGCCGGACGGCGTTCGGGACGATCAGCTTGTGGGTGTAGCCCTGCTTCCGGGAAAGGGGGGCGCCCCCCTGGACGCGCGTCTGCGCGTAGCGGATCGCGCGCGCGAGCGCCGCCCAGCCGGCCCCGAGGCCGAAGGCGGCCACCATGAGGCGCGTGTAGCCGAAGACGGCCTGCGCCTGCACGAGGCCCTTCCCCTCGACGCCGCCGACGAGGCGGTCCGCGGGGACGAGCACGTCGTCGAGGAAGAGCGCGGCCGTGTTGCTGGCCCGGATGCCGTGCTTGTCCTCGGGCTTTCCGTGCGAGAAGCCGGGCGCTCCCTTCTCGACCACGAACCAGGTCGGCCCGCCGGGAGCGTTCGCGAGAACGGTATAGAGATCCGCCACGCCGCCGTTCGAGATCCACTGCTTCCGCCCCGAGATCCGGTAGGCGACGGTCTTCCCGTTCTCGGTCACCGGAACGGCCTGCGTCTGCAGCGCGGCGAGGTCGCTTCCCGCCTGCGGCTCCGTGGCGCCGTAGGCCATCAGCAGCCCCTCGTCGGCGACGCGCTTCATCCAGTGCGCCTTCTGCTCCGCCGTGGCCCCGACCATGATCGGGTCGGCGCCGAGGCAGGTGGCGAGGACGCCCGTGGCGATTCCGAGGTCGATCCCCGCCATCACCTCGCAGACCCGGTAGATGTCCCAGGCGCTCCCGCCGAGGCCGCCGGACTCCTCGGGGACGAAGAGGAGGTGGATGCCGATCTGCTGCGGGTCGTAGAGGTCCGCGAGGACCTTTTCCGGGAAGACGTCCTCGTGATCCAGCTTCAGGAGGAACGCAGGTGGAAGTTCGCGCTCGGCGTAGTCCCGGAGCGTGGAAAGGAGCATCTCCAGGGTCTCGGTGTCGAGGCGCGGCATCAAACCCCCCCTGAACGGCCCGGTTCGGCCCGACTCTACGGGGGGACGGGCGTTCCTCCTTTAGTGCAGATGCATTTGAGGCCGCGTAACCCGTTCGCGCTCTAGGCCGCGCCGTGGACCGAGACGTCGGGGCGGGCGCTCTGCTCGAGGGCCTTGGCCTCGAGGCGGAGAAGCTCGGCGAGGCGCTGGCGCGTCGCCTCGGACCCCGCGTGCGCGACGGCCAGCTCCAGGTAGGCCGGTCCGTGACGCGCCTCGGCCTCGGCCAGCTCCCGGTAGAAGCGCGCGAGGCGCGCGTCCCCGATCCGGGGCGCGAGCACCTCGAACCGCTCGTGGCTTCGCACCTCGATGAGCGCCGAGACGAGGAGGAGGTCGAGACCGCGCTCTGGCTCCTTCGCGGTCCGGCAGGCGGCCTTCAGGGCCGCCGCGTACGGGTTCCGTCGGCGCGGGGAGAGGACCGCCCCGAAGCGGCGCGCCTCCTTCGCCGCCCGGCGGAAATGGCGCAGCTCCTCGGTCGCGATGGCGGAGAGCCGCTCGACCAGCTTCACGTTCTGCGGATAGAAGCCGACGAGCGAGAGGGCCGAGACGGCGGCCTGGAGCTCGCAGGCGGCGTGATCGGCCAGGAGCTCCGGCAGGCGGGCCGCGGCCCGCTCGGCCCACGAAGCGGGAGTCCTCGTGAGGAGGCGGATCTCCGGCAGGGTCGTCACGCGGCCTCGGAGGCCGACTCCGGCCGCGCCGGAATCGGTGTGCGGTCGGCGGCGCTGGAGAGCCACGCCGAGGCGGCGCCGAGATGCGCGGTCCGCACGGCGATCCGGACGAGAAGAACCAGCTGCTGGAGCCCGAGGAGAATCCAGAACTCCGACCGGTCGGCTCCGCCCCACGGGGCCCCGAAGAACCCCCAGAGAACGAGGGGAAGAAGTCCGGCGGCGCCGAAGAGGATCTCGAGGGTGAGCGTTCCGGCCGCGTGCGAGAGGACGAAGCCGAGGCCGCGCCCGAGCGCGGCCGCGACGTTCGCCGAGCCGGAGAGCCCCATCGCCGCGCGGCTGTACTGGACGACGAGGCGGACCGAGGCGGCCACGAGAAGGAAGGCGAAGAGCCGGAGGAGCTGGAGCGCCACGGCCTGCCACTCGTACCGGAAGTCGTCGGGGTCGTAGAGGAGCCCGCTCCCCACGTAGATCCACCGCCACGCGGCGACGATCGCTCCGGCCGAAAGGAGGCCGAGCGCGAGGGAAGGAAGGGCGAACCGCGCGCAGTCGGCGCCGAAGGCGGTGAGGCTCGTCCGGTCGCCCGTCGCGCCGAATCGTCCGGCGAATCCCCCGGCGAGGAGAGCGGCGAGGGCGGCGGAGACGAGGCCGAAGGCGGCGGCCGATCCGGCGACACCCTCCTTCGGGACGAGCGACGAAAGCGTCGCGGGGACCGTGGCGTCCGACGGCGTCGCGCCCGTGACGAGCTCTTCCAGCCGGCCCGTGTCGCCGAGCACGTCGGGCCGGACCCGGATGAGGTTCGAGAGGTAGAGCGGGTCCGCTCCCGTCGCCATCCGGTCGGCCGAGGGGTTCCGGTCGAGCGTCTGGTGGAGGGCCGTCGCGAGAGGGCGGACGAGGACGGCGGCGAGGACGGCGTTCAGGGCGAGGGCGACGAGAAGGGCCTTCCACGTCACGGCGGCGGCGAAGAGCCCGCGCCCGAAGAAGACCGGGAGGCTGTCGCGTCTCATCGCACCGTCCCCGCGAAACCGAGGAGGGCGAAGAACTCGAGCGCGTTCTGCGCCCAGAAGCGGAGCCGCATCGCCCAACGGTCCGCGGCGCGCCGGTCCTCCTCGACCCGCATCCCGTTGTTCAGACGATTCACGTCGAGGAGGAGCTTCCGGTCGGGATCCACGCGCGCCGCGAGGAGCTTCGGGCCGGTCGCCCGGTAGCGGATCCACCGGTCTTTTCCGTCCCAGACCGTCCGGAAGACGTGCCCGCCCTCGAACGCCATCTCGACGTCGACCGGCCAGACGGCCTCGCCCATCCGGCGGACGACGACGACCGACTCGTACGTCGCCGGGCCCTTCGGCTCCCGCGGCTCGCTGAACGTCCGGTCGGGCCCTTCGCCGACCCAGCCGACCGGCTCGCCGGCCCTCTTCGTCGAGACGGAGCCGATCGCATAGTCGAAGGTGTTCGAGCTGTCCCACGCCTCGCGGAAGAGGGCGTCGGCCTCCTCGCCGGCGATCTCCTTCACGACGCTCCTGAAGTCGGCCGTCGTCGGGTGGCGGAAGGCAAAGCGCGTGGCGTAGCTCTTCAGGATCTTCCCGAAGGTCTCCGCGCCGAGCGTCCGCTCGGCGGAGGCCAGCGTGAGGGCCGTCTTCGAGTAGGCGTTCGTTCGGATCGCCGCGCGGTCGAGCTGCTTGAAGGAGGGATGGTTCGGGGCGTCCGACCGGGAGGCCACCTGCCAGTCGAGGTAGCGCTCGTTCCCCCACTCCGGGCGCGGAAGCCGGATGGAAGGAAAGACGACGGGGATCCCGAAGAAGCGTTTCACGAGCGGCGCCTCGCCGAAGGCGGCGCGCATCGTCACGTCGGTCGCATAGGTGTTGAAGCCCTCGTCGAGATGCGCCTCCTCGAACTCGTTCGAGGCGAGGAGGCCGTAGAAGATCTGGTGGCCGAACTCGTGGACGGTGACTCCCTCCGGGCTCCCCGTCCCGGCGGGAGAGAGCCAGCTCACCCCCCCGGTGAAGAGCGTCGGGTACTCCATCCCGCCGGAGGCCGCCCCCCAGGGCGGGTCGACGATCGTCACCTGCGGGTACGGGTACGGGACGTAGCGCGTCCCGTACTCCCGGAGCGCCGCCCGTGTCGCCGCGAAGTAGCGGTCCTTCACGCGGCGGTGGTCGGGCTGGAGGAGGAGGATCATCTCCACGTTCGGGAGCCCCGGCTCGCTGAAGCTCTCGCGGTGGACCTCGTAGCGCGGCGAGGCGGTCCAGGCGAAGTCGTGGACGTCTTCGGCGAGGAAGCGGACCTTCACCCCGGCGGCGACGTCCGTCTCCTCCTTCTGGACGCCCGAAGCGCCCGCCTTTCCCTTCATCTCCTTCGGAAGGGTCAGCGTGACGTCGTAGTCGCCGAAGTCGGCGAAGAACTCCGTCCCGGCGTGGAACTGGTGGACGTTCCACCCCGCGTCGGTCGCCACGCCGAGCTTCGGGAACCACTGCGCCCCCATGACGAAGTCGTCCTTCCAGCCGGTCCGGGCCCGGGTCCGCGGGAGCTTCGCCGCCCAGTCGAGGGTGAAGCTCAACGTCCCGCCCGGAGCCACCGGCGCCGGAAGCGGGACGCACGCCACCGTCCGGTCGTCGGCGTTCCCGTCGTCGGGCGCGAGGTACTTCAGCCCCTTCGTCAAGTCGGTCCCGTCGGGAAGCGCAATCCGGTGGATCTCGCTCCAAGAGAACCATTCGGCCGACTTCCCCTTCCGGCGCGCCGGGTCGGCCCCTTCCTCGTGTTCCCGGAGCCAGGTCGACCGGTCGTTCCGCCAGGCGTTCAGGTAGAGATGGAAGCAGAGGTCGGGAAAAGGACGGGACGTCCGGTTGACGAACGTGACGGCCGACTGGCCCGCGAGCGTGTGGTTCGCCCCGTCGTACGTGACGTCCATCCGGTAGGAGGCGACGGGAGGGACGCGCGAGCCGGCGAGGAGCGGCGAGGCTACCAGGAAGCCTGCGAGCGGGATCGTCCGGCGGGGATTCACGGCGGGCGATGCTAGCAGGGAGGGCGGCACCGCCCTCCCGCCTAGAATCGGTTCGTGGTCTCGAAGGGAAAGGACGCCACCGCGCGGGCCGCGGAGCTGCGGGCGGAGATCCGCCGGCACGAGCGCCTCTACTATGTGGAGGACCGGCCGGAGATCACCGACGCCGAGTTCGACGCCCTGATGCGCGAGCTCAAGGGGCTGGAGACGGCGCACCCGGAGCTGGTCAGCCCCGATTCGCCGACGCAGCGGGTGGGGGGCGCGCCGGTTTCCGAGCTGCCGGGCGTCCGCCACGAGGTTCCGCTTCTCTCGCTCGAGAACGCCTACGACGAGGAGGAGCTGAAGGCGTGGTTGACCCGCGTGTCGGACCGCCTGGACGGCCGGACCCCCGGGATCGTCTGCGAGCTGAAGATCGACGGGCTCTCCGTATCGGTCGTCTACGAGAAGGGTCTCCTCGTGCGGGCCGCCACGCGGGGCGACGGGGCGACGGGCGAGGACGTCACCCCGAACGTGAAGACGATCCGGAGCGTCCCGCTGATCCTGCCGGGGCCCGCTCCACGCCTCCTGGAGGTGAGGGGCGAGGTCTATCTGCCGAAGCCGTCGTTCCGGGCCCTCAACGAGGCCCGCGAGGAGGCCGGCGAGCCTCTCTTCGCCAACCCGCGCAATGCGGCCGCCGGATCCCTCCGCCTTCTCGACGCGCGGATCACGGCCTCCCGGAGGCTGGATGCCTTTCTCTACGCGGCGGCGCGGTGGGAAGGAGGGGATCCACCCCAGACGCAGGAAGAGGCCCTGAGACGGCTCGGGCGGCTCGGGTTCAAGGTGAGCCCATACTGGACGAAGGTCGATGGGACGTTCGGGGAGATCTGGAAGTTCCTGCAGCGGGTCCGGTCGATGAGGGTCGGCGGCGAGCTGACGTTCGAGACCGACGGCGTCGTCCTGAAGGTGGACGCCCTCGCCGACCAGAAGCGGCTCGGCGCCACCGCGAAGAGCCCGCGCTGGGCGCTCGCCTACAAGTTCCCTCCGGAAGAGGCGACGACGGTCGTGACGGACATCGTCGTCCAGGTCGGGCGGACGGGCGTCCTGACGCCGGTGGCCGAGTTCGAGCCGGTCCTTCTCGCGGGGACGACCGTCAGGCGCGCGACGCTCCACAACATGGAGGACCTCTCCCGGAAGGACGTCCGGGTCGGCGACACCGTGGCCGTCGAGAAGGGGGGCGACGTCATCCCGAAGGTGACGCGCGTCCTCCTGGACAAGCGGCCCGCCCGGGCGCCGGAATTCGTCCTGCCGTCGCGCTGCCCCTCGTGCGGCGAGAAGGTCGTGAAGTCGGAGGGGGCCGTGGCCCTCCGGTGCGTGAACCCGTCCTGTCCGGCGCAGGCGAAGGAGGCGATCCGGCATTACGTCTCCCGCCGGGCCATGGACGTCGAGGGGCTCGGGGACGAGCGGATCGACCAGCTGCTCGCGGCGAAGCTGATTTCCGACGTCGCGTCGCTCTACGACCTCGCGGGCTCCGATCTCGCCGCCCTCGAGCGCTGGGGGGAAAAGTCCGCGGCGAACGTCCTTTCGCAGCTCGTGAAGTCGAAGGAGGCGGGCCTCGCCCGGCTCCTCTTCGGGCTCGGCATCCGGCAGGTCGGCGAGAAGACGGCCAGGGTCCTCGCGCGGCGCTTCGGGTCGATGGAGACGCTCGCGGCGGCGTCCGAGGAGGAGTTGACGGCGGTCCCGGAGATCGGCCCGGAAACGGCGGGCGGGATCCGCGACTGGTTCGGAAACGGCCGAAACCGGGCGCTTCTCACGAAACTCCGGCGGCACGGCGTCCGTATGACGGAGAGCCCGGCCGCGCCGGCCGGGGAAGGTCCGCTCTCCGGCGGCATCTTCGTCCTGACGGGAACCCTGGCCCGGCGAACGCGCGACGAGGCGACGGCGGCCATCGAGGCGGCGGGCGGAAAGGTGACCTCGAGCGTGTCGAAGAAGACGACGGCGGTGATCGCCGGCGAGGAGTCCGGTTCGAAGCTCGACAAGGCGAGAGCGCTGGGCGTGCCGGTCTGGAGCGAGGGGGACCTCGAGAAGTCCCTCGGGGAAGCGAAATGAGCGCCGCGCCGGAGCCCCTCGTCCTCGTCGTGGACGACGACGCCGGAAGCCGGAAGGCGATGGCGCTGGCCCTCCAGACCGACGGCCAGCGCGTCGAGGAGTTCGGCGACGCGGCGTCGGCCCTCGGGCGCGCGGCGGAGGACCCCTCCGTCGCCCTCGTCGTGACGGACCTGAAGATGCCCGGAAAGACGGGCCTCGACCTGGCGACCGAGCTGGCCGCGGCGCGCCCGGACGTCTCGGTCCTTCTGGTGACGGCCTTCGGGGACGTGGAGACGCTCCTTCAGGCCCGCGCCCTCGGCACGGTCGACTACGTCGCCAAGCCGGTGGCCAAGGACGACCTCCGCCTCCGCGCGCAGGCCGCCCTCCGGCGCTCGCGGCAGGTCGGGGAGATCCGCGACCTCCGGGAGCGGCTCGACAAGCGGTACGGCTTCGAGGCGATTCTCGGGATCTCGAAGCCGATGGAGCGACTCTTCGAGCGGCTGCGCGTCGTGGCGCCGGCGAAGACGACGGTCCTCGTGGTCGGCGAGTCGGGAACAGGCAAGGAGCTCGTCGCGAACGCCCTGCATCACAACTCGCCGCGCCGCGCGCGCGCCTTCGTGGCGCTCAACTGCGGCGCGATCCCAAAGGAGATCATCGAGTCGGAGCTCTTCGGCCACGAGAAGGGAGCCTTCACCGGAGCCCTCGTGAAGCGGGTGGGCCGGATCGAGCAGGCTCACGGCGGAACGCTCTTCCTCGACGAGGTCTCCGAGATGCCCCCCGACCTCCAGGTGAAGTTCCTGCGGGTTCTCGAGGAAAAGCGTGTCACGCCGGTGGGAGGGAACGAGTCGCGGGACGTCGATTTCCGCCTCGTGGCGGCGACGAACCGCGACCTCGCGAAAGAGATCGAGACCGGACGCTTCCGGCAGGACCTCTACTACCGGCTCTCGGTCGTCACCGTCGAGATCCCGCCCCTCCGCGACCGGAAGGACGACATCCCGCTCCTCGTGGAGCGATTCCGCGACGTCTTCGCCCGGGAGCACGGCCGGCCGGTCGCCGGCGTGACCGCCGCCGCCCTCTCGGCCCTCGTCGCCTACGCGTGGCCGGGAAACGTCCGCGAGCTGAAGAACGTCGTCGAGAGCGCCGTCCTCTTCGCGGCGGGGGCGAAGATCGACGTCGCGGACCTGCCGCCTGCCGTCCGGGCGGGCGCTCCCGCCGCGGCGAACGGCGCTTCGGAGGCGGGCGGAGAGAGCGCGCCGCCCTCGGCCGGACTCGTGGGCCGGACGATGGCCGACATCGAGCGGGAGGCGATCCTCACCGCGCTCCAGGCCTCGGGAGGTAACCGGCGCCGCGCGGCCGAGATGCTCGACATCGGCCTCAGGACCCTTCAGAGGAAGCTGAAGGAGTACCGCGGCGAGGCGCCGGGTGAGGAGGACGAAGAGGTCGGCGAGGACACCGCCACCTGAGGCGTCGATGTCCGCGAGGCTCCTGATCGTCCTCCTCGCCGCGGTTCTCGTCGTCGGACTGGTCCTCTTCCTCCGCTCCTTCGCCCGCGTCCTCGCCTTCCCGGGCTCCCGCCTCGCGCTGCCTCCCGCCGGGCAGCTCGGCGGGCGGTCGCGGATCCTGACCTTCCGGACGGAGGACGGCCTGACGCTC
>DATIWM010000239.1:0-6586 GCA_035519355.1 Thermoanaerobaculia bacterium | reverse complement strand
GGGGCGGCGGCTGCCCTCGTCTGTCTCGACGTCTGGCTGCACGTCAGCTGGACCGGATCGGGTCTCCGGGCCGTGAGCCAGTCCCGGCCCGCCGCCGCCAGCCTCGGAATCTCCCCCGTGCGGATGGAGCGCGTGGCGTTCCTTGCCGGCGGAGCGACCGCGGCGGCCGCCGGAGGACTCGTCCTTCTGACCCGGTTCCTGACGCCGGGAGAAGGTCCCGCCTGGACGCTCGTGGCGCTCGCGGTCGCCTTCCTCGGCGGCCGCCCCGCCGCCGGAGCGCTCCTGGCGGCCGGCATCGGGCTCGGCGTCGCGGAGTCCTTCGCCACCGTGCTCGCGGGAGGGGCGTGGCGCGAAGTCG
Source organism: Thermoanaerobaculia bacterium (assembly GCA_035519355.1). Taxonomy (GTDB): domain Bacteria; phylum Acidobacteriota; class Thermoanaerobaculia; order UBA5066; family UBA5066; genus DAOMFB01. Next base: position 6,228 of record DATIWM010000239.1, on the reverse strand, counting down.
TGGCCAGCGGGTCGGTCCTCCTCTGGCTTCTCTTCCGCGGGAGGACTCTCCTCTCCGATGCGTGAGGGGACGCGATTCTTCGTTCTCTGGGCGGTCGTCTGCTCGGCCGCCGGGTTCGCGGTCGCATCGATGGGCCGGTTCGGGCTGAACGTCGTCGCCTTCGGCCTTCTCTATGCCGCCCTCGCGACCAGCTGGAGCTGGCTTCGGGCCGCCGGGCTGCTCTCTCTGGGACATTCGGCCTTTTTCGGCGCGGGGGCCCTGACGCAAGCCTGGCTGGTCACGTCGGGCCGGGTCTCCCCGTGGCTGGCCCTCGGGGCGAGCGCCGCGGCGGGCGTCCTCGCTGCCCTCCCGCTGATACCGGCTCTCCGCTTGCGGCCGGCGAGTTTCGGCCTGGCGACCCTCTCCTGGGCCGTGCTCCTGAAGGGACTCGCCGGCGGCGTCCTGGCCTTCGGGATGGAAGGGTTTCTTCTTCCCTCGGCGCCGGGATTCGAAGGGGCGGCCCTGCCGGTCGTGGCGACGCTCGCCGCTCTGGCTCTGGCATCGGGCTTCGGCTACGAGCTGTTCCTCCGGCGGCCGGGCGGCCGGGCCGCCGCCGCCATCCGCCAGTCGCCGGAGACGACATCGAGCCTCGGCATCGACCTCGTCGGCGAGCGCTGGCGCCCGCTGGCTCTGAGCGCGGCGGCCACCGCTCTGGCGGGCGCTCTCTACGCCCACCTGACCGGCAGCGTCGAGACGGCGGTCGTCTTTTCACCCGCTTTCTCGATCCTGCCTCTCGTCCTCGGGATGCTGGGTGGCGCCCTTCACCCCCTGGGCGGACTCCTCGGGACCCTCATCCTCTACCCCGTCGACGAGCTGATCCTCCGGCCGGCTCTTCCCCACGCCCACACGATGGCCTACGGCCTGGCCCTGTTCGCGCTTCTGGTGTTCAGGCCGCAGGGACTTCTCCCGGCCCGGATCCCGAGGATCCCGGCGTCGGCCGCTCCTCCGCGCGCCCCCCGGGCCCCGTTCGCCCTCGACGTCCTCGGATTGACGGTCCGCCGCAACGGCGCGGCCGTCCTCACGGATGTCGGCTTCACGGTCGAGCCGGGAGAGATCCTGAGGGTCCTCGGCCCGAACGGCGCCGGCAAGACGTCTCTGCTTCTCGCCATCGCCGGGAGGATTCCGGCCGCCCGGGGAGCGATCCTGTTCGGCCGCGAGCCGTCGCCGCGCGGAGCCGCTGCGCGGGCCCGGAGGGGCCTCGGGAGGACCTTTCAGGCCCCGACGCCCTTTCCCGACTGGACGGTCCGGGAGAACGTGGCCATCGCGGCGGAGCGCGCAGGGAACCTCGGGGGCGTGGACGCGCTCCTCGCGGATCTCCAGCTCACGGCCCTGAGAGATCGCCCGGCCGGCCAGCTCAGCGTCGGCGAAGGGAAGCGGCTGGAGATCGCCCGGGTGCTCGCACTGCGGCCCTCTGTCCTTCTTCTCGACGAGCCGCTGGCCGGACTCAGCCCGGAGGCGTCGGAACGCGTTTCCGGCCTGATCGACGACCTGCGGCGGAAGGGAACGGCGGTCGTCTGGGTCGAGCACGGCCCCGCCCCCGGAAGGCTCGCCAGCCAGCTTCTCGTGCTCGAGGGGGGGCTGATCCGGTTCCGCGGATCGGTCGAGGAATGGGAGGCGGCGCGCCACGCGCCGGCGTCGTGACGGCTCGGTTCGAGACCCGCGGCCTCACCGGCGGCTACCCTCACGTGACCGTTTTTTCGGACGTCAACCTGTCGGTCGCACCGGGTGAGATCCTGTCGATCCTCGGCGCCAACGGCTCCGGAAAATCCGCCCTCCTCGAGACCCTCCAGGGCCTTCTGAGGACGATTCGCGGCGAGATCCTCCTCGACGGCGAGCCCGTTCAGGAGCTCCCGCCGGAAGTCCGCGCGGGGCGGGGCATCTGCCTCGTCTCGGACCGCCGCCGCCTCTGGAAGGAGATGACGGTCGCCGAACATCTGCGGGTCGGCGCGTACCGCCCGGCCGCCCGGATGGGGTGGCGCCGCCGGGCTCTCTCGCTCGAGGAGCTGTTCCCGGCGATTCGGTCGCGGCGAGGGGCGCGGCCCGAGCAGCTCAGTGGCGGACTCCAGCAGCAGCTCGCGATCGCCCGGTTCGGCATGTCGTCCCCCGGAGTCTGGCTCCTCGACGACCCGCTGCAGGGACTCGACGACGCCATCGGCGCGCGCGTCCTCGGCTGGATCCATGAGGAGGCCGGCCGGGGCGCGGCCGTGATCCTCACGGGCCAGCACGTCCGCGCTCTCCTCGCCGTGGCGACGAAAGGGATGTTTCTCGAAGGAGGAAGCCTGACGGAGATCCCGGCGGGCCCGGAGGGTCTTTCCGATCCGCGCGTCCGCGGCCTTCTCTAGAGCCGCGGCCTCAGCTCGCGAGGGCCACCCGGGCGTCCACGACCGTCAAACCCGTCTCGTGGACGATGACGGGATTCAGGTCCATCTCGTCGATCTCGGGGTGCCGCTCGACGAGGCCGGAAATCCGGACGAGAAGATCCCGAACCGCCGCAACGTCCGACGGCCGGGCCCCCCGAACGCCCCGGAGGAGCTTCGCTCCGCGGGTCTCCCCGACCATCTCCGCCGCGTCCTTCCCGGAGAACGGCACGATCCGGAAGGAGACGTCCTTGAAGACCTCCACGAGCGTGCCTCCCATGCCGAACATGACGGCGTGGCCGAACTGGAGATCGCGGGTCACCCCGACGATGATCTCGAGCCCGCGCCCGGCCATGGCGCTCACGAGGACTCCCCCTTCCCGCGCCCCGATGCGCTTCACGATGCCGGCGAGGTCCCGCCAGGCCTTCCGGACTCCGGCCTCGTCGCCGACGTTCAGAATCACTCCTCCGACGTCGCTCTTGTGCGTCACGTCGACGGAGTTCATCTTCACCGCGACGGGATACCCGATCTCCCCCGCCGCCCGGACGGCCTCCTCCTCGCTCCCCGCCTGTCGCGAGGAGACGACCGGCAACCCCTCGCGCGCGAGGAAGCGGATCGAGTCGGCCGGGGAGAGCGACCGGACCGGGGACGGCGTGGCCGGCGCCGCGGGCGCCGGAATCGGCTCCGCCGGCCGGAACCAACGATCACCGGCGAAGCGGACGTGACTGGAGAAGGCCTTGACGGCGCGCTCCGGCGTCGGAAAGACGGCGATCCCCTTTTCGTGAAGGAGAAGCCGCTCGGCGCGCTCCACGTCGGCCCCGCCCAGGAACGCCACCAGGTCGTTCCGGCCCGGCTCCAGAGCCGTCGAGGCGCCGGGGATCGGGTCCCCGAAGATCGTCAGGACGACGTCGTAGTGATCCCGTGACGCGGCGATGACCTGGCGGAAGCGCTCGGCGTCGCCGTCGCCCGTCAGGTCCAGCGGGTTCCCGACGATGAAATGGGACGGCAGCGTCCTCCGCAGCTCGGACGCCAGCGCGGCCGGGAGGGGGCTCACGTGGAAACCGTTGTCCGCCGCCACGTCGGTGGCGATGATGGCCGAGCCCCCGGAACTCGTCACGATGAGCATCCTCGGGCCCGCGGGAGGAGGAACGTAGGCGAGGGCCTTGGAGAAATCGTACAGCTCCTCGAGGGAGGCGGCGCGGTGGATCCCGTACTGGCGGAAGACGGCGTCGTAGATCTCGTCCTTCGTGGCCAGCGACCGGGTATGCGACTCGGCCGCCCGGCGTCCCTGATCGGTCCGCCCGGCCTTGAAGATCACGACGGGCTTCGGACACTTCTTCACCGCGGCCAGGAACCGCTTCGGGTCGCGGACCCCTTCGATGTAGAGGGTGATCACCTTGGTATTCGGGTCGGAGGCGAAGAATGTGATCAGATCCGCTTCGTCCACGTCGATCCGGTTTCCCATGCTGACGAACGCCGAAAAGCCGAGACGCTCTTCGGCGGCCCAGTCGATCAGCGCCGCGCCGACGGTTCCGCTCTGCGACGCGATGGCCATCGCTCCCTTCCGCGTGATGAGCGGCCAGGAGGCGCAGAGGCCGTGATGGGGGTAGTTCACGCCCTGGCAGTTCGGCCCCACCACGCGGATGCCGCACCGGGAGGCGTTCTGCTTGAGTTCTTCCTGTAGGCGGGCTCCTTCGGATCCGGACTCCGCGAACCCTCCCGTGATGACGATGGCCGCCCGGACTTTCCGCTCGCCGAGCTGAAGGATGGTCTCGGGGACCGCCGCGGCCGGAACGATGACGACGGCGAGGTCGGTCCCGGAAGGGACCTCTCCCACCGACCGGACGGAGGGCGTCCCGAAAATCGTCTCGCCCTTCGGGTTCACGGGAATGACCGGTCCGGCAAAGCCGGCGTCGAGGATGTTCTTCAGGATCTGGTAGCCGAGCTTCCCGGGCTTCGCGGAGGCGCCGATGACGGCGAGCCCGTTCGGGCGGAACAACGCCTTGAGGGATTCGCTCATGTCGCTCCTCGGAGATCGTCCTTCCAAAGTCTATCGCGGCCACGTGGCGTGAGAAGCTAGACTTGCCGAACGTGGTCGGAGAACAGAGTCACGCCGACGCAACATTCTTCCAACACTCCGTCTCCAAGCAGGAGATCCTACGGGACTTCGAGATTCTGATCGGCGAAAAGAAGCTCCTCGGAGCCGCCCGCGACCCGGGGATCAGAGACAAAGCCGAGTTCGACCCGGCTCTCGTGGAAAAGAAGGGAAAGGGGTCCCGGTTCCTTCTCAGGAAGGTCCCCCGGCGCGCGACCCTGCTCCGACGGTGGGCGAAGGTCTTCGAGAATCGGATCTCGCCGCGTCGACTTCTGGAAGCGCTCTCCGAGAGGACGCACGAGTTCGACCACAGGGAGACCCTTCTCCTCTTCACGAGGAATCAGATCATCTACGACGCCGAGATCTTCCAGGGAGAAGAGAGCGTCGGCGAGCTGACCCTCGGCTTCGCCACCCACCGGGACCCGGACTCCGGCCTGCTCGCTTATCTGAAGGGAGCGAGCCTCCGGGTCGTCTACATCGAGCACATCCGGGTGACGGCTCGGAAATCGGGGTACGCGGCAACTCTCTTCCGCCACTACGAGTCCCTCTTCCGCGATCTCGGATTTCACCGGTTTCGCCTGAATGCGTCCCTCTCGATCGGAAAGTACTACTGGGCGAAGGAGGGATTCGAGTTCTCCGACGAGTCCGAGGTCGGGAAGCGGAAGGCGGATCTTCGCGAGCTCGTGAAGGAGCGTGGCCTTGCCGTCCGGGACATCGAGATCGGGCGCCTGAACCATCCCGTCGATTTCGCCGGGTTCCGGACGGACCTGAAGATCCCCGTCTACCGCGACGCGGACGGATACCATGCGCTCGCCGCGAGCGAGCGGTACACCGAGGAGGTCACGCTTTCGCTCGGCAAGGCGTTTCTCCTTTCCTCTTCGCCCTGGGACGGCTACAAGACGATCTACACGAACACCCCGCGCCGGACGGGGTTCGTGACCTCGCCCGAGTACCTCGCACACCGGACGCGTCGAGGCCACCCCGAGGGCGCGCGGCGACTGCGCGCCTTGCTCAAGGCCATCGACCGGCAGGACCTCCGGGCGAGCCTCATTCGCCTGCCTCCCTACGTCCCGGACCTCAGCTTCCTGGAGACGGTCCACGGGGTCGACTACCTCGCCCGGTTCCGGGAGAGCGTCGCGCGGGGCGAGAAGGTCTTCTCCACGAGGGACTGCTCGATCTGTCCCGCGACCTGGAACGTCGCTCTCCTGGCCGCGGGGGGCGTGATGGCCGGCATCGACGCCGTGATGAACAAGAGGGTCGAGAACGTCTTCTGCGCCGTGAGACCCCCGGGGCACCACACGGGGCGGGCCTCCACGATGGGGTTCTGCTTCATCAACAACGTGGCCGTGGGCGCCGTCTACGCCCGGACCGTCTACAACGTGGAGCGGATCTTCATCCTCGACTGGGACGTCCACCATGGAAACGGAACCCAGGAGATTTTCGAGGGCGATCCCCTCACGTACTACTGCAGCCTCCACGAGCATCCGACGTTCTGCTTCCCGGGCACGGGGAGGAGGATCGAATCCGGCACCGGAGAGGGCGCCGGCTTCACGCTGAACTTGCCGCTCAAGCCCTTCGCAGGGGACGAAGAGATGCTGGAGACCTTCGACTCGTTCGTCGTCCCCGAGATCGAACGCTTCCGGCCCGGCCTCATCATGATCTCCGCGGGATTCGACGCCCACGTCCGGGACCCGATCGCCGACCTCCGGCTCACGGAGGCGGCCTTCGACCAGATGA
>DATIWM010000238.1:0-3457 GCA_035519355.1 Thermoanaerobaculia bacterium | reverse complement strand
AGGGTCAGGATGTTCGTCAAGAAACGAGTCGTCCGCTCGTCGATAGTCATTCCGCCGAGCTCAAAACGTCCGATCGCCCGGCCAGCGGCGTAGCCTCCGCCGAGGTTCAAGACGATCAACTGTGGCGGCGTCAACGGCAGGGATCCCAGCGCCGGGAGGGCCGCTGCTAGGGCTATTGACTTCCCGTCGCTGTCCACGTACTTGAGCGGGCTATTCCCCGCATACGCATACCGATTCCAGCTCTGCGGGTCCTCGACGTGGCCGGAAAGCTTGTCGGGGCTGTTGAAGCGGGCGAGCCAGTTGCCGTAGAAGCGGGCGTGGTCGTAGTGGTGGCCGGAGGCGGCGTCCTTCTCCATGCTGGCGAAGTCGGTCCCCTGGCCGGGGGTGACGGAAGCGTTCATCGGCAGGCCGAAGGCGCGGTAGCGGTAGCTGGCGAGGGCGGTCCGCGAGGGGTCGGTCAGGAGGCGCGGCGAGCCGAGATGGTCGTTCGAGTAGTAGACCCAGCCGAGGGGCTGGCCGCTGGTGGCGGTCGTGGTGTAGGTGGCCATCAGGAGGCTGCCGAGGTAGACGTAGTCCTTCAGGAGCGTCGTGACGCCGGAGCCCGGGTCGAAGCGGTAGTCGGTCCGGAGCCGGTTCTGCTCGTCCCTGAGGGTGGCGTAGTAGATGGTTCTCCGGGAGACGACGGCCGATCGGAGGAGCCGCTCGCCCGATCCGTCGTACGCGTACTCTTCCGACGTCCCGAAAGAGGAATAGCGCCACCGGCGGGAGAGGGCGTCGTGGGTGAAGCGGTCGCCCCCGTACGCTGAGAGATTCCCCAGGGTGTCGTAGCTCGCGGCCGTGAGGCGGTTCGTCGAGGTCGAGGTGGTCTGGGAGACGGTCCCCGCCCCGGTGCCCGACCAGTCGCGCTGGGTCATGTTGCCGAGGTCGTCGTAGACGAAGTTCTCCCGGGGCACGCCGGCGACCGAGCCGAAGGTCGCCGACGTTAGGCGTGAGCGAAGGTCGTAGCCGAAGGAGTCGCTCCCCATCCGCGTGATGTTTCCGGCGCCATCATAGGAGAAGGCTCCCGTGCTCCAGTTCGCCGAGGCGCCGGCGGAGGAGATCTGCCGCGGGCGGGGCATGCCGCTCGGGTCCGGATCGATCGTGGTCGTGACGCCGTTGCCGGTCGTGTAGCCGGCCAGGCCGCCGGCCGGGTTGTACGTCGCGAGGCTGACGACGGGGGAGCCCGCCGCCGAGACCTTCACGGGGCGTCCCGACGTGTAGGTCGTGGTCGTGACGAAGCTCCCGGTCGTGCGGGGATTTCCGTAGCTCTCGAGAAGGCCGAGGCTGTTGTAGCCGTAGGTCTCGGCCGCGACGAGGACGTTCTGGAGCGCGGCGTTCTGCAACGTCGTCTCGTGGCGCGACAGTCGTCCGCCGAGGCCGGCGTAGGTGAAGGTCTCCCAGGCGCTGAAGCGGTCCGACGTGGCCGGGTTCCGGCCGATCTGCCGTGTCAGCCGGCCCTTCGGGTAGCCGCCGGTCGGTCCGGCAGTGCCGTCCCAGGCGTTTTCCACATAGACCGTCGTCGGCTCATCGGAAGGGTTCGCAAGGGTGTCCGCCCGGACGGTCAGGAGCCGGCCGAGCGCATCGTACGCGTAGCGGTAGTTGAATCCCCCTTCCCGCGCCTTCTTCACGTCTCCGAGGGCGTCGTACTCCAGATACGACTTCGTTCCCTTCTCGGGGTGGGTCTCGGAGCGAAGGAAGCCGAAGCTGTCATACGTGAAGTTCCTCGCCTGCAGGTTGCTGCAGAGGGAATTGACGTTGACCAGCTTGTCGAGGGTGTTGTACGAGTAACAGGCGTACGGCCCGAAGGGGGGCGGCCCCGGATCGGCGACGATGAGCGTCCGGCCGAGGATGTCCTTTCGCATGCCGCTGTAGGCGGCCTGTCCTCCGACGTTCAAGACGGTGGTGAACTCGGTGTAATCGGAGTTCGGAAGGGCCGAGCCGTTGTCGAAGGACTTCGTCGTGACGCTGCCGTCCGGCGACGTGATCGTTCGGGCGCGGTCCAGGAAGTCGAAGTTCGCGAAACGGGTCCCGGCGGAGGCCGCCGCGCCGAAGCACGAAATGACGTCCGTGCCGGCCGGGCACGGCATCCATTCGCCGGTGAGGCTGAGGTGGCCCGCGGTGTCGTACCGCGTCTCGCGGAAGGAGAACCAGGCGCCGCCGGCCAGGGCGTTCGGCGCGCGCCGGAATTCCCGCCTCACGCGGCCGTCCCCGTCGAAGAGAAAGGCCTCGAACGACCCGGTCCCCTCCGCAGGGGCGCCGTCGTTCGTGGAGCAGGCCGAGACGGCGCCCCGTTTCGCGAGGACGTGGGCCGCCTGCCCCGTCGCGGAGTTCCACGGCCGGTAGCAATACGTCGTGGCCGCTTCACCGGGAGGGGCGACGCGGGTGAGACGGCCGAGGGCGTCGTAGAGGTAGGAGGTCGCCAGACCGTTCGGGTCGCGCGAGGCCGAAACGAGCCCCGTGGCGACGTCCCGGGTGACGTCGAAGCCGTTCCACGGGACCGCCAGGCCGTCCCGGGAGCTGGTGAGAGGGAGGCCGTGAAGAAACGTGCGTCGGGTGACGAAGCTCCCGGCGCTCGACCAGTTCCCCGACACCGTCTCCGTCCCGGGGTTGTACGCGGCATCGGGCGCAAAGGAATGAGTCAGCTTGCCGTACGTCGGGTCCTGCGTCGAGACGCTGTTCAGGAAGCCGTTGACGCGATTGAAGTCGAAGCTCGTGGTGATGCTGCAGGGCGGGTTCGGGCAGGCGCCCGTGAGAAAGTGATCCGTGACGTTCTTCGAGGAGAAGAGCTTGAGAAGCCAGTGGGAGGCGTCGACGCCCGGCCGCCATTCGGTCACGTGGTCGCGGTACCGGGTGGTCGTCGTCGTGTCGCCGGTGTCGTCGTAGAGGAGGAAGGCCGTGTTCGACGAGATCCGCTCCGTCCTGAATTCGAAGGCGGAGGAGTTCCATCCCAGGAACGTCCGCTGCCGGCAGGACGGTCCGGCCTGGGAGCAGTTTCCGCCGCCGGTCGGGTTGACGCCGTACCAGGTGGCCTCGTTCTGGAGCCGGATGTTGAAGACGCCGGCGAAGCTCGCGAGGCTGCCGTCGGGGTTCTTGTAGCCGCAGCCGTGGAGCGGCGGGCCGTTTGGATTGGCCGGATCGTCGGAGTCGTAGCAGAAGACGACAGAGCGGATCGGTGCGACGGTGACGTCGGCCCCCGCGTGGTACCGGCGGACGAGTTCCAGACCGGCGTTGCTCGGGTCGCCGTCGTTGTGGATCGCCTCCACGGTGAAGAGGTGCTTCGTGGCGATGGTGCCGCCGTTGCCGTCCGGCCGCGTGACGACGACCTGCCGGACGATGTGGGCGAGGTCGTGGACGAGCGTCGGGAGCATCGGCGCGCCCTGCCGGCGGCAGTAGCTCGTGACCGAGTCCGGAAGGTCCG
>DATIWM010000237.1:0-3683 GCA_035519355.1 Thermoanaerobaculia bacterium | reverse complement strand
AAGGCTACCGCGTCACGACGGCTCGCTCCTGTACCGAGGGCCTCGCGCAGCTCGAAGCCTCCCGGCCCGACCTGGTCCTCACCGACGTGAAGATGCCCGACGGGAGCGGCTTCGAGATCCTCAAGAGAAGCCGGGAGCTCGCTCCGTCCGTTCCCGTCGTGATGATCACGGCCTACACGACGACCAAGACCGCCATCGAGGCCCTGAAGTCCGGCGCCTACGACTACATCTCGAAGCCATTCGACGTCGACGAGATGAAGCACGTCGTCGAGCGAGCCCTCGAACGGAAACGCCTCGCCGAGGAGAATGTCGCGCTCCGGGGACAGATCGAGAAGGCCGCCCACGGCGTCGTCGGCGTCTCGCGGAAGATGCGGGCCCTCCTCGACCTCGTCGACCGGATCGGAAAGACCTCCTCCACGGTCCTCGTCTCCGGCGAGTCGGGCACCGGGAAGGAGCTCATAGCCCGGGCCATTCACGACGCTTCGACCCGCGCTTCCCGGCCCTTCATCTCGATCAACTGCGGCGCGATGCCCGAGAGCCTCCTGGAGTCGGAGCTCTTCGGGCACGAGAAGGGCGCTTTCACCGGCGCGATCAAGGAGAAGAAGGGGCTTTTCCAGGAGGCCGAGGGCGGGACGCTCTTTCTCGACGAGATCGGCGAGACGTCGCTGACGATGCAGGTGAAGCTCCTCCGGGCACTGCAGGAGCGCGTCATCCGGCGGGTCGGCGGGAACACCGAGGAGCCGGTGGACGTCCGGATCATCTGCGCGACGAACAAGGACCTCGCCAAGAAGGTGGCGGACGGTGGATTCCGGGAGGATCTCTTCTACCGGATCAACGTCATACCGCTTCCCATCCCGCCGCTCCGCGACCGGCGCGAGGACATCGCCTACCTCGTCCGCCACTTCCTCCGGAAAGTCGCCCGGGAGCAGGGAATGCCGGAGAAGAAGATCTCCACGGAGGCGATGCGGCTTCTCGAGGCTCACGGCTGGCCCGGCAACGTGCGCGAGCTGGAGAACCTGATCGAGCGGACCGTCGCCCTCGAGCCGTCGGACGTCATCACGACGGGCTCCCTTCCCGAGCCCTTCCTTCACCCCGCGGGCGTCCCTCCGGCGGCGTCCCTCGAGGGAATCGACCTCCCCTCCGAAGGAATCAACCTCGAGCAGTATCTCGAGTGGCTCGGCAAGCGGCTGATGCAGCAGGCGCTCGAGCGGACTTCCGGGATCCAGATTCGCGCCGCCGAGCTCCTCCGGATGTCGGAGCGCTCCTTCCGTTACTACGCGAAGAAGTACGGGATCCGGCGCGAGGGCGAGGAGGTCGTGGACGAGCGCGCCGAGACACCGGCCGAGCCCGGATGAGCGCCCGCCTCGCGGCGTTCCCTCTCGGACTGGCGCTCCTCGCCTGCGCTCCCTCGGGCCCCGGCCCCGCGCCCGCCACCACGGCCGCCCCGGCGAGCCCCCGCGTCCTCCTCCCGTCGGGCGCGGTCATCCGCGTGGAGCTGGCCGTGACGGAAGCCGAGCGCGCGCAGGGCCTGATGTTCCGGGAGTCGCTCGCGGAGGGCGCCGGGATGCTCTTCCTGTTCGACGGGACGGAGATCCGCCCCTTCTGGATGAAGAACTGCCACTTCCCGCTCGACATCGTCCACCTGACGAAGGACGGAACCGTCGTGGACGTGCTGGCGAACGTCCCCCCGTGCGCGGCGGACCCCTGCCCGACCTACACTCCGGCCGCGGCATCGGACACCGTTCTCGAGCTGAACGCCGGGGTGGCCGCCCGGAGCGGCCTCCTCCGCGGCGCAAAGGTCCGCTACGTCGACGTCCCCGGACGCTAGAGACCCCCTAGCGCGCGGACGGCTCGTCCGGCACGAAACGGAAGAGGCCGCGTCCGACCGTCGCGAGGAAGAGGCCCGGCGCGCGGCGCGGGTCCCCCGCCCAGCCCGCCACGCGCAGCCCCGGCTCGGGCAGCGTCGCCTGCACCGCGGCCCCGTCGGCGCCGCGGAAAACGAAGATGCCGCGCTCCTCGTCGATCTCGACTCCCAGCGTGAAGGGCCCACGGGGGGTTCGTGGGCGGCCGAAGCCCCCCGATAGGGGCCCCGCGGCCCCGGAGGCCGCGAGCGGAACCCACTCCTTCCCTTCCCACGTGAACGAGTCGCGCCCGGCCTCCACCACGAGAAACGCGGGGCCCGGGGAGGCGGAGCGGACGCGGCGGATCGAGGCGACGCGTCCGGAGAGGCTTCCGAGCCGGGTCCAGGTCCGCCCGGCATCCCGGCTCTCGAAGACGCCCGCGTCCGTGGAGGCGGCGACCGACAGTCCGTCGACGGAAAGGCCGCTCGCCGGTTGGAACAGCGTCCTCGTCCAGGGCCCGTCGGCGCCGTCGGCCGCGAAGATCCCTTCGGGCGTTGCGGCGACGAGACGCCCGCGGACCGACGCGAGCGCGAGAACCGTCGCCGGGGGCGGGGCCGGGAGCCGCTCGGCGCCCCCCGTCGCGGCGTCGACCCGCCAGAGACCGCCCGACGGCCCGTCGGCGGCGCGCGCCACGACGACGCGCCCGTCCCCGTCCGCTGCGACCGCCGAAAGGCGCGCCTCGCCGAGGCCGCGCGCCCCGCTCGTGAAGGTCGCCCCGCCGTCTTCGGAGACCAGGACGCCTTCGGACTCGGTCCCCAGGAGGAGCCGTGCGGGGCGGCGCGGATCGAAGACGAGCGCGTTCACCACGACCTCGGGCGTGATCCGCCGGAAGCTCGCCCCGCCGTCCCGGCTCTCGAAGAGGCCTCCGGTCGTTCCAGCCAGGATCCGCTCCGGGTCGCGGGGATCGATCCGGACGACGTGCGTCCGCCGGTCGGAGAGGCCCTCCCGAAGCCGGACCCAGTTCGCACCGCCGTCCGTCGTCCGGTAGACCCATCCGCAGGTGGCGGCCCAGATCACGTCCGCATTCCCGGGCGCGAACTCGAGCTCGAAGACGGTGGTGTCCTCCACCATCCCCGCGGCGATCCGGGTCCAGGTCCGCCCGAGATCGGCCGAGCGGAAGGGGTGCCGGAACGTGCCGGCGAAGAGGAGACCCGGACGTCCGGGGTGGAACGAGACCTGGGAGACCCCGGAGCCCGGATCGAGCGGCGGCGTGGAGAGCCGCCAGGTTGTCCCGCCATCCTCCGAGATCTCGAGACCCGCATCGCCCCCGGCGACGACAAGCCGCCTCTCGTCGAACACCGCCACGGCCACGGCCCGCGCTCCGGCCCGGTCTTCCCAGCGGCGGACGGACGTGAAGGTGGCGCCGCCGTCCTCGGTGACCAGGAGCCGCCCGCCGCGGACGAGGCCCGTCAGCCCCACCCAGAGGATCTTCGGCCGGACCGGATCCGGAGCGAGCGCCGTCACGATGTAGCCCGGGAACAGGGCGCCGGGAGACGGTGGCGCCCACGACCTCCCCCCGTCGGTCGACCGGTAAAGCCCTCCCTGCGCCGTTCCGAGCCAGAAGGCGTCGGGGGCCGATGGATCGACGACGAGGGCCTTGACCTCCGCCCCCGGCAGCGGATAGCGGAACCAGGTCCCGCCTGCGGACGCGGCCCGGGACTCCGCGTCGGCCGTCGCGGCCCCGAGCAGGAGCGCGGCCGCAAGCCCGGCGAGCGGGCAAAGGCCGGAGCGGTGCACCCGGCGATTCTTCAGGAGTCCTTCCTCGAGGAGTCCTTCGTTGAG
>DATIWM010000236.1:0-3163 GCA_035519355.1 Thermoanaerobaculia bacterium | reverse complement strand
GCTCGGCGACGTGGGCGACGACGTTCCCGCCGAGACTGTGGCCGACGAAGGACGCCCTCGCGATCCCGAGCTCCTTCATCACCTCGACCACGAAGTCCGCCTGGGCCGGGTGCGAGTAGTCGGCTTCCCACTTCTTGTCGGAAAGGCCGAATCCGCGGAGGTCGAACGTGGCGACGTGGAAGCCCGCCGCCGCCAGCGGCGCGACGTTTTTCCGGAACGAGAAGGTCGAGCCGCCGAATCCGTGGATGAGGACGACGGCCCGACCCTCCTTCGGTCCCGCTTCGACGACGAAGGTCCGCGTCCCGTCCACCGTCAGGAACCGTCCGCCGGCGGGCGCCAGCGCCTCCGCGCCGACCGGGGCGGGGCCCGGAAGGGGGATCAGATACGGGACGACGCAGAACGCGGCCAGCAGGGAGGCCAGGGAGACGCCCGCGATCCGCAGGATCCTCCGGAGGCGCGGCGGGAGAGGCACGACCGGAGGAGTCTAGCGCCCGGGCGCGCCGCCGCCTTCGCGGAGGCCGCCCGCCTTCGTCAGAAAGAGGCCGACGAGGACGACGCCCGCCGACAGGAGCTTCTCGAGGCCGAAGATCTCGCCGGTCCAGAGGGCGGACGAGAGCCCCGCCAGCACGGGGACGAGGAAGCCGAAGCTCGTGGTCTCTCCGACGCCGAGCACCTGCAGGGCGTAGGTCCAGAGCCGGAAGGCGAGGACGAGGGGGAGAACGGCCGAGAGCGCCAGGATGAGCCACGTCCCGGCGCTGACGGCGGCATAGTCCTGCCGCGCCATCGCGGGTGCGCAGTAGAGGAGAAGCGGGACGCTCCCGCCGACGAAGGTGGCGAACTGCGACTGAAACGGCGTCAGCCGCCCCGGCAGGCGGGTGGCGGCCACCGTGTAGACCGCCCAGGTGGCCGCCGACAGGAGGCAGAGGACGTTCCCGGCGAGAGTCCCTCCCTCGGCGGCGTGGCTCGTTGCGACGAAGAGCGCGACGCCGCCATAGGCGACGACGGAGCCGAGGGCCGTCATCGGGGTCCATCGTTCCTGGCCGAGGAGGACGACGAACAGGAGCGAGAAGAGGGGAGAGGTGGCGTTGAGGAGCGCCGCGGCGAAGCCGCTGGTTCCGGCCACGCCCCAGGCGAAGAAGACCTGGTAGAGGCCGACGCCCGTGAGCGCGAGGAGCGCGGCGAGGCCGCGCTGGCCCCGCGCCGGCAGCGCCGGCCCGCCGCGCCACGACGCCTCGGCGAGCAGCAGGGAGGCCGCGAGGACGAACCGCCAGCCGGTGTAGGCGAGCGGGTGCATCTCGCGGAGCGCGATCTTCATGGCGGGGTAGTTCACGCCCCAGATGGCCACGGTCAGGAGGGCGAAGGAGACGGCCAGGGCGCGGCGCGCCGGGGCGGGGGGCACGAGGCCACTTTATCCGGCTCCTGCTATATTCCGCGCACCTCCGCGGCGCAGGCCGGTTCCGAGGAACCAGGCCCTCGCGGAGCCCGAATACGATGCTCGAAGTCCAGAACCTAGCGAAGTCGTTCTACGGGGCGGCGGCCGTGGATGGCGTCAGTTTCCGTGTCGAGGATGGCGAGATCCTCGGTTTCCTCGGTCCGAACGGCGCCGGCAAGACGACGACGATGCGGATGATCACCGGCTTCTTGCCCCCGACGGCGGGGACGGTGACGCTCGCCGGCCTCGACGTCCTCGCCAGGCCCCTGGAGGCCAAACGCCACCTCGGGTACCTCCCCGAGACGCTCGCCCTCTATCCGGAGATGCGCGTCCGTGAGTACATGACCTATCGCGCGGAGCTCTGCGGCGTTCCGAGGCGCGAGACGAAGGCCCGCGTGGACGAGGCGATCGGCAAGTGCTTCGTGGACGACGTGGCCACAAAGCCGATCGGCAACCTGTCCAAGGGGTACCGGCAGCGCGTGGGCCTGGCGGCCGCCCTCGTCCACAAGCCGAGGGTGCTCGTCCTCGACGAGCCGACCGTGGGCCTCGACCCCCGTCAGATCGTCAAGGTCCGGGAGCTGATCCGCGACCTGAAGAAGGACCACACGATCCTCCTCTCGACCCACATCCTCCCCGAGGTCGAGCTCGTCTGCGACCGGATCCTCATCATCGACAAGGGGAAGATCGTGGCGCAGGGGACGTCCGAGACGCTCCGTCAGGAGATGTCGCAGCACCCCGGGCTCGTCGTGGTGCTGAAAGGCGAGATCTCCGAGGCCGACGCGGCCCTTCACCAGATCCCCGGCGTGACGCACGCGGCGCGGATCGGGGCGGCGGGCGAGACGCGGGTTCTGATCGAGTCCGCGCACGGTGCCGACCTCCGGGAGGCCGTGTTCCGCGAGGTGACCGCGCGCGGCTGGACGCTCCTCGAGCTGACGCCGCGCCAGGCGTCGCTCGAGGACGTGTTCGTCCGGCTCGTCGCGAAGGAGGAAGCGGCGCCGGAGACCGATTCGGAAGCGAAATCCCGGGAGCGCGCCACGACCGTCGAGGTTCCGAAGTTCACGGAGGACCCGTCGTGAAGGCGCTCGTCGCGATCCTCAAGCGGGAGTTCTTCTCGTACTTCGTCAGCCCGCTCGCCTACGTCATCCTGACGGCATTCCTCCTCGTCAGCGGCACCGTCTTCGTTCTGCTGGTGAACGCGCTGAACGCGCCCGAGACGTCGTCCACGGCGATGATGTCGCTCTACTTCACGAACGTCTTCCAGTGGATCTTCCTGATGATCGTCTCCTCCGTCATCTCGATGCGGCTCCTCTCCGAGGAGCGGAAGTCCGGCTCGATCGAGAGCCTGCTGACGGCTCCGGTCTCCGAAGCGACGGTCGTGACGGGAAAGTTCATCGGGGCGTGGTGCTTCTTCCTCTTCCTCTTTCTCCCCACGCTGGTCTACCCGCTCCTCCTCGCCCGCGTCAGCCGAATCGACGCCGGGCCGGTCCTCTCGGGCTACCTCGGCATCGCCCTCATCGGCGCTCTCTTCATCTCCGCGGGGACCTTCGCCTCCGCCCTGACGAAGAACCAGATCGTCGCGGCGATCCTCGCGTTCGCGATCGTCCTCGGGAGCTTTCTCGTCGGGATTTTCCGGGACGTCCTCCCCTCCGCGAACCTCCGGGACGCCCTCTCGTACCTGAGCATCCTCGAGCACATGGACGATTTCTCGCGGGGCATCGTCGATACCCGGCG
>DATIWM010000235.1:0-2172 GCA_035519355.1 Thermoanaerobaculia bacterium | reverse complement strand
CTCGGCTCCGTCGATTCGGAGAAGTGCCCGGGGGCCCTCGTGTTCGAAATCGACGGGAAGACGTATCGGCTGGACCCGGTTCTCGAAAAGGGCGAGACGGAGCTCTTCGTGATCTTCGGCGACCGCACCAACGGCAAGGAGACCTACGGCGCGGGTCGGTTTCTTTATGTCCCGCCGCCCGTCGACGGCCGCACCGTCCTCGACTTCAACAAGTCCTACAACCCGCCCTGCGCCTTCACGCCGTATGCGACCTGTCCGCTCCCGCCGCCGGAGAACAAGCTCACGATCCCGATACCGGCGGGCGAGAAGGCCTACGCGCACAGGGTCTCCGCTCCCTAGCGCCGGGCGGCGGCCTCCCCGCCCAGGGCCTCCAGAAGCTCGGCGAGCATTCGGGCGGTCGCGCCCCAGATGACCCGATCCTCGTAGCGGTAGAAGAGGACGGGCTCCTCTCGGCCCGGCAGGCGTCGAGTCTCCAGAACGGCCGGATCGAGCAGCGCCGGGATCGGCACCTCCAGTACCTCGGCGATCTCCGCCGGGGCCGGCCGGAAGGAGTACGGCTGCGGAATCGCGGCGACGAACGGCTCGACGTAGAAGTTCGTCACCGTCGTCAGGGGTGAGAGTCGCCCGAGAGCCAGCGCGTCGTCCGGCCGAATTCCCAGTTCCTCCTCGCTCTCCCGCAGCGCCGTGTGCCAGAGCGTGCCGTCGCCTTCCTCCTCTCCGCCTCCGGGAAAGGAGATTTGGCCGCGGTGGTGCTCAACGGAGTCGGTCCGGAGCGTGAAGACGATCCACAGGGCCCCTTCGCGTACGAAGAGGGGAAGGAGCACCCCGGCCCGGCGCAGCCCCTCCGCCTCCGGAAGAGCGTGGATCGCTCGGCCGGCGAGCCTTCTGCGGACATCCTCCATCCAGCCCGGAAGCCCGGCGGCCGCCTCCGGTGGCACGCGGGGCATCAGGGCGCCGCGGCCCGCGTCGAATCGGCCGCCGCCTTCAGGTAGGCCTCGACAAATGGCGCGAGGCCCCCGTCGAGCACGCGGTCGGTGTCGCCGGTCTCGTATCCGGTGCGGTGATCCTTGACCATCCGGTAAGGGTGCAGGACATAGGACCGGATCTGGCTTCCCCACTCGATCGCCTTCTTGTCGCCGACCCGCTTCTCCTCCTCGGCCCGTCGCTCGTCGAGCGCTTTCTGGTAGAGGCGGGCCCTCAGGACGCGCATCGCCGTCTCGCGGTTTCGCCCCTGGCTACGCTCGTTCTGACAGGTCACGACGATCCCGGTCGGAAGGTGCGTGATGCGCACCGCCGAGTCCGTCACGTTGACGTGCTGCCCGCCGGCCCCGCTCGAACGGTAGGTGTCCACGCGCAGATCCTTGTCGGCGATCTCGATCGAGATGTCCTCGTCGACCTCCGGCGACACGTACAGGGAGGCGAACGACGTGTGGCGGCGCTTGGCGGCGTCGAACGGCGATATTCGAACCAGCCGGTGAACGCCCATCTCCCCCTTGAGGTACCCGTAGGCGTGGTCGCCGACGATGTGGAGGGTGGCGCTCTTCAGGCCCGCCTCCTCTCCGTCCTGCCGGTCGATGAGCTCCACCTTCCATCCGCGGGACTCCGCAAACCGCATATACATGCGCAGGAGCATTTCCGCCCAGTCTTGCGATTCGGTTCCCCCGGCTCCCGGGTGGATCATCACCCAGGCATTCTTGGCGTCCTCCGGCGCCCCCATCTTCACGGAAAGCTCGAGCTCGTCCCCGAAGGCGCCGGCCCGCGCCAGCGCGTCGCGAGCATCCGGTTCGGCCGGCTCGCCCTCCCGGAGGAGATCGGCGAAGGTTTCGAGCTCCCCGCGGATCTCGTCGAGGCGGCCGGCGGTGTCGAGCTTCTTTTCCTCGGACCGGGTCTGGCGCAGGATCTCCTGCGCCTCGGCCTGCCGGGTCCAGAAATCCGGGGCCGCGGCCTTCTCTCTCAGCCCGGTGAGCGCGCTCCGCGCCGCGTCCAGATCAAAGATAGCCCCGGAGCGACGCGAGCCGCTCCGAGGCGCTCTGCAAGGCGGAGATGAGATCGTCGCGTTCGGTCATCGGAAGCGTCGTGTCGACGGTCAGCGGCCGGCGGGAACGGCCCGGGACCGGCGCCAGCGGACCAGGCCGAAGACTAGCACGGCCGCGGCGGCCGCATCGGCCGTCC
>DATIWM010000234.1:0-5334 GCA_035519355.1 Thermoanaerobaculia bacterium | reverse complement strand
CGGCGTGCCTCCCCGCGCGACCCGCCCGGACAGACTCGAGGCTCCCTGGAAGGCGATCTCGACCGGCATCTCCGCGGTTCCGTCCGCGATCTCGACGCTCTTCGAGGTCGTGCGCCCCTGGAGGAGCGACGTCGACGCCGTGAGCGTGAGGACGCCGGAAGGCACTTCGCGCAAAGTGAAACGCCCGGAGTCGTCCGTCATCGCCGAGTCGCGGTACCCGGATCCGCTCGCCGCGACGCGTACCCCCGCGAGCTGCGCCGCGGGCAGACCCGTAACCGTACCGTCGAGGGTCGTGCCCGAGGAGACTTGCAGCGTGACGCCGTCCTGGCGCTGGTTCTCGGCGAGGACGACGTCCTTCGGAGCGGAAGTCCCCTTGTCCGACTGCGCGGTCAAACGGAACCGCCCGGCCCCCAGGTGATCGAAGCGAAACGCCCCGCTTCCGTCGACGGGCGCCGTCTGCGATCCCGCGCCGGGGCCCGCATCTCCTTCGTCGTCGAGACGCACCTGGGCCGTCCCGACCGGCGTCGACCCGTCGCTGCCGACGACGAAGCCCGTGATCGTTCCTCCGCTGCCGAGCGGAATCTGAACCTCCGTCCCGGTGCTCGGATCGGCGTCGCGGGATGCCTGGAGATAGTCCGGGTGCGTCGCCGTCAGGGTGATCTTCCCGTCCGGCAGGCCGTCGAAGGCGAAGCGGCCGTCGGCGTCCGTCGCGGTGACGTTCGCGCCCCCTCCGCCGAGCAGCCGGGCGGCCATCGCGCCCGGGCCGGGAGGCGATCCGGCCGTCTCCCACGACACCGTGACGTTGGCGACGGGAGCTCCGGAGCCGGCGTCGACCACCTTGCCTGCGACGGAGACGCCCTTCTTGAGCGAAACGACGACCCCTTCCCGAGTCTCGCCGCTCGCGAGCGTGATCCCGGAGACCTCCGCCGTGCGATAGCTCGGCGCCGCCGCGTGCACGGTCCAGGTCCCGGGCGGCACGTTGTCGAGCTCGAAGGACCCGTCGGCCGATCGGAAGTTCTGCGGCGCCGGCCCTCCGAACACTCCCCCGCCGCGCCCGCCGAAGCCGAAACTTCCGGCCCCTCCGGCCGAGAGCGAAATGGTGAACTCGAAGATCGGGCCTCCGCCCGCGGCGTCCTCGACGCGCCCGCGCAAGGCGGCCGTCGCGTGCAGGACGATCGCGACGTTTTCGGCCGGAGGCGTCGCGCCGCTCCGTGCGGACGCATAGCCGTCCGCGTTGACGGCGAGCATGACCGCCCGGCCGGCCGGGAGATCGCCCAGACGGAAGGAGCCGTCGCCGGCGGTCGCGGTCGCCTGTGCCCGGCCGACATCTGCCAGGACGAAGACGGTGGCGCCCGGCACCGGAAGGCCCTGCGAGTCCTTGACCGTTCCGGCGACCGCGACGCCGGGGGCGAGCGCGATCGGAGGCCAGGTGCTCTCTTCGGGGCCTTTCACCGTGACGCTCGTCTCCTTGGATGCGTAGCCCGTGCGGGTGACGGTCAGCGTGTAATCCCCATCCGCGAGCCCGTTCAACGCGAACGCTCCGTCGTTGCCCGTGACGGCGTCGGGCTTTGCCTCGGCCCTTCCGCTCGCGGCGAGGAACCGCACAGCGCCTCCCGCGCCGCCGCCACGTCCCATTCGGCGCTGCGCACGGATCTCGGCGCCGGTAACGGGCTTGCCTTCCAAGTCGACGACTCTTCCCCGCCCGCCGAGCCCGGCCGTGAGCGTCAGCTCGACGTTCGCGACCTTCTCGCCCGCCTTGACCGAGATGCCGGAGCGCCGGGTCGGCGCAAATCCCGCCTTCGTCGCCTCGACGGTCAGGTCGTGGCCGGCGGGGAGCGCCTGGAGCTGGAACTGCCCCTCCGGGCCGGTCACGGCAGACCGATCGGCCCCGGCGCCGGGCCCGCCCGGGCCGCGCCGAAGCAGCCCGCGCAGCCCCGGTTGTCGAGCGATCTGCACACGAGCGCCCGGCACGGGCTTCTTCTTCCCGTCCAGGACGCGCCCACTGATCGAGGCGGCGGGCGCGAGCGCGATCGCCGCCGTCCCGGGCATTGCGACGCTCGCACCGACGTTTGGGATCGACGAAGGAACGTAGCCGCTGTGTGTCGCCTCGATCGTGTAGCGGCCGGTCTCGAGGCCCCCGGCCTGGAACCGGCCTCGGCTGTCGGATCGAACCGAGCGTCGCACCGCGGCCCCGTTGAAGCGAAGGCCGGGATCCGCGACGGCGATTCGCGCGCCCGCCACCGGCTTTCGCGTCAGCTCGTCGATGACGGTGCCCGTGATCGCCGCGGCGCGCGCCAGCCGGAGCGAGACTTCGGCCGCGGTCGCGCCCTGCACCTTCACGCCATCCTGGCGCGCGACGTACTCGTCCTTCCAGATCGCTGCCACGGATCGTGTCCCGACGGCGACGCCCGTCAGCCGAAAATGGCCCGCGGTGTCCGTGCGTGCGCCGATCTCGCCCGACGTGACGACGGCCCCGGCGGCCGGATTGCCGGACGCGTCGAGGACCGACCCCCGCACGGCCCCGCCGGCCTTCAGAACCACGCGCTCGTCGCCCGCGCCGAGCTCCGGCCGCACGAGCGGCACGAAGCCGGCCGCCCTCGCGCCGAGAGAACGGAAGCCTTCCGGCGCATCGTTGATCGAGAAGGCGCCGCCTGCGCCCGACTTCGCCTCTCCGTAGAAGACGACGTCGGAGTCGGAGAGCGGCCCCGCGGAGCGCACGCGGATACGGGCGCCGGTGACCGCCTTGCCCGCCTCGTCGACGACCTTCCCGGCGATCTTCACCGGGCCGGGGACCTGGAGGTCGGGCAGTACCGTCGAGTCGGCCGCGTCGAACGGGCCCGGGAGGAACGCCTCGGGCAGACCCGGGCTCTGAATCTGAATCGAGAATGCTCCCGAGCCCGTCAGGCGAAACGTTCCGTCGGCCCCCGACGTGGTCTCTCCCAGGACCTTCGGATCGACACCCTCCGTCTCGTCGGCCAGGGTCTCTTCCTCGCTCCGGTAGGCCGTCCAGGAGACATGCGCGCCGGAAATCGGGGTTCCCTCGACATTCAGGATGCGGCCCGAAAGGACGCCCGCCCCGGAGACACCAGGCAGAAATGCGAGGAGGAGCGCCAGCGCGAGCCGTCGCGGCGTGAAGCCTTTCATCGGGACTCTCGGAGGAGAACGGCCCCCGGGGCGGAATCGTTACAGGTCGCCACGAACGCGCGCGAGCTTCTACGGCAGCTCGAGGCGCGTCGTCTCTCCTTCCTTCATCGCGAAAGGAAAGGACTTCCGGCCCTCGGGGCCGTCGATCACGAGGTTGTAGGAGCCCGGAGCCATGTGGTCCCAGGCCGATAAGGGTGGCGAGATCGCGATGCGGCCGTCCAGGCTCCAGAGCGAAAGCAGGTAGGGCTGTCCGTTCGAGTCGACGATTCGCCCCGAAGCCGGAGATCCGGCTCGGGCCTCCAGGCGGCCTCCCGGCGTCAGTGACAGGGCGAGAGGAGCCGAAGGCACCCGGACGTCGCTCAGAGACCGCACGGAGTATCCCGCTGAGGCGACGTAGAGAGAGTAGGTCCCGGGGCCGAGGGACTGGATCTCCCCGGTGCCGCCGGCGTCGAGCGATACCGCGCCGGAGAAAGCGACGGTCCCGGAGTCGGAGAAGGCCAGGGCCGACAGCCCGGAAAGCGGCAAGCCCGTCAGTCCGTCGGAGGCCACAACCGTCAGTCCTCCGCCCCGAGAAAGCTTGAAGGAGAGCTGGGTCGGCGACTCGCCCGCCGTCACCGCCAGGGTCTTCTGCTTGTAGCCATCCCGGCGCGCCGTCACCTGGAACTCTCCGGGATCGAGGTTGTCGAGCGAGTAGTTGCCCTGCGAATCCGTCCGCGCGCTCGGCATTTGATACTGGTAGGCCTCCTGGCCGTTCTCGGCGGACACGGAGGCGTCCGCCAGCGGTTCGCCGGAGGATGCGTCCGTCACCGTCCCCGAAATCGACGCTCGGCCGAGAGCCACGTCGACGGACGTATCGCCCGACACCGTGATCTGCCGCAAAAAGCTGCCGCCTCCTCCGCCAAACGACGAGCCGCTCAAGATGTAAGCACCGTCCTCGAGGCCCTCGAGAACCGCCCGGCCGTCGGCATCCGTCTCGCCGAGGACCTGAGACCCCGGAGTCGTTGCGGGGTCGGGCCGGACGTTCAGTCCGATGCCGGCCAGAGGTTGATCTTTCCGGGTGACACGGACCTCGAGCCGCGAGGTGCCCGAGAACACGATTTCGACGGGCACTTCCGCCGCCCCCTCGGGGACGTCGACGTTCTTCGAGACCGAGCGCGTGCCGGCGCCCCACCTCGCCGTTGCGGCGCTCACGACGACGACGCCGGGAGGCACGTCGGAGACGATGAAGGCCCCCGTCGGATCGGTGCTCGTCCTTCCAGAAAATGTGTCCGAATAGGCCCCGATCTCCAGGCCCGCCAGGCGTTCTACCGGCAGGCCGGTCACGGTCCCGCGCAACGTCGTGCCCGAAGACATCTGGAGAACGACGCCTTCCGCGTTCTGGCCGGAATTCAAGACGACGTCCGTCTTGGCCGAGCGCCCGGACGAGCTCCTCGCCGTCAGGAGATACCGACCCTCCTTCAGGTGCCGGAAGGAGAAGTCGCCGTTTTCGTCGGACTGCGACTCGTCCCCGGAGATCGCCATTGGCGTCGCTCCAGAGACCTGGAGTGTGACCTCCGCGCCGGCGACCGGCGAGCTTCCGTCCCGGTTCCGAACGATTCCCTTGATCGACCCTCCCTGGGACAGCGTGATCTCGACCGCCGATTCCGAAGAGGCATCGAGCGGCACCTCGGCGTCGAGAAAGTCCGGGTGCGAAGCCTTGAAGATCAACTTCTCCGGCGGAACCGCGTCGTATTCGAAGCGCCCTTCGGCGTCGGTCGTCGCCGAATTCGGAAACATCGCGAAGGCTCCGTTCGGCCCGACGGCGAAGCTGTCTCCCATCCGGTCCGACGGCCGCCGCCAGGAGACCGTGGCGTTCGGTACGCCGCCGCCTCGTTCCGGGTCGAGCACGCGCCCGGAGATCGCGCGGCCCTTTTTCAGAGAAACGACGACGCCCTCCTTGACCTCTCCTTCGGAGACCTCGACACCCGTGACTTTGCCGTCGAGATAGCCGGGCGCGGACGCGGTCACCTCGACTTTCCCCGGGGTCACTCCGGTGACCTCGAAGGTCCCGTCATCGGAACGGAAGTCCCGCTTCTCGGCGCGGTAACCCCGTGGGACGCGCCACCCCACGGACCCCGCCGTGATCGGCTGCTGCGTCTCGCCGTCCTCGGCCCGGCCGCGGATGACGCCCGCCGTCGTGAGCACGATCGT
>DATIWM010000233.1:0-2013 GCA_035519355.1 Thermoanaerobaculia bacterium | reverse complement strand
TCCTGCCCCGGAGAAGAGCCGGGCCCTCGGGATCTTCGCCGCCGCGGCCGCGCTTCTCCTGGCCGTCGGGATCGGAGGCTATCTCGTCTCCCGGGGCGGGAAGGAATCCGTCGGACCCCCGGGCCCGGTTTCCGCGACGCCCGTCCCGGAGGTCCCTTCCGCGCCGGTGGCCACGGCCATCCCGACGTCGGCCCCGCCGACCGCCGCGCCGACGGCTTCGGCTCCCGCGCCGACGGCCGCACCGACGCGGGATCCGGACGCGCCGGTGACGGTGACCTTCGAGTCCAACTCGAACTCGCAGCTCACGGTCGACGGCAACTCGTACCGCGGCCTCCCGGCGCCCGTGCGGGTCTCCCTGAAGCCGGGCAAGCACGTGGCCGTTTTCGAGATCCCGAACTACCAGAGCCAGACCGAGCCGTTCGTGGTCCGCTCCGGTGTCGCACCGCCGAGCATCCGGGTCAACTTCCCGCCCTGGGGAATTCTCGACATCGGATCGGACCCGCCGGGGGCCGAGATCCGGATCGGCGGCACCGCCGTCGGCACGACGCCGTTCAAGAAGCCCTTTCCGGTCGGGACCCACACCATCGAGGTCAGCCTTCCCGGATTCGAGCCGGCGACGGATTCCCGAGTGGTGAGCGAGCTGGAGTCGACCAAGGCGTTCTTCCGGCTGAAGAAGAGGCCCTGATCCCCCGAAAGGGCCGCGCGTCTACAATCGGCAGATGTCCCGGAGCTTCCTCTCCGCTCTGGCGGCGACCCTCGTCCTCGCCGCGTCGGCGGCCTCGGGACAGGAAGCGTCGGACTCCTACGAGCGCGAGGCCAAGAAGGAGTTCAACCAGGGGCACTTCAAGCAGGCCGCCGTGAAGTTCGAGCTGGCCGCCGAGGCCTCGGCCGACGGAACGCGCCGCGCGCGGATGCACCTCCAGGAAGCCTGGTCGCACTTCAACGGCCGGAACCCGAAGGAAGCCCGCGACGCCCTGAAGTCCGTCTTCACGTTGAACCCCGACATCGAGGTCATCCCCGACTTCTTCTCGCCCGACTTCATGAAGCTGGTGGACGAGGTTCGGGCGGCCTCGAGAGGCGCGGCCTCCGCACCGGCCGTCGACGTCGTCGAGACGCTCCGGATGGCCAAGGAACGGCTGAAGGCCGGGGAGTACGACGAAGTCATTCACGACCTCACGTACAACGTCCCGGCCGAGAAGCTGGGGCGTGACGGGTCCGAGACGCTCGCGGCGGCGATGGAGGCCAAAGGGCGCTTCGCCGATGCCGCGCGCGTCCGCTCCGCCGCGGGACTCGCGGCGCCCGGCGCGCCCGGAACGGTGCCCCCGGCCGCACCCGCCGCGACGCCTTCCGCCCCGCCGCCGGCGAAAGCCCTCCCTCCGGCCCCGTCCGCGTCCCCGGCCTCCGCCGCGCCGGCCCAACGGCCCGGTGCCGTGCCGGTCGACTACCTCGCGATCGGCCGGCAGGCCCTCCAGCGGGGCGACCCGATGAACGCCATGGCGGCGGCCAACCGCCAGCTGGAGCTGGAGCCGAACTCCAGCGAGGCCTACCGCCTCCTCGCGGAGGTGAACCTCCAGCGGGGCGAAAAGAGCATGGCCGAGGCCCTCTTCAGGCAGTCCCTGAAGTACAACGAGAAGAACGAGGCGACGCTCCTGCTGCTCTATGACTACTACACCGCCGAGAAGGACTGGAAAAACGCGCTCGACTGCCTCCGGCGGGCCACCGAAGTCAACCCGGCGAACCGCGACCGGATGGTGGCGCTCGGCCGCAAGATCCGCGCGGAGGGCGACCTCGAGCGCGCCGCGCAGGTCTTCGCCGCCGCCGCCGAGGCGCTGCCGAACGACGCCTCGGTCCTGACCGAGTACGCGGCCGTCCTCTTGGCCGCGAAGAAGACCGACGCCGCCCTCGAGCCGCTCATGAAGGCGGTTGTCGCCGCACCCGACCGCGAGGTGGTCCACGCCAACCTCGCGGCGGTCCTTCGGCGGAAGAACCAGTTCCGCGAGGCCGAGCGCGAGT
>DATIWM010000232.1:0-41007 GCA_035519355.1 Thermoanaerobaculia bacterium | reverse complement strand
CTCGGATCGCGCCCACGCGCGCGGCCTGAGGTTCGGACTCTGGATGGCGTTCGGCGTGGCCGACCCCCGGACCGAAGTCGTCCGGACGCACCCCGACTGGGTGGCGACGGCCGGCGGCCAGCCCCTTCCGGGCGACTTCGGCACCGTCGTCCTCTGTCTCGGAAATCCGGACGTCCGCTCCTGGGTGATCTCGGAGATCGACCGCGTCGTGACGGAGTACGGGGTCGACTGGCTTCTCCACGACTTCGCCGTCATCGCCCCGTGCACCAGCGAATCCCACGGTCACCAGGCCGGGGACGGCGAATGGGCCACGACGGCGGGTTACTACGCCATCCTCGACGAAATCCGGCGACGACACCCGAAGCTCGTCATCGAGAACTGCTGGAACGGCGGCAGCATGATCGACTTCGGGATGGTCCGGCGGCACGACACGTCGAACACCTCCGACTTGAACAGCGCCGTGACCGGCCGGCGGGGCGCCTACGGAGCCACGTACGTCCTCCCGCCGCGCTACGCCGGAAAGTACATCGGAGACGACGGCACGCCCCCCGCTTACCGCTTTACCAGCGGGCTCCCGGGAGGACCTCTGCTTCTCATGGGCTCTCCCACAGCGTGGGACGACGCGACGACGGCGGCGGCGCGGGACGCGATCGCCCTCTTTAAGGAGCTTCGGCCGGTCCTTCGCGACGGCACGGTCACCCACGTCCTCGGCCCTCCCGCCTGGAACGGATGGGACGGCATCCTGAGCTGGGACGCCGAGCGGGGCGAAGGAGTCCTCCTGGCCTTCCGGGGACAGGACACGCCGCCCGAATCGACGCTCTTCCCTCGCGGCCTTCCGGCCGCCGCGACGATCGACATCGTCTGCGAAGGCGGCCGGGGGGCCGGAACGCTGGCTGGCGGCCTCGGCCGCGGCGTCGAGTCGGGCCGCAGCCTCCAGGAGCAGGGACTCGGCGTCGTGATTCCGTCCCCCGACGGGACCGCCGTGATCCGGCTCTCGACGGCGCCCGCCGAGGGAGCCGCTTCTGCGCCGCGAAACTGACCGGCGGACGGCGGCGGCTCAGGGAACGACGCGGATGATCGGGTCGAGAGGCCAGTCCATTCCGGTCTTGTTGTCGTGGACCTTCACCCAGTACTTGTACTGCGACCCCAACGCGGCGTCAGGTCGGACTTTCGCGGAGAAGAGATGTCTGCCGTGTTTCTCGAAGGGTCCGGAGAAGGGATTCTCGGAATCCTTCTTGATACCGATCTCGAGCGTGACGTCTACCCACGGCGGATTCGTCACCCAATGCGCATAGTGGCCACCATTCCTACTGAGTGCTATTTCTCGCCCCTGCGACTGCTGGTCGTCTGAAACCGGATCGAGAATCCCGGTGATCTGTCCGCTCGGATCCTGAACGAGCTGGATCGTTGCAATTCGCTCTTTACTTCTCTCATTTTCAGAGGGTTGAACCGGCGCCGATGGTTTCAGAAGGCCAGCAAGAAGGTATCCAACGATCAATCCGGCGACGGCAAATACGGCCAGCTTCGGGAACGGAGTCCGGTTTTCGGTCATGATGTCTCCTTTCGGCTCCGGTGCTTTTCCAGGATGATTCGGAATCGGCTGTCGGTATGAAGAGGAGCGAAATCGGGCTCGGTCTCGATCTCGTCGATACTGAGTCCGTCCGTGAGAGCTCGATCGATCGCATCGAGGGCCTCGTCCGCCTTTCCGGCGGAGGCGTAGACGAGGGCCGCGCACTGCAGGACCACGGGGTTGTCGGGCTCGAGGGAGAGCGCCCGGCGAATCTCGTCGAGGCCGGAAGCCGGGCCCTTCGTCTTCGCCAGCGCGGCCCCGATGGCCGCATAGGCCTCGCCGCTCTTCGGATCGACGCGGAGAGTTTCGCGGGCGAGACGGATCGCTTCCTCGAACTCGCCCTTCGCCCGGCCGCTCTCGGCCGGCAGGCGGAAAAGGGCGTCCGCCAGGGACTTGTGGTTCCAGTAGTCGAGCGGGTTGAGCCGGACGGCCCGGCTGAAGGCGTCAGCCGCCTCCCGGTATCTCCCCTGGATGTAGTAGAGCGTTCCGAGATTGCAGAGACCGGTCGGCTGCGGCGCGATGTCGTTCGAGCGCTGAAAAGCCTTCTCGGCTTCGCCGTATCGACGGCTGCGCATGTACGCGGCCCCGAGATTGTCGTAAAGACGCGCGACGTCCGGATTCAGCTCGATCCCCCGTTGGTACGCGTCGATCGCCTTTTGAAGCTGATGAGCGTTGAAATAGAAATAACCGAGCGCGCTGTAGGCGCTCCAGGCCCGCGGTTTCAGCTCGACGACCCGCCGGAAAGCGCTTTCCGCCTCGGCGAGCCGTCCGGCCTTGTTCAGCGCAAAAGCCAGCGCGCGAACGCCTTCCGCGTCGTCCGGCCGTTTCTCGAGTGCCTTCCGGACGAGGTCGACCGCTTTTTCCGGCTCGCCGGTCGCCGTCAGGATCCGGCCGAGCGTGACCTGGGCTTCGGGCAGCCTCGGATCGAGCGCGATGGCGCGCTCGGCGGTCTTCTTGGCGAGTTCGGCCGTGGACACGTCCTGGGAGAGGTCGTACGACGCGAGGTAGGCGCGCCCGAGCGTCGCCTGCACGAGGGCGGAGTTCTGCCCGCCGGGAATTTTCGAGAGAAGGTCGATCGCCTTGTCGACGGAATCCCTGTCGTCGTACCGCTCGAGGTAGCCGAGCGCCACGACGTAGTCGGTCTGCGCGGGGCCGGGCGATACGGCCGGAGAGGCGGGGGTCGCAGCGGAGACGCCGCCGGCCAGATGGACCTGCAGGGCCGAGATGAGCTTCCGGGTCAGCTGCTCCTCGAGACGGAAGTGGTCGGAGGCCGGCCCTGTCACCTCGTCGGCGGCGATCTGGACCGGCGAGCCGGCGAGGGAGACGGAGAACGAGAGCTGGCGCTGGTCTCCCATCTGGCGGACGGCGGGCTGGAGGAGGAGGTTGGCTCCCGTGTCGCGTGCCCACTTCGACGGGTCGGTCTCCTTGAGCATCGCCGGACCGGAGGGGCGCATGACGGCCAGCCCCGGAACGTTCTGAAGCTTCACGCCGAGGCTGAACGACACGCCGTCGCAGAGCTGGCGGCCGTCCTGGCGGCCCGTGAGGTCGGTGGCGGGGAGGATGGCGAGGAGTTTCGAGGCCGGCAGGGCCGTCGTGTCCCGTCCCTTGAACGTCAGGTAGAGAAGGGCCGCGGCGGCGACGGCCGCGAGGGCGCCCGTCGTCGCGTACAGGCCGGGCCGGCGACGGATCCGGGCCGACATCGAAGCGCCGCTCGAGGGAACGAACGTGGTGCGACCTTCCAGGACGGCGTCGATGGCCTGGCGGGCGTGGGCGAGGTCGGGGGTCCGTTCATCGCGGTTCTTCGCGAGGCATTCGTGAATGAGGTCCAGGATCTGCGGCGGCGTGTCGAGGGGAAGGGCCGCGAAATCGGGTGCCTTGTCGAGGATGGCTACGAGGATGTCCGACGGCGACTCCCCGGTGAACGCCCTCTTTCCCGCGAGCATCTCGTAGAGGAGGCATCCGAACGCCCAGACGTCGGTTCGCCAGTCGAGCGGCCTGCCGCGAGCCTGTTCGGGGCTCATGTACGGAGCGGTCCCGAGCACCATCCCCTGCCGCGTGGCGCCCGTGTCGAGCGTGGGGAACTCGGAGATGTCGGACGCATTCGGCCCGGGGGCGAAGGCCTTGGCGAGGCCGAAATCGAGGAGCTTGACCTTTCCCTCGGGGGTGACCTTCACGTTGGCGGGCTTCAGGTCGCGGTGGAGAATCCCCTTGCCGTGCGCCGCGTCGAGGGCCTCGGCCACCTGCCGCGCGACGGCGAGTGCGCGCGACACGCCGAGCGGACCGCCCGCGAGAAGCTGCTTGAGCGTCTCGCCCGGCACCATCTCCATGACGAGGAGCTGCATCCCCTCCACGTTCTCGAAGCTGTAGATCGCGGCGATGTTCGGGTGGTTGAAGGCGGCGAGGAGCTGCGCCTCGCGCTGAAAGCGCGAGATCCGCTCGCGGTCGTCGACGAAAGCCTCGGGGAGGACCTTCAGGGCCACTTCGCGTCCGAGGCGCGTGTCCCGGGCCCTCCAGACCTCGCCCATGCCGCCCGCCCCGAGCGTGGCCAGAATCTCGTACGGGCCGAGGCGTGACCCACTGGAAAGCGCCATGCGCGTTTACGGAGATTATGGCCCGCCTCCCGGCGGGCGGCTGACGGAGAATCGGACTGTCCGATCGATGCCCGGAATGTCAGAGGTGTGATGAAACAGCTCCTCGCCGCGTTCTCCATCGCGCTCCTGGGCAGGGCGTTCCCCCTGGCCGCCGCGCCGCCCGAGAGCTTCACCGCGGCCGGACTCTGGACGGCCTGGCCGTCGGTGCGCGTCTCGCCGTCCGACCCCTGGTCGCTCCGGAGCGCCCGGCTTCAGGCCGTCCTCGACACGCTGGGGCGGGACTATCCCGGCCTCTTCACCGTCGTGGACGAGGGACGCTCGGGCGAGGGGCGGAAGCTCACGGTCCTCTCGCTCGGGAGCGGCCCCTTGGGCGTCCTCCTCTGGTCGCAGATGCACGGCGACGAGCCGACCGCGACGAGCGCTCTGCTCGACGTCCTCGCCTATCTCGGGAAGAACCGGGGGAGCGGGGCGGTGAAGCGCCTCCTTTCGGGCGTGACGCTCTACCTCCTTCCGATGCTGAATCCGGACGGGGCGGAGCGGGCGACCCGGCGGAACGCCCAGGGGATCGACATCAACCGCGACGCGCTCCGGCTCCAGACGCCGGAAGGGCGCTACCTCAAGAACGTCCGGGATCGCTTCCAGCCGGCGGTCGGCTACAACCTCCACAACCAGGAACCGCTGACGCTCGCCGGAAAGAACGGGGAGCAGGTGGCGCTCGCGGTTCTCTCCGTGCCGTTCGACGAGGCGCTGACCGAAAACGAGGGGCGACGGACGACGAAGCGGCTCGCCGTCTTCCTGCGCGACGACCTGGCGCCCTGGGCCGCCGGAAAGATCGCCCGGTACGACGCGGACTACACGGCGCGCGCGTTCGGGGACGCGATGACGCGCTGGGGAACGGCGACGCTGCTGATCGAGACGGGCGGGGCCGGTGCGCCCGACGAGGCGGGGACGCTCGTCCGTCTCAACTTCGTCGCGATCCTCCGCTCGCTCCAGGCGCTGGCCGACGGCTCGCTCGCGGAGGTGGATCCGAAGGCGTACGACGCGATCCCGGCCCTCGTGCGCGAAGGGCTCTTCGACGTCCTCGTCCGGGAGGCGCGCGTTGCGAACGGCAGCGGCCTTCCCCCGTACCTCGCCGACGTGGCCCTCCTCCGCCCGCGTTCTTTCGGCGGGCCGGCGGGGAGCGGGCATCCCGGCGTCGTGGAGATGGGCGATCTCTCGACCTTCAGGGGAAAGGAGGAGATCAGGGCGAAAGGGAGCGTCCTCGTTCCGGCGCCGCCCGGGGGCGAGGAGGGATGGCGCGGGACGCTCGCGCGGCTTCGCGAGAGGAAGCGCGCCGACGAGGGCGGCAATCTGCTCCTGTCGCCCGAGCAGCTCTCGCTCGAGGTGAAGGCCTGGATGCCCGAAGGAGAGCTCCTCGTCCCCGGCTACGCCGGCGCCCTCCTGATCCTCACGCCCGCGGGCGTCGGGACGTTCCGGCTCGACCGGCGGCTCGAGGTGGCGCCGAGATAGAAGCGCCCCGCGACCGCCGCCTCAGCGGGGCGCGTCGGTGACGGCGGCGGGCGCCTTGTGGCCTCCGCCGCACTGCCTCGACCAGACGGTCGCCGCGACGAGAAGGGCGATGCCGACCAGCGTGACGACGACGACCGCCACCGGACGCGCCCGGCGCACCGGCTTGACCGAGAGCGTCTGCAGGAGCTTTCCGGTGCCGCTGACCTCGGCCCGTCTCTCCTCGACGCGGAAGACGGCCTTGACGTCCCCGAAGCGGAGCTCGTCGCCGCCCTGGAGAACGGAGTCGTGGATCTTCTTTCCCCGGAGAAAGGTCCCGTTCACGCTGGCGAGGTCCTTCAGGGCCCAGCCGGAGGCGGTCTCTTGGATCTCCGCGTGCTTGCGGGAGACGGAGAGGTTCAGGAGCTGGATCTCGCAGTCCGCGTCGCGGCCGATGACGGCGCGTCCGACGATCTCGTGTTTCTTCCCTCCGCCGTCTTCGACGATCAGAAACGCCGTCATGGGAGTCGGACGGCTATCTTAGTCCCCCGCCGTCCCGGCGTCCCGGCCGGGGGCGAGGACGAAGGCGACGTCGCCGACGTTCGTTCCGGTCGGACCGGGAGAGAACGCGTCGGAGAGGGCGGCGAAGAACGGGCCCGTATCGTTGTCCCTGAGCGCCTTCCACGGGTCGAGCCCGGCGGCCTCGGCGCGGTCGACCGTCGTGTCGTCGACGAAGGCGCCCGCGGCGTCGCTCTCGTGGTCCACGCCGTCGGTGCCGGCCACGAGCGCCGAGGCGCCCGTGGCGCCGCGCAGGTGCAGGGCCGTCGCGAGGGCCAGCTCCCGGTTGCGGCCGCCATGTCCCGGCCCTTTTACGGTGACGGTGGTCTCGCCGCCGAAGAGCGTGACGAGGGGACGGCCGCTGCCGCGCCGCCACAGGTGTCCCGCCGAGGCGCCGGCGACCGCGAGGCGCCGGGCGGCGCTGCGCGCCTCGCCCGAGAGGAGCTCCGGAACGACGCGGGCGTCGGCGCCGAGCCGGAGGGCGCAAAGCCGGGCCCCCTCGAGCGCCGTCCGGATGTCGGCGAGGAGGACGCTCCAGCGCACTCCGGGCGGGCGTCCGGAGGAGGGGAGGGGTGGCAGGGCCAGGAGGGCCCGGACGGCCGGCGGAAGAAGGGGCGTGACCCGGTAACGGTCGAGGATCGCGAGCGCGGCGCCCGGGGAGGGCCGGATCCCGAGCGTCGGCCCCGAGGCGACGAGGTGCCAGCCGTCGTCGCCGAGGTCCGAGAGGACGAGCGTGACGACTTCGGCGCCGCCGCAGGCGGCCGAGAGCCGTCCCGCCTTCACGCGCGACAGGGCGCCCCGGACGGCGTTGATCTCGCCGATCGGGGCCCCGGCGGCCATCAGGAGGGTGATCGCCCGCACCTTGTCGGCGAGGGAGAGTCCCTCCGCGGGCGCGACCATCAGGCTGGAGCCCCCCCCCGAGAGGAGGACCATCAGGAGATCGTCCGGCCGGACTTTCGCCGCGAGCGAGAGCGCCGCTGCGCCCGCGGCGAGACTTCCTTCGTCAGGAACCGGGTGTCCCGCGCGGATGAGGCGCGCGCCCGGCGGCAGGCCGGCCCCGGGCTCGTACGACGGCGCCACGACGATCATCTCGTCGATCCGCGAGCCGAGAGCGTCGTGCGCCGCCCGGGCCATGGGCATGGCGGCCTTCCCGACCGAGAGGACGGCGACCCGCGCGGGGACGAAGACGAACTCCCGCTGAGTCCGCGACGAGAGAGACCGGACGCGGAGAGCGTCCCCGCGCCGCCCGACGGCCTCGCGGACGAGCCGGCCCGGCTCGACGGCGGCGACGGCGGCGCGATACAGCTCGGTCAGAAGGTCGCGCGCGTCCAGAGCGGGCGAAGTCTATCGGAAGGGAGGGCGTAAGATGCTTTCCGAGAGGTTTTCCATGGGACGTGACATTCTCGGATCGGTTCGCGACGGGTTGAAGGACGCCGAAGGGCGCGGCGGCGAGCTGGCGGAGGTCATCGCCGACCGCGTCGAGGAGGCCCTGGAGAGCGCCCAGGCCCGCGGCCGGAAGGTCCGGAGGGAGCTGCAGCGGCGCTGGCGGACGGTGGACCGGGCGGGCCGCGAGAACGCTTTCGTGATGGCGATCGGAGCCCTCGTCGTCGGCCTTCTCGTCGGCTGGCTGGTCGGCCGCGAGCGCCGCTGAGGCCTCCTCGGGAGGCGGCGGGCGGTTGACGCGGCCCGCGGCGCCCCGGAAGATCCCGGGCGTCGCCGACATGAAGGAGACCGCTTGGATCTCGCCGCACGGCTCGCCGAACTGAAGTCCGGCTTCTCGAAGACCTTCTGGATCGCCAACACCCTCGAGCTCTTCGAGCGCTTTGCCTACTACGCGTCGAAGGCGGTCCTGGCCGTCTACATCGCGGACGGCATCGGCCTCGGACCGACGACGGCGGGGCTCCTGGCGGGGAGCGTCTTCAACACGCTGCTCTACCTCCTGCCGCCGCTGGCCGGGACCGTCGTCGACCGGTTCGGCTTCCGGCGGAGCCTGATGACCTGCTTCGCGATCTTCTCGGCGGGCTACCTTCTCATCGGGCTGGCGGGCCTCCCCGCCAGCGCCCCGCTCGTTGAGGCCTTCGGGGGGCCGAAGACCTACACGCTCCTCGCCCTCGTCGTCACGGCGGTCGGCGGGTCGCTGATCAAGCCGTGCGTCGTCGGGACGGTCGCCCGGACCACGACCGACCAGACCAAGGCCTTCGGTTACTCGATCTACTACACGCTGGTGAACATCGGCGGCGCCGTCGGTCCGATCCTCGCCATCCCGGTGAGGGAGAACGTGGGGATCGCGTGGGTCCTCGTCATGTCGTCGGCCACGAGCTTCTGCCTCTTCGTGGCGACCCTGCTCTTCTTCCGGGAGCCGCCCCGTCCCCCCGACGCCGCGCCGCCGAAGTCGATGGCCGGGGTTCTCCTCGACATGGTCCGGGTCTTCGGGAACCTGCGCTTCATGACCTTTCTCGTCATCTTCTCCGGCTTCTGGGCGATGTTCTGGCAGGTCTTCTACTCGCTGCCGTTCTACGTCCGCGACGTCCTGAAGTTCCCGCGCTTCGAGCTGATCGAGACCGTCGACGCCTGGGCGATCATCCTCGTCACGATCCCCATCACGGCGTTCGCCAAGAAGCTCAAGCCGATCCGCGCGATGACGATCGGGTTCCTTCTGGCGAGCGTCTGCTGGCTCGTCCTGGCCTCCTCGCCGACGCTCTCCGTCACGATCGCCGGCATCATGCTCTTCGCCCTCGGCGAGGGGCTCCAGTCCCCGCGCTACTACGAGTACGTGGCCAACCTCGCCCCGCCGGAGCAGGTCGGGACGTACATGGGCTTCGCCTTCCTGCCGATCGCCATCGGCACCTTCGTCGCCGGCGCCATCGCCGGGCCGCTCGTGGAGCATTACGTCAACCCCTTCAAGGCGGGGGGGACCGGCCACCCGGAGATGATGTGGCTCTGGATTGCCGGCATTGGCTTCGTCTCGACGGCCCTGATGCTCCTTTACGACCGGTTCCTCGCGCCGAGGGCGCCGGTGCGCTGACCTTTCCGGGCGATGCTCGGCGCGCGCGGCTTCGACTGGGAAAGACTCTCTCGCGAGCCGGGCTTCGGGCGGTTCTCCGAAGCGGCGGTCGCCGCCCTCTCGCGGGAGACGGCCGCCCCGCTTCTCGAGGCGCTCGGACGTCGGCCCGCAGCCTCCGCGGTCGAGCTGGCGGCCTTCGCCTCCGCGTTTCAGGGCGTCGCCCCGCGGATCGCCACCCTCCCGGACCTCGAGGAGCTCCCGCCGGAGCTGGCGGAGTTCCATCGGTTCGAGGCCCGGCAGTCGGCGGCGCGGGGCGGGAAGCTGCTCGAGGTCTACGGCCACGTCTCGTCGGCGCTCTTCCACGAGGGGATCGAGGCCGTCACCCTCAAGGGAGCGGCTCTTCTCCTCGCGGGGACGGCCGACCCGGGGCACCGCCCGATGGGGGATATCGATCTCCTCCTCGCCGACCCCGGGCGGATGGATGAGGCGGCGCGCGCGCTCGCGCTTCTCGGCTGGACGGGGCTCTTCGACACCCGGCGCCATCGCGTTCTCGCCCGAAAAGGGGAGCAGGTCGTGCGCCCCGGGTGCTCCGACCCCGAAAATCCGATCCGGATCGAACTCCACTATGCCCTCCGGATCCCCGTTCTCGGAAGAGCCTACGATCTGACGCAGGAGCTCCTCGCATCGGCGGAGCCCTTCGAACGCGAGGGGATACGCGGTCTCCTTTCGACCGGAAACGCGCTCCGGAGGCATCTCCTCGTCCACGCGACCGAGGACTTTGCTGCGCTCGGGATTCGGGGCATTCAGGCTCACGACTTTCGACTCCTCTCCCGTCCGGCGGGTCCTCTCCAGATCGTGCTCTCCGACGCCGACCGGCGAGCCGGTCTGGCGCCGGTCGCCTGTGCGGCCCACGTCATCGAGAAGCTCTTCCCGGGGAGCTTCGCTCCGGAATTTCTCGATGCGCTGCGGCGCGACGTGCCGAAGGCGCTGCTCGATCGGGCGTCGGAAGTTCCGGCGCTTCGAGGAACCCGTCCCTCCGAAGGGGGGACGGCGAGGGGGCTGTCCCTCATCGAGTCTCCCGTGGCCAAGGCCCGCTTCCTCCTCCGGTCCGTCTTTCCGCCCCCCGAAGAGGTGAAGGTCAACGTGGCGCCCGAAGCCTCCGGCCCGAGGCTCGCCGCCGCGTGGCTCCGCCTCTTCGTGAGGCGGGCGGGCCGTCTCCTCGGGCGGCCGCGCCACCGGGAGGACGCGGATCGAGGGCGGGTACTTCGGCCCGGCGAACTTCGGATCCATGAGCGCTTCGGCCCCGCGACGGTGAACCGGGGCGCCGTCCTGTTCGAGTGCGAGTGGGACGGCGGGGTCTTCGAGTCGGGCGTCATGCTCGGAGGCGTCTTTAAGTCGGGCACGTTTTGCGGCGGCGTCTTCTGGTCGAGTCACTGGAAGGGAGGGACGTGGGCCGGAGGCTTCTGGCACAACGGCTTCGGAGAGGACGGGCGCTACCGCCCGCGCGATTGGTCTCCCCGCACGACCGCTCCTCTGCAGCCCCCTCCCGCGTCTCCGGCGCCGGCGGCAGACGGCAGGCGTCGCGTCACGATCCACACGGCGTCGGTCTATCCGGATCTCGTGCGGGTCTGGCGCGCCAGCATCGCCCGGGCCGTCCCGCCGGACGACGCGGACCTGCAGGTCTTCGACGACTCCGAGGAGAGGAATCTCTCCGGGGAACGGCTCGAAGGCGTGACGCTGCTGATGCGATCTCCCGCGTGCCGGGACTTCCACGAGGCCTACAACGACGCCCTGGCCCGCGCGACGACGCCCTTTCTGGCCTTCGTCGACACGGACGTCTTCTGGGTCTCGCGGGACCCGTGGAGGCACGTCCTTCGCGAGCTGGAGGATCCGAACGTCGCGGCCGTTTCCTGCGTCTCGCGCACGGCGACGGCCAGCCACGGGACGTTCGCAGTCGTCATGCGCGTCGCGGCCTATCGCGAGGCCCTGCGCGCGGTGCCGGACGGCTTCTTCCCGTTCCGGGAGGACGAGACCGCCGGCGGCGCCCCCGGGCGCTTCCGCGGACACGACACGGCTGACCTGGCGACGCGGGCGGTTCAAGCGGCGGGCTTCACCTTGAAGCTCCTGAACCTCGAGAAGCAAGGGCAATTCGTCCGGTTCGATGCCATCACGAACACCCGCTTGATCGGCGGCTGGGTCGGCCCGCGCGTGCTCGCGCGAATGGCCCTCCTCGATTCCTATTTCCGCCGCGGAATACTGGGCTGCTTCGCGCTTGCCCGGCTGCACGACGACCTGTTCCCCGGCGGCTCGCGATTCGGGCTTCCGATCTCGCGGTCCGCGTTCTGGCGATCGTTTCTTCGGCATCCGCGCGCGCTGGCGCGGGCCGTGAGGGACTCGTGGGAATTTTCGGCCGGTGCGCGGCGGATCCGGCGTTTTCTCGCCGGCGCTCACGGGGCTCCGACGGCCTGACGGTAGATCTCCTCGAACGCGGCGGCGGTCGCGTCGGCGTCGTGCTCGCGGGCCTGGCGCCGGGCCGCCGCACCCATGGCCCGTCGCCGCGGCTCGTCGCGGAGGAGGGAGAGGACGCCCTCGGCGAGGGCGCCGTCGTCGCCGACGGCGACGGCGAGGGCGCGGTCCGGGGCGAAGTCCCGGACGTGTCCCACGGCGGTCCCGACCGTCGGTACCCCGGACGCGGCGGCTTCCAGAACGACGAGCGGGCCCGCCTCGTGACGGGAGCTCAGAACGAAGAGGTGCGCGAGGCGGTACAGCGGCTGCGTCCGGGCGCTCGGAAGGAACCCGTGGAACGTCACGCGAGACACGAGACCAAGAGCGGCGCAGAGCGATTGCACGGAGCCGTCGAGCGTGTCCTCGCCGACGACGTCGAGGTGAACGTCTTCGCCGCGGTCGACGACCCGGCGGAGGGCGCGAAGAAGAGTCGCCTGGTCCTTGACGCGATTGAGGCTTCCGACGTGGAGGAGCCGGAAGGGAGGACCGCCCGGGGTCGACTCGGCGAAGAAGGCGCCGTCGACGCCGAGAGGGACGATCTGCGGCGTCGCGCCGTGGCGGCGTGCGAGCTCGTCCATGGGGCCGCTGGCGACCGTGACGCGCGAGGCGCTGCGCAGGGTCCACCGGACCTTCAGCCTCTCCCGGGCGAGGAGCTGGGAGCCGTACTGGATGTCGCTGAGGGCCACGAGTTCCCCTCCGCCGAGGCTCACCACGAGGGGCAGGTGCCGGCGGCGCGCCGCCAGCGCGGCGAGAAAGCCCGGATTGTTCGCCCAGAAGGCGTGAACGACATCGAAGGGGCCGTGCCGCGCGACTCCACGAAGGAGCCTCCGCCCGGCGAGCAGCAGCGCCTGCCCCGGCCACGCCGAGCGGGAGGGCATGCCGAGGTTGTGGACGTGGGCGCCGAGGAGAGGGTAGTCCCCCGGCTCTGCCTCCTGCGAGAGCGCGAAGACGTGCACCGTGTGCCGACGGGCGAGCCTCTCGATCAGCCAGAGCAGAGCCGGGATGACGCGCTGCTGCCCGCTCCGGTCCACGCCCCCCGGCACGACGAGCGCCACGCGCACGCACCATCGTAACAATCCGCGGCCTGCGCGCGTAGCATTCCCCGCGATGTCCGGGCCGTTCCCCGTCCCTCCCTTCAGCCCCGACGGACTGATCGGCGTTCCGCTCGCGGGGACGTCGGATCCGGGGCGGCTCGTCGTCATCCGCCTTCACGCGTTCGGCGACACGGCCATCACGTTGCCGCTGATCGCCGCGCTTCGGCGCCGACTCCCGGAAGCCCGAATCGACGTCGTGACCGATGTCCGCTCCCGGGAGCTCTTCGCCGCCCACCGGGACGTCGACTCCGTCTTTTCGATCGACGCGCGCCGCCCGAAGATCCCCAAGGGACTTTCCATCCTCCGCGTCGCGCTCGCGCTGCGACGGCACCGCGTCCCGGCCGTCCTCGACCTTCAGCGCAACCGCTGGTCGCGCTTCCTGACGCGGCTTCTCGCGCCCGGAGCCTGGGTCGGCTTCGACCGGCACGCGCCCCGGACCGCGCTGACACGGTACCTCGATGCGGCCGAGTGGATCGGCCTGGGACGACTCGATCCCGTGCTCGCATCGCACGTGAAGCCGGGGCCGCTCGCCGAGGCGCGCGAGCTTCTCGCGGGAGCCGGACGGGATGAGGCGCGGCCCCTCGTCTGCCTCAATCCGGCCGGAGGGTGGAAGACGAAGCAATGGCCCCTCGAGCGCTACGTGGAGCTCGGGCGCCGCCTCGAACGAGAGGGGTGCCAGCTCATGTCGCTCGCCGCCACCCCCGTGCCGCCACGCTTCGTCGCGCTGCGCGAGGCCCTGGGGGAGAGTCTTCTTGATCTTGCGGGCGCCACGACCCCGGCCGTCGCGCTCGCCGTCATGTCTCTGGCGTCGCTCGTCGTCAGTGACGATTCGGGACTGATGCACCTCGCCTGGGTGCAGGGCGTGCCGACTCTGGCCCTCTTCGGCTCGAGCCGCTCCTCGTGGAGCCGTCCGGAAGGGCCGAACGCCGCAGGCTTCTACAGTGAGGATCTCGAATGCGGCGCCTGTCTGCAGCCCGTCTGCGGCCGGGAAGACCTTCTCTGTCTGATGCGGGTCAGCGTCGACGAGGTCTTCCGGAGGTCCCGGGAGCTGATGCGCGGGTCATGAAAGCCCGTCGATTTCGTGGCCCGCGGCCAGGGACGGGGAGGCGCCCGTGAGGACCTCGCGCAGGATGCCGGGGATGTGGCAGAGCTGCCGGCCCTCCCGCCACCTCTCGTCGCGGACGATCCTCGTGACGAAGAGAACGTGGGTGCTCACCACGTCGGTCGTCACGACCTCGACCTCGCGAAGGCCGAGCGCCGAGGCCGGGACCTGAAGGCCGAAGTGAGGGGACGGGATCCCTCGAAAGGGAAGCGTGTCCCAGTCGATCGTCTCCTTCTTGTGGTGCGTACCGAGCCGGTAGGCCACGTCCTTCTCCTCGAACGGCACGGCCGTCAGCGCGAGGCGCTTCGAGCCCGTCATGAGCCGGATCGCGGGGCTCGTGCTCCGCAGGGCCAGAAGGAACAGGTCGTCCCCCATTCGGCCGACGAGGTCCATCGGGAAGATGTTGGACGCCCCCTCGAACGCCACGGAAACGAGATAGACCGGCCGGGGGACGTAGTAGAAGACGTAGAGCGCAAAGAGTTCCGAGGGGATCATCCGGAAGTTGTAGGGCGTCTTGTCACGGAAAATCTCCCACCGCTGCCGGAGGCGGAAGCGGAGATAGGTCACCGGCGGAAGGGAGCGGTTCCGGTGAGAAGCGACCGTGAAGAGGGAGATTCCCGCCACGTCCGTCCTCACGTCCCTCAGGTAACGAAGAGTGATCTCGCCCACCCAGTCGTCGGCCGCCGAGGGGCGTACCTTCAGGACGAACCGGCTGCTCTCGAGGGCGTACCGGGGAATTCGGTCCCCGGTGCGGATCGCCAACGTCACGGGCCGCAAGGCGGCCACCGAGCTCGTCTCGGTCACGTCGACGGAGAGCGTCCCGTCTTCGAGGGAGAGGCGAAAGAGACGGGAAGGGTCCTGGACGCCGACGGCGCACCACTGCGATATCCGGTGCGCTCCGAAGATCAGCCGTTTGAGGGCCTCTTTCATGGCTCGGGGTGCCGCGAGGGTCGCGTGGGACTCCGGGATTCCTTCACCCGCGCCTTCGAAGCTTCAGGAACGTGAACTTGCCGGCGCCGGCCAGGACGCGCGTGGAGGAGAACCGGTGCTCGATCCGTTCTCGCCACCCCCGGGGCTCGCGCCACGATCCGGCGATCGCCGCGTGGTTCACGACGGCGCCGACCCCGGCCCGAAGGTCCAGCGCGAAAAACGGTTCCGCCGCCTGCCTCACGAAGCGCTCGCGGTAGAGGAGCGTCGGAACCTTCGCCGAAGGGAACTCCGTGATCCCGTGCCGGAGGGCCCGAAAGAAGAGACGCCGGAGCCCGGGGGTCACGAGATTCCGGACGTAACAGGGGTTGAGAAGGCTCAGAAAGACGCTCCCGCCCGGCTGAAGGATCTCGTGAAAGCGCGCGAAGGCGGCGCGAAGCGAGGGGACGAGATTCAGGACCGCGAAGTTCGAGACGATGGCGGACGGTGGGGTCCTCGACCAGGGTCTCCCCAGGAACTCTTCGTACGGGCCGCTGAAGATCTCGACGAGGTTTCCGCCGATGCCGGTCCCGCAGCGATTCGCCGCCACCTGCGTCATCGCCACCGAGGAGTCGTATCCGATCACCCGGAACCCCCGCTCGGAGTAGACCCGGGCGTCGACGCCCGTGCCGCAGCCGAAATCCAGCACGACCTCCCCCGGAGCGAGCCCGCGGATCACGAATTCCTGGAACGCCTCGCGCATCCAGAGATCGCCCGGCACGCGGGACATCTGGGCGTCGTAGTCCCTCGCGATGTCGTCAAAGAACGAGGGCCCAGGCGCGGGGGTCTCTCCAGCCGCCGAACTCACCGGGTCTCCCTCCCTTGCCTCTCTTCGCTCTTCATTTTGACAGCACGCCGGGCCGAATGGCGTAGACCTCGACGCGGCCGTATGTCGGATCTTCCACCGCCCCCACGCTCACGCCTCTCACCGCCAGCCAGCCCTGCATGGCCACGGCCAGATCGTGGAACTCGGAGTCGACCCGAACGTTCGCGCGGAGAAATCCGCGCAGGATCTCGTCGAGCAGGAGAACTCGCGGAGCCAGCGCGTCCGTGGCCTCCTCGAAGCGGACGGGCTCCGGCGTGTAGCGGCGGAGCATGCCCGGAAAAGGCACGGTCACGTAATCCGGCGAGGTCCGGACGAGGCCGAGCCACCAGTGCTGCATGCCCATGACGCGCGTGCCGCCCGGCACCAGACCCGAGAGTCTCGAGGTGAAGTCGCCGTAGGGCGTCATGACCGCCGCCTCCAGAGAGAAGCGCCGCAGGGAGAAGATCCCCTCGCCGGCGACGAGGAGGCCGGCCGCGACGAGGAAGGACCGGGCGAGCCGTCCGTGCCCCCAGGCCACGTGAAGGCCCAGCGAGGCCACGAGCGCAAAGAGCGGCCAGAGCGTCGCGAGATACATCACGTTCTTGGACTGGAGGAGAAGGGCGAAGAGGAGGCCGATGAGACCCGGAATCACGAGGAGCGCCCGCGACGCGCGATCCCCGGAGCGGCTGCGCCGGACGAGAAGGACGACGCCGGCCAGCCCCGATGCGGCGAAAAGCACGGGCGCCAGGTGCCGGGTCGCCGCGGCCAGGATGAGCCCGTACCGGGCGATCTCTCCGCGGAGGTTCGAGGCGTAGAAGCGTGAGTCGAGAAGGTCGAACCTCTCGCCGTAGTGGCGGTTCTGCGCGAGAAAGTCGGACCATCCCGATGCGACGAAGAGGATCCAGGGGAGGAGCGCGAGCAGGAACCCCGCGCCGGAGACGACGCACGCCCGCCGGAGGACGCGCTGTCCCCGCGTGGCGAGGATCGCCAGCAGGAGAGCCGGCAGCCAGAAGACTCCGTAGAGATGGCTCAGCGTGGCCGCGCCGGTGAGGATCCCCACTGCGAAGAGCCGTCCCGCGCCCGGCGCAGCCCCTTCTTCGAGGACGGGCGCCAGGACGAAGAGCGCCGCGAGACCGAACAGAGACACCGCCACGTCGTAGCGCGCGAGGCGCGCGAGATCCACCATCGGGATCCCCGTTCGGAGGTGCTCCACGGGAGACATGACCGGCGCGAGAACGAGAAGGGCGACCGCCGTCGCACCGTGCGCGGCCGAGAGAATCCTCGACGCGATGCGATGTGTCAGCAGAAGCACTCCCGCCGCGAGCCCCAGGGCGACGATCCGGACCGCGAAAAGCCCCGTCCCGAAGAGCCGCATCGACGCCCCGTCGAGAATCGGGAAGACCGGCATGAACTCGTAACAGTGCCGCTCGCTCCCGAAGAAGCCGCGCTGGAGAGGGTTTCCGAAGACGCCTGTCGTCACGAGCATGTATCCCGGCGCTGCAATCACCGGCTCGTCCTCGTAGACCTTCGGCGCCCGGCCGAGGTCGCGGAGAGAGAAGCCGACAAACAGCGCGAGCAGAGTCGCGACGACGAGGTGGGGGCCAGGGGGCCGCCGGCCGAGGTCCATCTGTTCAGCGGAGGATACGGCCGCACTCGGGCGCGAGGCGGATGGCCGCCTGCGCGACGGAAGCCAGCGGCGCGGCCACGCGCTTCGGAACACCGCCGACCGTGAGAGCCTCCGGTGGAACGGCCGCGGCGTCGAAGATTTCCGCATACCTCTCGTCCGCCAGGACGGGCCGCCCGCCCGTGAGCACCAGCATGACGTCGCGCGGCGCCGCCTCGAGGAGCGGCGCACCGAGCGCAATGACGTCCGCTCTCGCGCCCGGCTCGAGCGACGGCGGCGGAAGAAGAAGCCGCCTCCTCGCCGTGCCGCCGACCGCCTCCTCGAGCCGCGAGTCCGACAGAAAGCCGAGTGTGCGCGCGGCCTTGAGCTCCGCAAAGAGCGTCCCCTCGGCGCTCACGAGCGCGTCGGTCCCGATGAGCACGTCGACGCCGGAGTCGAAGAGCGCCCGCGGAGCCGTCGCTCCATAGAGGAATCGGTTCGAGGTCGGACACCAGACAGCGGCGCAGCCGGCCGCTGCGAGCCGGGAGACTCCCCACGGGGCCGCGCCCACGAGGTGAACCGCGACCAGCCGGTCCGAGAGGAGGCCGCGCGCCGCCGCCTCGTCGATCTCGACGATGGATCTCGGGTCGGTACCCTCCGCGAGGTGAAGGGCCCAGGGACCGGTGGACGGAGCGGCCGTCGCGTCGTCGAGGGCGTCCACGGCCGGAATGCGCACGACCCGCACGGGGAAGTCCCGGTCGAATTCGTCTTCCCACGGGTCGTGGTGGACGACCCAGGTCGCGCCGCCGAGGATGTTCTTGAGAGCGCCGAAGAGCAGCGCGTCGCGGCGCGGCAGCAGGCGCCGGCGCGCGAGGTCGTCGGCGAAACGCGCATGGAGGTCCGCTCCCCAGGCGGCGGCGCTCGCATAGGGCGGCTCGCCGAGGCGCGGGAGGTGGTTGCGGTGGAGATGATCGTGCGCATTCACGAGCCCGGGTCGGAGGTCCGCCCCGCCGACGTCGAGCACGAGGTCCGCTTCGCCGCTTCGCGACAC
Organism: Thermoanaerobaculia bacterium; assembly: GCA_035519355.1. Taxonomy (GTDB): domain Bacteria; phylum Acidobacteriota; class Thermoanaerobaculia; order UBA5066; family UBA5066; genus DAOMFB01. The sequence goes on along the minus strand of DATIWM010000232.1, from coordinate 22,673 downwards.
GATCCGGTCCCCCGCCACGTCGATCGTGCGCGTTTTCGTGACGAGCCGGAGCTTCATCGGCGGAATCGGAGGGCGAGGAGAAGCGGCAGACCCCGATCGCGCTCGTACCAGTAGAGGGCGCCGGCGCGCTCGAAGAAGACGCGGACCTCCTCTCCGATCGGGAGGTCGATCCGGCTCTCGAGGAGAAGGCCCTCGGCGGCGGCCGCACGCTCGTGCGCCTCCGGCTCGTGAACGACGTGCGCCACGAGATGGCTCTTCCCCGAGGTGTCGCGAAAGAGCCGGCGGTGGCCGGCGGCGACCGCGGCCGGGTGGAAATCGGTGACGATCGCTCTCCCTCCGGGAGCGAGAACCCGAGCCAGCTCGCGATAGAGGGGGGCGATCCGGGGAAGGTGCCCGGCGGCGAGGCGGCACCAGACGACGTCGAATCGGGAAGACCGCAGCGGCAGGGCACGGAGATCGCCGGCGGCGGTCGTCTGGCGGCGGGCTCTGTCGGTGCGTCCCCGGCGCAGCATTTCGAAGACGAGGTCGACGCCGGCGGCGAGCCGTGGGCCGGCACTCCCGCCGAACGCCAGACGGCGCGCGGTCCCGCACGCGGCGTCGAGGAGCGTCCGGCCGGCGAGCGGCGGCGTCAGAAGCGCGGCCGCGCGATGGTCGAGCGTCGTCAGCGGATTCTCCTCGTCGTAGCTTTCGGCCCAGAGACGGTAAGCCGTCTCGGCGGGGAGCGCCGCGGCGTCGCGTCCGCTCACGGGGAGACTCTCAGATGGCCGTAGGCCTCGGGGTCGGCGGGCGATCCGCGCCCGAACCCGGCGGCGAAGGCCTCGATCCTCTCCTTCAGCTCCGGCGTCAGCCACGGCACGGGCGGACTCTCGTGCGTCATCCATCCGACCCAGTCGGGCGTCACCCACTCCTCGAGGGATTCGGGTGTTCCGGCGAGGGCATCGATGTTTCCGTACGTCCCCCGGCGCTGGGGCGTCGGGGTGTAGAAGTAGGTGATCAGCTTCATCGCCGGGTTGACCGCCTTCAGTTTTCCGATGAAGGCGAGGGTCTTCTCCGCTTCTCCGACGGGATCGTCCGGGTCGCCGAAGACGAACGAGAACTCCGGCACGATGCCGAACGTCCTCGCCTTCTCCGCGAGCGCGAGCGTCTCGGCCGTGGTCAGGTTCTTCGACATCCTCCGGAGCGTCTCGTCCGAGCCCGATTCGGCGCCGAAGAAGATCATCGCGCAGCCGGAGCGGCGGATCGTCTCCCAGGTCCGGTCCGAGTAGCGGAGCATCACGTCGATCCGCGCCTCGCACCACCAGCGGAGGCCGAGGGGGATCAGCCGCCCGCAGAGCTCCTCCGCATACTCTTCCCGCAGAAAGAAGTTGTTGTCGTAGAAGTGGACCGCGTCGACACCGTGGGCTCTGACGAGGTACGAGAGCACGGCCTCCGTCCGGGCCGGCGAGGCGAACTTCTCGAGGCTCCCGAAAGCCGCGATGACACCGCAGAAGTTGCAGGTGTACGGGCACCCGATCGACGCGTGATGGACCGCATTCCGCCGGCCGAGGAGCGTCGGATGGAGGTACGTCTCGACGTCGATCTTCCCGTACGGCGGGTCGGGAAACGCGTCAGGGCCCTCCCATCGCCGTTCGATGTTGATCCGCGGCGTCGCGCCGTCCTTCCAGGCGAGGCCGGCGACGGTCTCCGCCGTCCGCATCCCGGCCAGGACGTCGAGGAGCTCCCGGATCGTCCGTTCTCCCTGCCCGCGGACGACCCAGTCCACGTAGGGCGCCTTCAGACAGGGGCCGGGGTAGAGCGTCGGAAAGTAGCCGCCCCAGACGACCGGGATTCCGGGGAAGCGCTCCTTCAGTCGCCTCGCGATCGGGACGGCCGCGACCAGCTGGGGTCCCGGCATGACGGTCATCGCCACGAGGGTGACCGGATCCGCCGTGCCGAGGCGTCGTTCGATCTCGCCCGCCGCCTCGGCGAACGGATCGGCGTCCGGGAGATTCCCGTCGAGGATTTTCCAGGGCACGTCCTCCGGCAGGGCGGCGCCGATCGCCATCAGCGAAAGAGGGAAGCGCCGGTTCTTCGGCCTCGTGGCCCGCGGGTTGACGAGGAGGATCACGGGTGGCTCACGTGACGCTCGCGACCCAGACGTCGAATCGCGAGGGCGGCCGATCGCGGTGAAGGAAGGCCTGAAGGCCCCGAAGCTCGTACGAGAGGGGGTAGAGGACGCGGATCCGGCGGAACGCGAGGTCCGACGGCTCCGCCGCGGCGGCGAGCCGCTCCCGGGTGAGGTACTCGATCGACCGCAGCGCGAGAAGTCCGTCGGCGAGATCCGGAAGCGTCTCGCGCGTCCGCCGCTCCTTCTGTCTCACCATCGCCTCGCCCGCCTCCGCGCTTCCGTAGAACGGCGAGTCGAGAACGGCGATCCACCCTCCTTTCCGGACGGCGCGGCGCACCTCGGAGAGGACGCGCCGAAGGTCGGCGGCGTAGTGGATCGACGCGTTGAAGACGGCCAGGTCGAAGGACGCTCCGGGGACCGGGAGGGCCTCGAAGGAGGCGGCGACACGGCCGAAGCGCCGCACGCTCGGACGTGTGAAGAGAGCGCCCGCCGCGAGGCCGTCGACGGCGTCCAGCCTCACGTCGAGAGCGACCGCGCGGTGGCCGCGGCCCGCCATCCGGGCCGCGAGCCATCCGTCGCCCGCACCGACATCGAGAATGCCGAGCGGCCGTCCTCTCTCGCGTTCGAGGGGGGCGAGGACCGCGGCGACGAAGCGGTCGAAAGTCCGCGCCCGGATCTGCCATTGAGCCGCCAGGGGGCCTTTCGTCAGATACGGCCGGGCGAGGCGGACCTCCGGATCGGACCGCCCTTCCCGATCCCGGAGAGCGGCGTAAGCACGTTCCCATCTTTCCTGCGCCGACGGCGAGCCGGTCATTCCACCCTCTCGAAATCGAGAAGGACGTGGTCGCCGAGACGCCAGAGCGGACGCGCCACGACGCGGTCGAGCGCCTCGAGGGCCGAGAGAAGCCGCGGCCATCGGGAGATCGCCGGCTCGGCGGAGCTGGGCGGAACGAAGACGCCGATGCCGACGGCGCGCCGGAGCCGGAACCCTGGTGAGAGGGCGCGGGCGAATTCGGCCGGGCTCGGATAGGAGACGCCGAACTCCTGGCCCCCGAGCCGGGCGGAGACGGGCCCCCGCGAGAAACGCCGGAACGCGGCCCGAGGCTGGCCGCGGAGGAGGAGCGTCACGATTTCGCCGGGAGCCCACGGTCCGAAGACGACGAGAAGGGCCCGGCTGCCGGGGGCGAGGAGGCCTGCGAGGGCCCGACCGGCGGCCGGAAGATCGGTGACGCAGTTGAGGGACGCGAAATTCGAGTAGGCGCCCGCGAACGGCGGCGCGCCTTCGGCGGCGCGCCGCGACGCGAAGTCCTCGAGATCCTCGATGGCGACGACCTCGGCCTCGATCCGGTCTCCGAGCCCTTCCCCGGCCGTCTTTCGCCGCGTCCTCTCGATCATCTTCGGAGCCCCGTCCGTCACGAGGATTCTCCGGCCGTGCCGCGCGAGAAAGAGCGCGTCTTCGCCCGTCCCTCCCCCCAGCTCCAGGAGCCGCAAGCCTTCGGGGAAGGCCGCCAGGAGCTCCGCGCGAACGGCCCGGCGCTGGCACGCGACGCTCGCCCACTCGCCGAACCGCTCGTCGAAAACGTCGGCCACCGCGTCGAAGGCACGAACGGCCGGAGAGAGGCCCGGTGCCGTCAAGAGCCGCCGGCGGCGACCCGCAGGCCATCGTCTTCGCCCCGGCCGCCGCGCCGTTCGCGGTCCGCCGACTCCTGGCGTCCCAGATCGGTCCACGCGGCGTCGATCCCGGCGGAGGTGAGGTCGGAACGCGGCGCCTTGAAGGCGAACGCCTCGGCGTGGAGGAGGTCCCTCACCTGCCGGTAGAAGTTGCTCGAATACGTTCCTTCGAACAGCATGGCGAGATCGTCGGTGTTCTTCCAGTTCGTCTGGGCGGTGAGCTGCGCCTTCACCCGCTCGTGGAACAGGGTGCCGGGAAGCGGATACGCGACCGAGACGCCGATGTCGTCGGGGCGCTCGGAACGGAGAAGTTCGCGCGTGGCCAGAAGGTCCTTCCACTCCTCGCCGGGGTAGCCGAGCTGGAGGAACCAGGCCGCCCGGATTCCGTGAAGCCGCAGGAGACGTGTGGCGCGGCGGACCTGCTCCACGCGGGTCCCCTTGTCCATGGCGTCGAGAATCCTCTGGGAGCCGGACTCCACCCCCAGCCAGACCTCCTCGCAGCCGGAGGCGGCGAGGGCCTGGACGGCCGACGGGGTCATCAGGTCGACGCGGGACTGCATCGTGAACGGAACCCGAATGCCGCGAAGCGCCATCTCCCCGGCGAACGACTCGATCCAGCTCGGCGTCAGGCCGAAGATGTCGTCGGCGAACCAGACGTGGTCGGGGTTGACGGCGCGCCTCAGGGCGACCAGTTCGTCCGCGACGGCGCCGGGGCTCCGCTGCGCGTAACGTGTCCCGTAGAGCGGCTTCGCGCACCAGTTGCATCTGAAGGGGCAGCCGCGGGTCGTCACGACGTTCCACGAGAACCGGCCGTGGGCGCCGATCCAGGCCTTCCGGTACCGGGCGGCGTCGACGAGATCCCACGCCGGGAGCGGCAGGGCGTCGAGGCCTTCCACGAACGGGCGTCGGGCCGTCCGCGAGAGGGTCCCGGATGGCCCGGAAAGAGCGAGGCCGGCGATCCCCGGGAGATCACGATGGTCTTCGGAGGCGAGGCCGTCGAGCAGCTCGGGAAGGGTCAGCTCGGTCTCGCCCAGGATCACGGCGTCGGCGCCCGCCGCGAGGTAGATCTCGGGATGGTCCGACATGTCCGAGCCGTTGACCGCGACGAAGCAGCCGGCGGACTTCGCCATGCCGATCATCCGGACCGCCGCCTCCCGCATCCGGGTCGTGCACATCTTCGTCAGGAAGTTGAAATTGTCCTCGAGGAGGGCCACGACGTCGGGCCGCACCGCGCGAAGGGTCCGCTCGAACTCCTCCTCTCCCGGCGAGAGCATCGCGTCGAAGAGATGGACCTCGCGGCCTGTCTTTCGGAGGAGCGCCGCCGCGAGGAGCGTCGCCAGCGGAGGATAGGGCTTCATCTTCCTCGTCTGTTTCTCGTCGTGGGCGAGGAAGTAGGAGTGGGCGAGGAGGACGCGCCGGCCGGCCTGCATGAGACCCGTTCTCATCTTATCGTACGATCGCCTCGAGAATCGACACGGCCCCGGCGAGGTCCCGGGCGCCGTCGAGACGATATCCTCCCCGGGCTCCCCACGCACGGGCAATGAACCCGGCGTCTCCGGTTTCGCGCTCCCGGGAGATCTCGCCCGCCCGGAAGGCCTCCTCGAATTCTCCCGGCGACAGGGGGACGAGCCGGACCCCGGCCCGGTCCCGTCTGCCGAGAAGGACGGCGGCGGCGAGGCGCGCCTCACGGAAGCGAGGCCCGCTCTCCGAGGACAGGTCGATCCGCCGTTTGACTTCGCCTCCCGAAAACGCGAAGCGAGTCGGGGTGTCCGAGCGGAGGAGGGAGAGGCTTTCCGGAAGCAGCGTCAGGTCCCGGACGGATGCGGCGAGCCGCTCGGGGTCGTCCCGCGAAACGAAGAGGCCTTCGTCGGCGAGGACGGAGAGCCCGGCGGCCCGAAGAGCGGCCACGAGCGTCGACTTGCCGGCTCCGGCCGGACCCCGGAGAACCACCGCGCCGCGCCCCCCGACGGCCGCACCGGCGTGAAGGATCTGCCATCCGCGCTCTCCGAGAAGGACCGCCGCGGGAGCCTCGAGGACCGAGCGGGCTGCGAGGTCGGGCGCCTTGGAGACGAGCCCCGTCGAGACGCGTCCCGAGACGTGGGCGGCACCGAGGTCGACCAGGAGGTCGACGAGTCCCGGAGCGGCCACCCGGAAGCCTTGCGGGACTCTCGACCAGGTCACCGCTCGCTCCGCCTCCTCGTCGGGTGGCGCTCCGTCGAACGACTCGATCCGGAACTCGATGGCGCCAGGCCCCTCGTCCGCCGGATCCCAGAGACGGCTCGCGAGATCGTGGAGGCGGCGATCGTCGGCCTCGAGGCTCAGTCGGTCGCCGGGGGGAGCGTACGAGCGCCGCATCCCGGCGATTAGACCGCAACCTTCGGGCGGGTTGCCGCGTCCATACTTCCTACGGAGGGGTTCTCCCGTGATGCCGGTCCGCCGCTTCGCTCTTCCGCTGCTCGTCGTCTTCTTCGTCCCGCCCGCAATTCCCGCCCTGGCCGGCGAAATCCGGGGGCGTCTTGTCCTCGACCAGAAGCCGGCGTCGGGAGTCCCGGTCTATGCCATCCCTTACGAATCGCCTCTCGACACCGCCCGGCGGCAGGCCCGGGGGGGCGGGGAGCCCAAGCCGGTCGCCAGCACGACGGTCGGATCCGACGGGCGGTTCGCGCTGGCCGTTCCCGGGGGAACACCGGGGACTTTCCTCGTCCGTGCGGCGGGCGGCGGCGTCCGAGCGGTGGAGTTCGATGGCGTCTTCGAGGCTTCGGAGACGGCCGATCTCGGCGAGCACGTCCTCGCGGTAGGCGAGCCGTTGGCCGGGACGGTTCTCGACCGGCAGGGGCAGCCGGTGGCGGGAGCGGAGGTCACGCTCCTCGCGACGACGCCGGGGGACCCGGATCTCGGTGCCGCACCGGCCCGGGCGATGACGGAAGCGGACGGCACCTTCCGCCTCGGCGGCGCGGCGGGAAGCCAGGGGACGAACCTCCTCCGGGTCGAAAAGAACGGGTACGCGCCCTTCGCGGAGACCCTGACGAAGGCGGGCGCCCTTCGGGAGCCGGTCGTCCTCGCACCCGGGGTCGCCGTCTCCGGCACCGTGAAGCCGGTGCCCGGGAAGAGCGCCGCGGAAGCCGTCGTCCGCTTCGAAGGACGCATCGAGAGCCGATGGGTCGTAACCAGCCCGGACGGGACCTTCACGATTCCGGATGCCCCGGAGGGAAAGGGCCGCCTCGTGGCCGACGCCGGAGAGGCGGGATTCGGCGAGGTGACCGGTCTCGTGCTCCCGCTCCCGGAAGGAAGAAGCGTCGCCGTCCCGCTCGGGCGGCCGGCCTCGCTGGAAGGGCGCGTCGTCGACGCGAAGACGCTCCGGGCGGTCCCGCGCGCCAGGGTGAGCATCGGCCGGGAAGCCCGGCGGCTGACGGTCCGCTCCGGCCCGGATGGCCGGTACGTCCTCGCGTCGGTCTCTCCGGGCGCATGGAGCTTTCAGGCCGACGAGCCGCGATTCGTCCTCATGCGGAAGAACATCGAAATCGCCTTCGGCGAAGCGAAGAAGCTGGACGCCCCGCTCGTCCCCGGCGCCACGCTGGCCGGACGCGTGACGGACGAGAACGGACAGCCCGTCGCGGGCGCGCAGGGAGCGCTCGCGCCGGCCACTCTGACCGGCATCGCGGCGCTCTTGCGCCAGGCCCGGACGGGAGGAGCCGCCCCCGCGTTCCGGACGGCCGCTGACGGGACGTTTCGGGCGTCGCGCCTCGCGCCGAGCGAGAACCAGCGGCTCCTCGTCAGTCATCCCGAATACGCGGCGTCGACGGTGGGCGGGATCAACCTCCTTCCCGGACAGACGGCTGCCAGCGTGGCCGTCGTTCTTCATCGGGGGGCGGTCATCGCCGGTGTCGTCCGGGACAAGGACGGAAATCCCGTGGAGGGGGCCGAGGCCGATGTCCAGCAGGGAATGAACTTCCGCGGAGGACGCGGCGGCGCGGCCGCCCAGATCGGCGGCTTCCCGGGCTCCGGCGGGACGCGCGGGCGCCCGGCCGTGAGGACCGGCGCGGACGGCCGCTTCGAGGCCCGCGGCTTCTCCCCGGGCGACTACACGCTCTGGATCAAGAAGAGCGGATATGCCACCGAACGGATCGACCCCGTAAAAGTGCCCGAGAGCGGCTCGCCGGAACCGCTCGCCGTCACGCTCGGGCCGGGCGCGGCGATCACGGGCCTCGTCAGGCTGCGGAGCGGCACGCCGGCCGGCGGGTGGTCGGTTCTCGCCAGCGAGGCCGGAACGTCGGCGATCGGACCGCGGGCGCGCGGCAACATGAACCCGACGGGCCCGGACGGCCTCTTCATCCTCGAGGGGCTCAAGCCGGGGCAGCCGTACGACCTCCAGCTCTTCGGAGGGCCGGGGATCGGCCCGTCGCGAAAGGGCGTCGTCCCGCCCGCCGACGGGGTCGAAGTCGTGGTCGCGGCAGCGGGGCGGATCTCCGGGCGCGCCGTCGACGCGCAGTCGGGACAGCCGCTTCTCGATTACGCCGTCTCCTTCGAGCCGGAGCGGACGGGCGGCGGAGGCGCCTTCCGGATCGTGAACCGGGTGGCGGGGCAGCGCCTCACCGGGATGGGAGAGAAGACCGAGGTCCGGTCAGAGGACGGAACGTTCCAGCTCGACGACGTCCCGCCCGGGACCTGGTCCGTCGTCGTCGAGGCGAAGGGGTACCAGCCCGCCCGCGCGGGAAACGTCGTCGTCGAGGAGGGAGCCACCGTCCGCGACGTCGAGGTGAAGGCCTCCCTCGGGAGCGCGCTCAAAGGGCGCGTTCTCGACGCGATCTCCGGCGGTCCCGTCCCGAATGCCGCGGTGACGCACGGCACGGCCGGCACGGGCCGCGGAGGCGGTCCGCTCGCCGCTCTCGCCAACGCCGCGAGCGACGAGGAGACGACGACCGATGCCGACGGGGCGTTTCAACTCGACGGTCTCGCCCCCGGAAAGGTCTCGCTGACCGTGAAGCACCCCGACTATTCCGACGCGACCCAGACGGTCGACGTGAAGGAAGGGACGGCCACCGCCGAGATCAGGCTGACGCCGGGGAGCGCCCTCGGCGGCCTGGTCCTCTCCGACGCGCAGCAGCCCCTCCCGGGGGCCAGCGTCTCCCTCCAGTCGGCGGGCGATGCCGGCTTCGGCCGCGGGATGCTCGGCGGCGGGCAGTCGGCCGTATCGGACGGATCCGGTCGCTTCCGGTTCGACCACCTCGCGTCGGGGCGGTACAACCTCGTCGCGTCGGTCCAGAGCCGGACCAGCGCGACGCAGACGATCGTCCTTCAGGATGGCCAGTCGCGGGACGACGCCGTCCTCCAGATCGCGACCGGCGCGACCCTGCAAGGGGTCGTGTCCGGCATCCCCGATTCCCTGAGGAGCGGGATGACGGTCACGGCCAGCGGCGCCGACAGTTTCAGCGCCACGACGCGGACCGCCGCGGACGGGAGCTTCCAGTTCTCCGGCGTTCCGCCCGGGACCGCCACGCTCCGCGCGACGACCGGGAACGTCGCCACCTCATCCCGCAGCGTCCTCAAGCAGGTCGAGATGCCCGACGGCCAGCCGGTCGTTCAGACGGAGATCGTCTTCGACAGCGGCTACGCCCTTTCGGGGCATGTCGCCCGCGGCGGGCAGCCCCTTCCGGGCGTTACGGTCGTCGCGAACCTGATTGGCGGCGGCGGGCGGCAGGCCTCTTCGCAGACGGACGGCGGCGGCGCGTACCAGATGGAAGGGCTGACGGCGGGGACCTACAACATCATGGCCATGGCGAACGTCCTCGGCGGGTCGACGAGAAGCCAGCAGGTGACGATGTCGGGGGACCAGAACGTCGACATCACGTTCCCGTCGGCGAAGCTCGGAGGGACGGTCGTGGACGCGCAGGCCTCGATGCCGCTCCCGAATGCCGTCGTCCGGATCGCGCCCTCCGACCCGAACGCGGCCTCCGCCGGAGGGCGCATCGCCCCATCGGCGACCACCGACAGCAACGGGGCGTTCCTGATCACCGACCTCGACCCCGTCAGCTACACCGTGAACATCCAGTTGCAGGACTACGTCTTCAGCAAGCAGAGCATCACGGCGGCCGAGCAGGGGACGGACGCGCTCACCCTCCAGATGAGCCGCGGCCAGGGGATCGGCGTCATCGGCCGGGACGGCGTCTTCGGTGTTCCGCTTCACGGGCTGATGGCCCGGGTTCTCGACGGGAATCATGCCCCCGTCTTCACCGGGTCGATCACGCTCGACGGAAACGGACTCGGCGAGATCCCGTCGCTCCCGCCCGGGAACTACACGCTGATGGCGAGCGCGAGCGGCTACGCGGTCGCGACGATCCCGGGGATCACCGTCCCGTCGGCCTCCGTCACGGTCTCGCTGACGCCGGGCGGGAGCGTGGAGATCCACTCCGGGCCGAAGACACTCGCGGCCGGTACCGCCCAGATGCAGATCGTGACGTCCGCGGGAGTGCCGTATCCCCTCAATCTCTTCAGTGCGGGCGGGACCTTCGCCGTCTCGACACCGGTCCGCCAGATCAACAACCTCGCCCCCGGAAGCTACATCCTCGCCGTCACCGGAGGCTCCCAGCAGAGCTTTGCCGTCAGGGAAGGGGGCGTCGCCATCGTGACGCTTCCCTGAGGGGGGCGCCGGCGCTCAGGCGAACAGGGCGGTCGCGAAAACGACGAGGCCGGCGGCGCCGAGAGCGAGAGAGCCGAACCAGATGGGCCGGTTCCGCGTGAGGGCGGCGACGGCGCCGAGGGCGATCGAGACCTGGAACAGGGCGACCGCATTCGCGAAGCCGTGGTGGGTGTGGAGGAGGTGCTCGGCTTCCCTTTCCTTCGCGTCGCGCTCCCGCTCCTTCTCCTCGGCTTTCTTCTTGATCTCGGCCTGTTCCTGCCGGTAACGCTCCCGCTCCTCGGCGAACTTCGCCGGCGGTTCCTTGCCGGCGGCGGACCAGGGCGTCGCGGAAGCCTCCTGAACGGAGGCCTTGATCCCCTTGGCCTGGTAGAAGGCCCACTGGTCCGACGCTTCGGCCTGGAGGCGCGTCGCCTCGGTCTTCAGGACGAGCGCCTGGTTGACGGTCGCGCCGGCGCGGAGAGAGGCGATCGCCGCCAACGCGGCGAGGAGCGCCGTCGTCAGGGCGATTCTCCGGAGGAGGCGCCCCCCCTCCTTTTCCAGTTCCTCGTGGATCGCTTCGTGGAGCTTTTCCGTTTCGACTTCGGGCTCTTCGGGCATCGAAGTTCTCCCGGTCCGCCTACTCGCGGACCCAGACGTTTGTCTTCGCGTCCCAGCGGAAGGCCGCCGTCCCTCCCGACGGGCAGCAGCTGGCGTCGCCCTCCCGGTAGACGGGGAAACGCCGGCGGAGAACGCCGCCGGCGGCCCGGTAATCGTCATGCCCGCGATAGCCGTCGCGCTGGCCGGGCATCAGGTCGGCCACGATCCCTCCCCTGAAGCGGTCGCCGTTCCACTCCCAGATGTCGAGGCGGCCGTACGCGCCGCTCCCGGCCGACGAGACGAAGACGACGAGGTCGCGGCGGCCGTCGCCCGTGACGTCCTCGAAGAAGACGTCCGTGATCGTCCCGTCGCGTTTGAGGGAGACGGCCTGGGGCTTCGTTCCCTTCCTCGCGATCCTGACCGTATAGGTCCCGATCGAACACGCCTCCTTCGGAGGCACCGTCACGTGGACGGTCACGCCGTCGCCCGCGAGCATCGAGTCGTAAGCGCATCCCGCCGCGGCGGCCGAAGAAGGCAGAGCCGGAACGAGGAGAGCAGCGAGAGCCGGAAGGAGAGGGCGTCTCATGGCGAAGTCCGGGCGGGCGGAAGTCTAGCGCTGCCGTTCATAATCCCCCCGTGCAGCGGCGGGGAGATCCGCTTCTTCACGCGATCGCCGCCGCGGAGCCGGTGGCGCGCCTCGCGGCGCGGCTCGAGGAGGGGGTCCTCGGGACGCGGGCGGGACTCGTGTCGCTCGTCGGGGCCCCTCCGGGGCTCCTGCCGTACCTCCTCGAGACCGCCGGCGCCGCAGCCGGCCTCCGGTTCACCGTCGTCTTCGCCCACGAGCGGGACGCCCTCGCCTTCCGGCGCGACGCCGAGGCGGTTCTCGGCCTGCCGCGCGTGGCGTTCTTTCCCGCTCCGTCCCTGACGCCCTATCAGGGGATCGCGCCGTCTCTGAAGGTGCGACGCGAGGAGTTCGGCGCGCTCGCCCGTCTCAGGCTTCGGGAACCCGACCTCCTCATCGTCCCCGCGCAGGCCCTCTTCCGGATCCTCCCGTCCCCGGACGACTTCGCCCGTCGCTGCCTCCGGCTCGCGCCGGGCGACGGCGGCGCGCCGGCGCGGCTCGTCGCGCCGCTCCTGACCGAGGGATACGTCCGTGCGGACCTCGTGACCGAGTGCGGCGACGTGGCGGTCCGCGGCGGCCTCGTCGACGTCTATCCGCCGCACCTCGGCGAGCCCGTCCGGATCGAGTTCGACGGCGAGCGGGTGGCGTCGCTCCGGAGCTTCGACCCCGACACGCAGCGGTCGACGGGAACGCTCGAGACCGTCCTCCTCCCGCCGATGGCGTCGACGCCCGACACCGGGGAGACGCGGGAGGCGGCCCGGCGGGTCCTCGACGACTGCCGGACGGCGGACGACGAGCCGCCGGTGCCGCGCGATCCCTCGCTCGCCCGGAAGAGCGACGGGCTGGAGGAGCTGCTGCCCCTACTGTCCGGCGGTGCCCCCGCATCGCACGTTCTCGACCATGCGGACGCCTTCGTCCTCGCGGTGGACGACCCCGACGCCGTCGCGCAGGAACTGTCGGCCGCCGCCGACCTCCTCCGGCTCGACTACGAAAAGGCGCGGGCGTCGGGGAAAGTGGCGCCCGACCCGATCCGTCTCGCCGGCGACCCGGGGGCCGTGGCGGCCCGGGTGGCGGCCGGGACGCTGCTCGCCCTCGCGCCCGCCGTCCCGGGCGGAGAGATCGTCGCGCTCGGCGCCGAGTCGGTCCTGTCGTTCGAGGACCGCCTCCCCGACGCTCCGAAGGAGATCTCCCGCGCCCGCCGGGACGGCCTCGCCGTGGTCCTCGCGGCGCCCTCGAAGGGGGAGCGCGAACACCTCGAGCGGCTCCTTGCGGAGTACGACGTGGACCACGCCGGCGAGGCGACCTCGCCCCTCGCGCCCGGCTCGTGCCGCGTCATGGACGGCGGGCCGGCGTCCGGCTTCACGTTCCGCGCCGCCGGGCTGCTCGTCCTGACCGTCATCGACCTCTTCGGCGAGCCGCGCGCGTGGGCCCCGAAGCGGAAGTCGGCCTCCGAGGCGTTCCTCTCGGACCTCCGCGACCTGAAGCCGGGCGACGTCGTCGTCCACCGCGACTACGGACTCGGGAAGTTCGCTGGCCTCGTCACGATCGACGATGCCGGCGCGGCGCGCGAGATGGTCGACCTCCGCTACGCCGGGGAGGCGAAGCTCCTCGTCCCGGTCGAGCGGCTCGACCTGATCCAGAAGTACTCCGCGGCCGGCGACGGCGCGCCGCCGCCCCTCGACCGTCTCGGAGGGACCGGCTGGGCGAAGCGGACGTCGAGGGTGCGCAAGGCCGTCCGCGATCTGGCCGACCAGCTCGTGAAGCTCTACGCGCAGCGCGCCGCCGCGGCCGGGCACGCCTTCTCGAAGGACTCGCCGTGGCAGAAGGAGTTCGAGGACGCCTTCGAGTTCACCGAGACGCCGGACCAGGCGGTGGCGATCCGCGACGTGAAGCGCGACATGGAATCGGAGCGGCCGATGGACCGCCTCCTCTGCGGGGACGTCGGCTACGGCAAGACCGAGGTCGCCATGCGGGCGGTCTTCAAGTGCGTCCTCGACGGAAAGCAGGCCGCCTTTCTCGCGCCGACGACGATCCTGGCCGACCAGCACTTCCGGACGTTGAAGCGCCGCTTCGCGGCGTTTCCGGTCACGATCGACCTCCTCTCGCGCTTCCGCTCGTCCGTCGAGATCGACGGGGTGCTCCGCCGCCTTTCGGAAGGGACGCTCGACGTCGTCGTCGGAACCCACCGGATCCTGTCGAAGGACGTTTCGTTCCGCGACCTCGGCCTCCTCGTCGTCGACGAGGAGCAGCGCTTCGGCGTGGCGCAGAAGGAGCGGATCAAGGAGATGCGGACGTCGGTCGACGTTCTCTCGATGTCCGCCACGCCGATCCCGCGCTCGCTCCACCTGTCGCTGGCGGGGATCCGCGAGCTGTCGGTCATCGAAACGCCGCCGAAGGACCGGCTCGCCGTCGCGACGCACGTCGTCCCCGTGAGCGACGAGGTCGTCCGGGAAGCCGTCGCCGCCGAGCTCGAGCGGGGCGGCCAGGTCTACGTCGTCCACAACCGGATCGGCGGCCTCGGCGCCTGGCGCGAGAAGCTGGCGGAGCTGGCGCCGCATGCCCGGGTGGTGGTCGCCCACGGCCGGATGTCGGAAGGCTCCCTGGAGCGGGCCATGCGGGCCTTCGTGACGCGCGCGGCGGATCTCCTCCTCGCCACGACGATCGTCGAGAACGGGCTCGACATCCCCTCGGCGAACACGATGCTCATCGATCGCGCCGATCTCTACGGCCTGGCCCAGCTCTACCAGCTCCGCGGGCGCGTCGGGCGAAGCGACAAGCCCGCCTCCTGCTGGCTGCTCGTCCCGCCGGGTGCGCCGCTCTCCGACGATGCGCGCCGGCGCCTCCGCGTCCTGCAGGAGTTCTCGGATCTCGGTGCGGGATTCCGGATCGCGGCGAAGGACCTGGAGATCCGCGGAGCGGGCTCGCTCCTCGGAGCCGAGCAGTCGGGGCACATCGAGTCGGTCGGTTTCGAGACGTACGTCCGGCTCCTCGAGGAGGCGATGGCGGAGTTCCGGGGCGAACCGGCTCGCGAGACGCGCGACGTGACGCTGCAGCTCGGCCTTCCGCTCGCGCTCCCGCCCTCGTGGATTCCGGACGAGAGCCTCCGGATGGCGCTCTACAAGAGAATCGCGGCGGCGCCGGACGCCGGAGCCCTGGAGGCCGAGGCGGCCGGGGCGGCGGACCGGTACGGCGTCCCGCCACCGGAGTTTTCCCGGCTCCTCGACGTGGCCCGGTTACGCTTGTTCGCGCGGGCACTGGGCGTGAAGGCCCTCCAGCGCCGCGGAGACGAGATGCACGCCACCCTCGAGAAAGAGCACCGGCTCGACCCGGAGCGGGTGCTCGCGCTCCTCCGGAAGGGAGAGCTCGTCGCCGCCGGCCCGGACGCCTTCCGCCTGCCGCGCGCGTTCACCGGCACGCGGCCGCACGGCACGGAAGTCTGCGCACGGGCCGCGCGCCTTCTCGCGTCGATGTCACGCCCGGCCCTCTCCGACGCGCTCCCGGCGGCGTTCGCCGGAGGGGAGGCGGCGTGAGACGGCGGCTCGCCCTCGGGACGCTTCTCCTTTCGGGCGTCGTTCTCCTGCCGGCGTGCGCGAGGCGGGCGCCCCGACCGGCGGCCGACCCATCCGTGGTCGCGCTCGTCGGCGATCGCCCGGTGAGGTGGGACGACGTGGCGGCCTATCTGAAGGCCGCGGCCGGCGAGGAGCCGAAGGACGTGGCGCCGCGCGTCGCGTCGAGCCTTCTCGATCAGTATGTCGACGAGCTTCTCCTCGACCGGGCGGAGGAGGATGCGGCGCCGCCTCCCGAGGGAAACACGGCGGCCGAGCGGCGCCGATCGCTGATCGCGCGGCAGGCCGGCGTGGAGACCATCTCGGAGGACGACCTCCGGAGGGAGTACGCCGCCCACGCGGACCGGTTCCGTCGACCCGCCCTGATCCGTGTCTCCCAGCTCCTCTTCCGGAGCCGTGAGGCGGCCGAAGCGGCACAGAAGCGCCTTCAGGCGGGGGAGCCCTGGCCGGAGATCTCGCGGACGCTGAGCCTCGCTCCGAACGCGGCGACGGGCGGCTCTCTCGGGCTTCTCTCGAGGACCGACCTGCCGCGCGAGTTCGAAAAGGTCCTCTGGGGGCTGCCGGCCGGGCAGACGACGGGGATCGTCGCGGCCCCCCACGGCTTTCACATCCTCCGGGTCGACGAGCGGTTCGAGGGGCGCGACATCCCCTTCGACGAAGCGAAATCGGCGCTCCGCCTCTCGCTGGCCGAGGAACGGAGCGTGAAGGCGGCCTCCGACCTCGTGGCCCGGGCGAGGCGGCGGCATCCGGTCGCCGTCGTGGAGGAGCACCTGCCGTTTCCGTACGTCGGGACGAATCCGCGGTACGTCGGGTCTTCGCGGTGAGCGGGCCCCGATTTCGCTAGACTCCGCGACGTGACGTCCACCCGGCTCGCCCGCCCCGCCGTGCCGATCCTGCTCGCGCTCCTCGCAGCGGCCTCCGCGCCGGCCGTGGAGACCATCGAGCGGATCCTCGCCTACGTCAACTCCCGGATCATCACGCAAAGCGCCTTCGACGCCCGGTACGAGCAGGCGATCCGGGAGCAGGGCCCGCCGGCCAACGCCGCGCGTGTGGACGAACTCAAGAAGGCGCTCTTCAACACGCTCATCAACGAGGCGCTTCTCGAAGACCGGGCGCGCGACCTGGACCTGATCACGAACGACAAGGAGATCGAGGATCAGATCCGGCGGCTCAAGGAGGAGAACAAGATCACGACCGACGCGGAGTTCGAGAAAGCCCTGGAGTCTCAGGGACTGACGCTCGAGAAGCTCCGCGACCAGCTCCGGAACGCCGGAACCGTGCAGCGCGTCGTCGGCCGCGAGGTGCAGAGCAAGGTGGACACGTCGGACGACGCGCTCCGCATCATCTACGAGCGGGAAAAGGAGTCATACCGGATCCCCGAAAAGGCACGACTCGCGGAGATCCTCATCTCCCGGGGGGACGACCCCGCCACGACGCAGCAGCGCGTCCAGGCCGCCGTCGACATGCTCCGGAGCGGCGCCAAGTTCGAGGAGGCCGTGAAGGCGTATTCCGACGGCTCGACGAAGAACCGGGGGGGCGACCTGGGATGGGTGAGCCGCGGCGAGCTGCTGTCCGAGATCGACAAGACGGTCTTCTCCCTCCCGGTGAACACCGTCTCCGACCCGATCGCGACCAAGTTCGGCTGGCACCTCGTCAAGGTGCTCGAGAAATCCCCCGTCGCGTACAAGCCCTTCTCGGAGGTGAAGGCGGAAATCCTGAAGCGCGAGCAGGAGACGCAGTTCCAGAAGAAGCTCGCCGAGTACCTCGAAAAGCTCAGGCGGGACGCCGTCATCCGCGTCGCGCCGGAGGCGGCGGCCTACTACACGCCGCCGGCGCCGGCCCAGGACGCCACGTTCTCCGCCCTGACACCGGCGGCGCCCGGCGCCACGCCGTACGACGTCCCGGCCGTCACGCCGGGGAAGGCCTCGCGGGACTTCGGCATCGAGATCACGGCGATGTTCGGCTATCGCTTCGGCGGCACGACCTCGCAGCTGGCGAATTCCTACATCGAGAAGATCGGCGTTCCCGCCTCGATGAGCTGGGGCGCGACCGTGGAATACCGGGTCTCCGAGAAGTTGAACCTGGAGCTGCTCTGGAGCCACCAGGACACGGAGCTCGAGGCCAAGTTCACCGCCGCCGGAATCGGCTACGACCAGAAGCTGTCGCACCTGAACATCGACACCTTCCAGATCGGCGGCATGTGGCTCTCGGGAGACCGCTCCAACGCCGCGCGGCTCTATCTGGACCTGCTCTTCGGCGCGACGCTTCTCACGCCGTCACCCGAGTTCTCGAGCGTGCTGCGCTTCTCGGGGAGCTTCGGCGGCGGCATCAAGTACGCCTTCGCCGACCACTTTGGCGCGCGCCTGGGACTCCGCTGGATGCCGGTCTACATCAACTCGAAGAGCGCCGGCTACGGCACCTGCAGCCCTTATTACGGCTGCTACTCCTACTACGGCTCGAATTACCTGTCGCAGGGCGACGCCTACACGGGCCTCACCTGGAAGTTCTGACGGCGGCCGTTCAGGGAGCGAGCAGCCCGGCCCGCCAGAGCGAAATGCCGGCGGCGGCGGCGAGACGCTCGGGGGAAGTCGGCTTCTCGAGGAGGAGAGCCCGCGCGGCTGCGGTCAGGACGGTCCGCGACGCGAGGACGCCGGGGTCGAGACCGAGCTCCTGAGCCTTCCGATCCCGTTCCTTCTTCAGCCGGTCGACGAACCGATCGAGTTCGGGGTCGGACTCGGACGCCGCGCCGCGCCGGGGCGCCGGCCACGCGGACGGAGGCAGCCGCCGCGTCGCATCGAGGGCCCGCCGGATCTCGAGGGCCAGAGCGCCCGGAAGCGGGCGAGGGCCGGGAAAGAGCGTCAGGAGATCGCCTTCGCCGGCGGCGGCGAGCCGGGCGGCCGGAAGCAGCCGCTCGTTCGTCATCACGCGGAAGGGGGGAAGGTCGAGGGCCTGCGCCCGCGCCTCGCGGACCTCCCAGAGGGCGCGGACGAAGGCGCGCTCCTTCGCCGAAAGCGCGTTCGTCCCCTTGATCCGCCAGTCGTTTTCCGGGTCCGTCTCGCGCTCCGGGGGGAACGGCGCGGCGGCCAGGCGTCGGCACTCCTCCTCGTGCCAGGCCAGGCGCCCCTTCTCCGCGAGTTCGCCCTCGAGCGACGCCGCGAGGGCGGGGAGGTGCGCCACGTCGGCCGCGGCGTAGGCGACCAGGCCCGGCGGCAGCGGACGCGCGCTCCAGTCGGCCCGCTGGTGCGCCTTGTCGAGCGAGACGGAGAGCCGCTTCGCCAGGAGGGCCGCCAGGCCGATCTCCCGTTCGCCGAGGAGCTGGGCCGCGATCATCGTGTCGAAGAGCGTGCCGGCGCGGAAACCCTGATCGCGATAGAGAAGGCGGAGGTCGTAGTCCGCCCCGTGCATCAGGAGCTTCCGCGGCGCCAGGCGCGACAGGAGCGGCGCGAGCGGAACGGGACCGAGCGGATCGACGAGAAAGATCTCTCCCGCCACCTCGACCTGCACGAGGCAGACCTTCTCGAAATAGTGGTGGAACGAGTCGGCCTCGGTGTCGAGCGAGACCGGAGCGGGCGCCAGCGCGTCGAGACGGGAGAGGAGAGCCGGGAGGGAGGCTTCGTCGTCGAGGACGGCCGGGGACCGCGGGGCGTCTAGGGTCACGGGACCCGGGAGGGTAGCACCCTGCAAAACCTTCCACGGCGGGACCTTCGTTCCTTTTCCCCTTGACGGAGCGGACCCCGGGGTTCGATACTCGTCGGTGGAAAAAAGTGGTCATCTGTGGTGCATCGTGGGCTCTGAGGGCCCCCGAGGGCCCACAGGGGCTTCTGTTTTCCGGGAAGGAACATGGATCGGCTTCGAGGCAGCGCGGAGACGACGGTGGACGAGAAGGGCCGGTTCAAGGTCCCGGCGATCTTCCGCGAGCCGATCGAGGAAGCGTGGGGGGCGGATTTCTTCCTCACGTCGATCACCGGAGGCGACGTGCTCGTCTACCCGATGCCGGTCTGGAACGCTTTCGAAGAGAAGCTCGCGGCGCTCCCGCCGGTCCACCGGGCTCGCTCGAAGTTTCTGGAGCGGTTCAACACGTTCGGTCAGCCCGTGAAGATGGACCCGCAGGGGCGCCTTCTCATTCCGTCGCTTCTCCGGGACGTGGCCGGCATCTCGGGCGAGGCCCTGGTCCTCGGGCAGACGGATCACCTGAAGCTCGTGAACAAGACGAAGCACCTGAAGGCCCTCAAGGCCGAAAAGCTGACGGATGAGGACTACGACGCGCTGTCGCGCCACCTGCTCTGAGGACGGAGGAGACCGGTGCACGTTCCGGTTCTGCTCCGCGAGGTCGTCACGCTCCTCCGGCCGGAGCGGGGCGGGACGTTCGTCGACGCGACGCTCGGCCTCGGCGGACATGCCGAAGCGCTGCTCGACGCGTCGGCCGCCGTCCGGGTCGTCGGGATCGACGCGGACCCCGAGGCGCTCGCCCTGGCGCGCGAACGCCTCGCCCGCTTCGGCGGCCGTCTCGTTCCCGTCGAAGGACGTTACGAGGAAATCGCCGCCCACCTCGACCGGCTCGGGATCGCCGCGGTCGAAGGCATCCTGGCCGATCTCGGCGTGTCGTCGCTGCAGCTCGACCGCGCGGAGCGGGGGTTCTCCTTCATGAAGGACGGGCCGCTCGACATGCGGATGTCGAAGGCAGGACCGTCCGCCGCGGATCTCGTGAACGGGCTGTCTCGGGAGGAACTCTCGCGGATCTTCCGCGAGTACGGGGAGGAGCGCATGGCCGGACGCATCGCCCGGGAAATCGTGGAAGCTCGCGCCGCGGCACCGGTGGTCACCACGGGGGAGCTTCGGCGCCTCGTGCTGAAGGCCACGGGACCGAAGCGGGAGCGCCACAAGGACCCGGCGACGCGCGTCTTCCAGGCTCTCCGGATCGCGACGAACCGCGAGCTGATCGACCTCGAGCGGTTTCTCGACGACGCCATCGCCCGGCTCGCGCTCGGCGCGCGCGTCGCGGTGCTGTCGTACCACTCGCTGGAGGACCGGATCGTCAAGCACGTCTTCGCGCGTCAGACGGCCGGGTGCACCTGTCCGCCGTCCTTTCCCGTCTGCGTCTGCCCCCGGCGCCGGGTGATGGCGCTCGTCACGAGGAAACCGATCCGCCCGTCGCTCCCGGAGCTGGCCCAGAACCCGCGTGCGCGCTCCGCGCGTCTCCGGGTCCTGGAGCGCGCCGCCGAGGAGAACGGGCGGCCGGGTTCGCCGCCGCGGTGAGGGGGGGCGGCCCATGGCCTACGCGGTCCGCCGGCCCGTCGAGAACGTCTACCTCGTCCGCGAGCGCGACCGGAAGAGGACGCGGGAGTTCGCGGCCCTCGCTCTCGCAGCCGTGCCGCCGATGCTCGTTCTCCTGGCCGCCATCTGGGCCAATCTCGAGACCGTCCGCCTCGGCTACCAGCTCGCGAAGGTCGGCAAGCAGCGGGAGACCCTGCTCGAACGGAACCGCCAGCTCCGGATGGACCGGGCGCAGGCCACGGCGCTGGGGCGGGTCGACGAGATCGCACGGCGGAGCCTGGGCCTCGTGCCGCCCGCTCCCGAACAGATCCTCCTGATCGCCGGCGTCACGTCCGGCGCCACACCGGTCCCGCCGACGCCGCGCCGCGCCGCGCCGACGTCGTCCCCGGCGCCCGTCTCGAACGAGGAGGGCTTCTGACGACGGCCGGCCGCCCGGACGCGTCCCGTCGCGCGCTGGTCCTCCTCGCCGGCGCGGGGCTCTGGATCTTCGTCCTGCTGTTTCGGCTCGTGGACCTGCAGGTCTTCCGGAAGGAGGAGTTCGTCCGGCGCGCGAAGAAGCAGCAGGAGCGGACGGTGGAGCTCGCGCCGTGGCGCGGCGCGATCCTCGACGCGCAGGGGAAATCCCTCGCCGTCACGGTCTACGTGGACTCGGTCTTCGCGATCCCGTCCGACGTCGAGAATCCGATGACGACGGCGGCGGCCCTGGCGCCCGTCCTGGGCGTGCCGGCCCGCGAGCTCGAGCGGCGCCTCTCCAACGTGGAGAAGGACTTCGTCTGGCTGGCCCGGAGGGTTTCCGAGGAGACGGCCGCGAAGCTCGGGCGATCCCTCCCGCCCGGCGTGAAGCTCTGGAAGGAGTCGGCGCGGCGCTACCCGGAGGGGACGCTGGCCGCGGCGCTCCTCGGATACGTCGGGATGGACAACGTCGGTCTCGCGGGACTCGAGCACCGCTTTGACGCGGAGATCCGCGGCCAGCCGGTCCGCATCACGCTCCTGCGTGACGCGGCCCAACGTCACTACGCCACGCGGCAGCTCGGCCGGTCCCCGGCGCGGGGGGCCTCCGCCTCGGGAACCGAGGGGTCGACGCTCGTCCTGACGCTGGACGCCTCGATCCAGCATGTCGTCGAGCGCGAAATCGAGAAGGCCCAGCGGGAACACGGCGCGCGGTCGGTGTCGGCCGTCGTCCTCGATCCGAAGACCGGCGCCGTCCTCGCGCTTGGCACGACTCCGGGCTTCGACCCGAATCACTACGGCGACGTGGACGCCGAGACACGCCGCTGCCGGCCGCTGGCCGACGCGTTCGAGCCGGGCTCCACGTTCAAGGTGATCACCTTCGCCGCGGCGCTCGACGCCGGTGCCGTCGCCGAGAACGACGTCATCGACTGCGGGAACGGGGCGCTGACGATCGGCCCGACGACGATCCACGAACACGGGCACAAGGCGTGGGCGACGCTCCCGCTCCCGGCGGTTCTCGCCTACTCCTCGAACATCGGAAGCGCGCGGATCGGACTCTCCCTCGGCCGGGGGCCCTTCTACCGGGCGGTGCGCGCCTTCGGCTTCGGTCAGCGGACGGGAATCGACCTGGACGGCGAGACGAGCGGGCTCCTGTCCGACGTGGCGTCCTGGAGCGCGCTCTCCCTCCCGACGATGTCGTTCGGGCAGGAAATCGGCGTGACGCTGCTCCAGATGGCCCGCGGCTACGCGGCAATCGCGAACGACGGCCTCCTTCCGGCGCCGTACCTCGTCCAGGAGATCCGACGCAGCGAGAGCGATGTCCGGCGGATCGCGCCGCGGCCGCTGGTCCGGGTCGTATCGGGGGCGACGGCGGCCACCCTGCGGCGACTCATGACCGGCGTCGTGGAAGGGGGGACGGGGAAGCTCGCCGCCGTCCCCGGCTATACGACCGCGGGAAAGACCGGTACGGCGCAGAAGGCGGCGCCGGGCGGCGGTTATTCGAAGGACCGACACGTCGCCTCCTTCGTCGGCTTCGCGCCGGTCGAGGCGCCCCGCCTCGTCGTGGCGGTCGTCGTGGACGAACCGAAAGGGAATTACTACGGCGGCGACGTCGCGGCGCCGATCTTCTCGGCCGTGATGGGAGAGTCGCTCCGGCTCCTCGGCGTGCCCCCCGCTCTTCCCGATCAGGCGCCGGCGATCCTGACGGCGGACCTCGGGGCGGGCGCGCGCGCCCCGGGCCCGGCGCCCCTTCTCGTCCCGGCGGCGAAC
>DATIWM010000231.1:0-16828 GCA_035519355.1 Thermoanaerobaculia bacterium | reverse complement strand
AGCGACGTCGCCGCGGCCGCCAGGGAGCGCCGGTTCGGGAACCGGTCCTCGATGCGGGTCCAGAGGGGCCGGATCGCCACGGCCAGGACGATGGCCCAGCAGATGGCGGAGAGAAACGGCTGGAGGATGACGACAGAGAGGACGGCGACGGCCACGAGGGCGACGACGAAGAACGACGTCTTGTAAACGTTCCAGCGATTCTCTGAGGATGTCACGCACCGGATGATACGCAGCGCGTTGCTAAACTGCTCTCCGATGCGCTCCGCCGCGACCCGCGGGCCGCGGTTCCCGCCGCCGCCCCTCCCGCACGACGCCGCCGCCCTGTCCCGGGCGGCGGTCGAGGCCGCTCTGGCCGAGGGCTTCGTCGCGGCCGGGGTCGTCGCCGCGGCGGAGCCGGCCTCCTTCGGGATCTACGCACGCTGGATCGAGGGGGGCTACCACGGCGAGATGCGCTGGCTCGAGCGCGATTTCGACGCCCGCCGCCGGTACGACGCCATCCTCCCGCACGCCCGCTCCGTTCTCGCCGTGGCGCGGAGCGTGCCGGGCCGCGGAGACGGCAACGTCGCCAAGTACGCCCGCGGCGAGGACTACCACCGCGTCGTCCGGCGGCACCTCCGGAACGTCGCCGACCGGATCCGGCCTCTCGCGCCGAACGGGTCCCGTTTCCGCGTCTGCGTCGACACCGCGCCCCTCCTCGAGCGGGACGTCGCGGTGCGCGCCGGCCTCGGCGGGATCGGGAAGAGCGGCCTCCTGATCGTCCCCGGCGTCGGGTCGAACGTCGTCCTGGGCGAGCTCCTGACCGACGTCGCCCTCGCACCGACGGCCGCCCCCCGCGAGGCCGAGGCGGATCTCTGCCGGAGCTGCACGGCCTGTCTCGACAGCTGCCCGACCCGGGCCTTCCTCGCGCCGCGGCTCCTCGACGCCCGGAAATGCCTCTCGTACCTCACGATCGAAAAGCGCGGTCCGCTCACCGTCGACGAGGAGGCCGCCCTGGGAGGCCGGCTCTTCGGCTGCGACGTCTGCCAGGACGTCTGTCCATGGAACGCCGCCGACGATCCGGCCGGAGAGGCACGGGGCCCCGCCGCGTCGATCGCCCCGGAGGACGCCGCGAAGCTCTCCGAGGAGGCCTTCCGCCTCGCCTTCTTCGATACGGCGATCTGGCGCGCCACCCGCAGCGGGCTGGTCCGCAATGCGGAGGCGGCGCTGCGGCGGGAGGATCCGGCGTGAGCGGCACGCTCCTCGTCGTCGCCGGAATCTTCGTCCGGGACGGGCGGCTCCTTCTTTCTCAGCGCCTTCCCGGGGGCCGCTACCCGGGGCTCTGGGAGTTTCCCGGGGGGAAGGTCCAGGGCGGCGAGACGCCCGAAGAGGCGCTGGTGCGCGAGTGGGGCGAGGAGCTCGACGCGACCCCCGCAGGCCTCGAACCGGACGGCTTCGCCCGGGACGGCGACGTGACCCTCCTCTTCTTCCGGGTCCGGGCGCTCCTCGGAGATCCCCGCCCGAAAGGGTGCGCCGCCGTCCGGTGGTGCGACGCGGCGGAGGCGCGCCTCCTCGCGATGCCGCCGGCCGATGGCGCGCTCGCGGCCCGCCTCGCGGAGGGGCCGGGCGGCTTCCGCGACTCCGGAGGACCGGAGACGCCGGCTCTCCTTGCGGCCGCGCGCGAGCGCCGTCCCTTCATTCCGGGATCAGCCGCTCTGGCGCCGGGCCGGGTCGTGACGTTCCGGAAGCACGGCCTCCCCGGATGCCCGTTCCTCGACGGCCTCCTCGTCGCGACCTCCGAGGGTCCTCGCGCGTTCGAGAACCTCTGCCCCCACGTGCCGATCCCGCTCGACCGGATCCACGGGGAGCTCGTCTCCCCCGACGGGCGCCACCTGGTCTGCCAGAACCACGGGGCGCGCTTCGACCTTCCGTCGGGGCGGTGCGTCGCCGGACCGTGCGAGGGCGAGGCGCTCCGGGCCATTCCGATCGAGGCTTCCGGCGACGGATGGGCGGTCGCCATTCGATGAGCGACAGTTTGCTGCTCCTCCTCTTCGGCCTCTGCGCCCTCGCCTCGGCTTTCTTTTCGGCCGCCGAGACCGCCCTCACGGCCGTCTCCGATTCCAACGTCCTTCGGATGAGGGAGGAAGGGCGCCAAGCGGCCCTCCGCATCGAGATGCTGCGACGTGACATCGGACAGACGATCGGCACGCTGCTCGTCGGCAACAACCTCGCCAACACGGCCGCCGGCACCCTCGGCGCCGCCCTGGCCATCGCCCATCTCGGCGACCCGTGGGGCGTGGTCGTGGCCACGTTCGCGACGACGGCCGTCCTGCTCGTCGTCGCCGAGGTGACGCCGAAAACGCTGGCCGCCCGGTACCCCGTCGGCGTGTCCGTGGTGGTGTCGGCGCCCGTCGCCCTCTTCGTCCGCCTCTTCGCGCCGGTCACGTCGATCCTCTCGCGGATGGCCAACGCCTTTCTCGACTTCTTCGGGGCCGTCCGGCGTGCGGCCCCCGACCTGACGAAGGCCGACGTCCGGAGCGTCATCAACCTCTCTCACCAGCAGGGGGCGCTCGCTCCCGAGGAAACGGCCATCCTCCAGGCGGTCCTCACGTTCGGGGACCGGCCCGCGCGCGACGTGATGATCCCGCGTTCTCTCGTCGTCTCCATTCCGGCGCGCGCCACCTTTCCCGAGATCGAGGCCATCTGCCGCGAGAACCGCTACAGCCGCTACCCCGTCTGGCGCGAGAATCCCGACGACATCGTCGGCATCCTGCACGTGAAAGACCTCTTCGACGTCACGGACGAGGAGGAGCGGACCTTCGACCTCACGAAGCGCCTCCGGCCCGCCGTCCTCGTTCCCGAGATGAAGCGGTCCGAGGACCTCTTCCGCGAGATGAAGCGGCGGCGCCTCCACATGGCGGTCGTCGTGGACGACGCCGGCGCCGTCGCGGGAATTGTCACGCTCGAGGACCTGATCGAGGAGATCGTGGGCGACATCCGGGACGAGTACGACGAGCCCGTGGCGGCCGCGGTCAGCGACGGCTCGTCGCTCCTCGTGGACGGCGCCTACCCCCTCTCCTCGCTCGAGCAGGACTTCGGCGTCTCGTTCGAGCAGACCGAGGCCGACACCGTGGCCGGCCTCCTTCTGGAGCGGCTCGGCCGGATTCCCCGGCCGGGGGCGAGGTGGCGGGAAGGCGAGCTCGAGTTCGTCGTCGACCGGGCCACCGCCCGCGCCATCCAGCGGATCCGGATCACCCGGACCGCGCGCCCCGCCTGAGCCGTTCCGATGCCGCGCATCGTCTTTCTCAACGAGGGGAAGCGCGGGACCGTCCCCGCCGGACGCACCGTCCTCGAAGCGGCTCTGCAGCTGGGGGTCGAGATCTCGCACGTCTGCAACGGCGGCGGCACCTGTTCGACCTGCCGGGTCGAGTGCGTCGTGAACCCGGAGAACCTCTCCCCCATCGAGCTGAACGAGGTCGCCTACGACATGGGTCCGGGCGTCCGCCTCGGCTGTCAGGCCCGGATCGACGGAGACGTGGGGGTTCGCGTTGTCCCCATCCCGAAAGTCCTGCGCTGATGGCCCGCCCCTACATTCGCCGGGCGTTGAAGCGGGCCGGCGTCGCCGTCCGCCCGCGCGCCGAAGCGGACCGGCCCCCGGCGCCCCGGATCCCGCCGCCGAGGGTCTTTCTTCCGGAAGAGACGGAGGACGCCGGCCCGATCGATCTCGCATCCCTGTTCGGCCGGTCGGCTCCCGTCGAGCTGGAGATCGGCACGGGGAAAGGACGCTTTCTCCTCGAGTCGGCGGCCGCCCGTCCGGACCGGAGCTGGCTCGGCCTCGAAATCGAACGGGAATACTGCGCCCTGGCCCGGCTCCGCGCGGCGCGGCGCGGCCTGTCGAACCTGCGGGTCGAATCGCTCGACGGGCGCGAATTCGTCATCCGCCGCCTCCCGCCCGCCTCGCTCGCAGGCCTCCACGTCTATTTCCCCGATCCGTGGCCGAAGAAGCGCCACCACAAGCGCCGTCTCTTCACGCCGGCCTTCGCGGCCGCCGCCGCCCGCGCCCTCGTCCCCGGAAGCCTCTTCCGCGTGGCGTCGGACCACCCGGACTACTGGGCGACGATCGAAGAGGTCCTCACCGCCGAGCCGCTCCTCGCGCGGCTCTCCGAGGCGGAGGCGGGGCCCTGGGCGAGCGGGACGAACTACGAGCTGAAGTTCGCCGCCTCAGGCCGCCCCGTCTTCAAGGCGGTCTTTCGCCGGACCGGCGGGTGACGTCATGGGCCCGGCCTCGCGCTCGCGCTGGAGAAGCACTCTCAGGTAGCGGCGGAAGTAGTCGAAGCCCGAGACCAGCGTCACGGCCAACATGACGTAGAGCGCCGCGCGGCCCGTCCTCCGCCAGAGTCCGATGTCGTCGAGCCGCGCGCCGAGGATCATCAGGGAGATCCCGACCACCTGCGTCACCATCTTCCACTTCCCGAGCTTCGACGCCGGGATGACGATCCCGTGAGCGGCGGCGATCGACCGGAGTCCCGAGACCGCGAACTCCCGTCCGATGATGAGGCAGACGGCCCAAGCGTCCGCTTCCTGGAGGTCGACGAGGGAGATGAGGGCCGCCGAGACGAGAAGCTTGTCGGCGATCGGGTCGAGAAGGGTTCCGAGCGTCGTGATCTTCTTGTACTTCCGCGCCCAGTACCCGTCGAGGGCGTCGGTCAGAGCGGCGAGGAGGAAGATGAGGAGGGCGAGGTACTCCTTCGCCGGCATCCGCGTCAGGAGAATCACCACCAGGAGGGGAACGAGGAAGATGCGGAGGAGAGTGAGTGCGTTGGGAACGTTGACGGGGAACACCGAGGCGTCATTCTAGCCGGGCCCGCCGCCGCTCGCCTTTACAGCCGCGGCCCCCTCCCCGACAATCGGCGCGCGCATGTCGCTTCCGCCGATCGTCTTCGGGACCGACGGGTGGCGGGGCCGGATCGCCCGCGACCTGACCTTCGATTCCGTCGCGCGCGTCGTCGACGCCATGGCGGCATGGACCGTCGACCCCGGGAACACGGACCCCGGTGACCCGTGGACGCTTCCGCTCGTCCACGACACGCGCTTCCTGTCGGCGGAGCTGTCGACCGAAAGCGCCGCCCGCCTCGCGGCGAAGGGTTTTCGCGTCCTGCTCACGGACGGCCCCGTCCCGACGCCGTGCGCCTCATGGCACGTCCGGAACCGGCGTCTCCGCGGCGGCATCGCCGTCACGGCCTCCCACAACCCCGCGCCCTGGAACGGCGTCAAGTACAAGTCACACTTCGGCGGCAGCGCGACGCCGGCCACCTACGACGCCATCGCACGATGCGTCGACCGGCCTCTCGCCGACCGGCCCGGCGGCGCGGCGGAGACGATCGACCTTCGGTCGCCCTACCGGGAAGCGGTCGGGTCGGGCGTCGACCTCCCCGCGATCCGGGGCGCCGGTCTCAGGGTTCTCTTCGACGCGATGCACGGGGCGACCGGCACGCTGCTCCAGGAGATCGTCGGCGACGGCTACCCGACGCGCGTTGTGACCCTTCGCGGCGATCCGGACCCGACCTTCGGCGGCGTGAACCCGGAGCCGATCCCCCGGAACCTCGGCGCGTCCCTCGAGACGCTCGCGCAGCGTCCGTTCGATCTCGTCCTCGCGAGCGACGGCGACGGCGACCGCCTCGGCGTCCTCGACGCCACCGGCCGCTTCGTCACCCCGCACCGGATTCTCGCGCTCCTCGCGGAGAGCCTCACCGCCCGCGGACGGATCGGCGGCGGCATCGCGAAGACTTTCTCGACGTCGCTCCTTCTCGATCGCGTGGCGGCCAAGCTCCAGGTCCCGCTTCACGTCACGCCGATCGGCTTCAAGCACATCGCGGAGAAGATGCTGGCCGGCGAGGCCGGGATCGGCGGCGAGGAGTCGGGCGGGCTCGGGGTGGCTTTCTTCCTTCCCGAGCGCGACGGCGTCCTGGCGGCCCTTCTGGTTCTCGAGGCCGTGGCCCACTCGGGCGTCTCCTTCGCGGAACTCCTCTCCCGCCAGGAGCGCGAGTATGGCGTGCTGGCGTTCGACCGCCGGGACATCCACCTCCCGATGCCGCTTCTCCGTGCTTTCGTGGAACGCCTCGAATCCGCCCCGCCGGCGACTCGGGCCGGCGTCCCGGTCACCGGCGTCGAGACCCTCGACGGCGTCAAGCTCCTCCTCGGCGGGCGGGGCTGGATCCTCTACCGGCTCTCCGGAACCGAGCCGATCCTCCGGATCTACGCCGAGCACGAGGACGAGCGCGTCGTCGCGCGCCTCCTCGACGAGACCGAAGCCGCCCTGTCGTAAAGTCACCCCGGAGCCAGCGTCATGAAGCGATCCACGAAGACCGTCCTCGCCGTTCTCGCCGTCCTCCTGATCCTCGCCGCTGGCGGCGCGGCGTTCCTCGCCGTCGGCGTCCGGAAAGGCGGCGTCACCGTTCCGCAGCGGACGGTCCTCCGGCTCGATCTGGAGCGGGCGATCCCCGAGTCGGCGCCCGAAGACCCGTTCACGGCCTTCCGCGCCGAGCCGCCCCTCACGCTGCGCGACGTCACGGAGGCGCTCGAGCGCGCCGGGACCGACGACCGGGTCGCCGGCCTGGTGGCGCGCGTCGGCGCGGCGCGCATCGGGCTGGCGCAGTCCCAGGAGATCCGCGACGCCGTGAAGGCGTTCCGGGCGAAGAAGAAGTTCGCCGTCGCGTACGCCGAGACCTTCGGCGAGTTCGGGCCGGGCAATGGCGCCTACTACCTCGCGACGGCCTTCGACGAGATCTGGCTCCAGCCGTCGGGTGACGTCGGGCTCAACGGCCTCGTCCTCGAGGCTCCCTTCGTTCGCGGCGCGCTCGACAAGCTGGGTGTCAAGCCCGAATACGGCCAGCGGTACGAATTCAAGAACGCGATGAACCTCTTCACCGACACCCGGTTCACGTCGGCCTACCGCGAGGCCGAGCAGCGGCTCCTCGACTCCGTCTGGGGCCAGATGGTCCGCGGAATCGCCGAGGGACGCCGTCTCTCCGAGGAGGCCGTGGCCGCGATCGTGGACCGGGGCCCGGTCCTCGGGACCGAGGCGAAGGAGGCTCGCCTGGTCGACGGGCTCGGCTACTGGGACGAGGTGGCCGACCAGGTGAAGTCGAAGGCGGGACCTTCCGCCGAGTTCCTTTCCGTGTCGAAGTACCTGGAGGCCGCGGGGTCGCCGTACGCGTCGGGGAAGCACACGATCGCCCTGATCTACGGCCTCGGCGGCGTGGCGCGCGGCCGGGGAGGCTACAACCCCGTCATCGACTCCTGGACGATGGGTTCGGAAACCGTGGCCTCGGCGTTCCGGAAGGCCGTGAAGGACGACGGCGTGAAGGCCATCGTCTTCCGCGTCGACTCGCCGGGCGGTTCGTACGTCGCATCGGACACCATCTGGCGCGAGGTGGCGCGCGCGCGGAAAGCCGGAAAGCCGGTCATCGTTTCCATGGGAGACGTGGCCGCCTCGGGCGGCTACTTCGTCGCGATGAACGCCGACCGGATCGTGGCCGAGCCGGCGACGATCACCGGTTCCATCGGGGTGCTCGCCGGAAAGCTCGTGACCCCGGCCATGTGGGAGAAGATCGGCATCACCTTCGACCAGGTCGAGACGGGCGCGAACGCCAATTTCTGGAACAGCTCACGGAGCTTTTCGGAAACCGAGTGGGCCCGGTTCAACGCCTGGCTCGACAGGATCTACGACGACTTCACCACCAAGGTCGCCGCCGGACGCAAGCTCCCGAAGGAGAAGGTGCTCGAGATCGCGAAGGGACGTGTCTGGACCGGGGAGGACGCGAAGGCGCGCGGTCTCGTGGACGAGCTGGGCGGCCTCGCGACCGCCGTCCGCGCCGCCCGGGACATCGCGAAGATCCCGGCCGGCGAGACGGTGAGACTCGTCGAGTTCCCTCCGAAAAGGACGCCTCTCGAGGCTCTGATGGCGCGGTTCTCCGGCGGCGAGGACGACGCGACGTCCGCCGACGGCTCCGCGCGGGCCATCGAGGAGTTTCGTCCCCTACTCCGGAAACTGGAAGCCGCCGGCCTCCTCGGCGCCCCGCAGGGCGTCCTGTCGATGCCGAGGGTCGAGATCCGCTGAAGGCCGCCGGCGCTCAGCGGGAGTCCGCGAGGACCCCCCGGCGCTCAGCGAGCGTCGGCGAGGACGTAGCCCGCACCCACGAACCGGACCACCGGTCCCCCCTCGAACCCCGCGCCGGCCTCCGGCGATTCGAGGATCTCCGGAACGAGCTCGCCGCTCCAGGCCACGACGACTCGGTGAACCAGGGTCAGCGGCTGGCCCCACTCGACCTCGAAGCGCGCCGCGTCGCTGACCCCGGACAGGGCCACGGCGCCCGTCCCGGTCAGCTTCAAAAACGGCCGGTCGAGTTCGCGCCGCCGCTCGAACGCCGGATCTTCGCGGTAGGTGAGCGTCTCCTCGAAGGCCAGGAGCCGCGTCGGCTCGACGGAGAGCGCCTCCCGCGAGAGGGTCCTGAGGAACGGAACCCGTCCGGGGTCCGCCAGGAGGATGCTGCCGGGGCCCGAAACCTTCAGCAGAAGGTCTCCGAGCGTTCCTTCGAGACGCGTGTCGGCCTCGAGGACCGGGTGGCCCGTTCTCCCGACGATCGATCCCTTGCGGACGCGGAGCCCGTCGCCGGTCGTGGCGACGAGGAGCCCTCCGGCCTTCACCGAGAACGGTCCGACGGGCGTCACCAGTGCGAGGCCGGGCGATGAGTCAGGGCGGCGTCCGACGCGGAACGTCCCCGAGATCGGACGGGACCAGCTCCCCGACGCCGAAAGCGTGCGTCCGGCGCCCGCCATCGAGTCGGCCGGCTCCGGCTTGACCGGCGGGGGCTGCGGCGCCGCCGCCCCCGGTGTGCGCACCGGCATCGCGGCCGCCTGCCGCGCCATGCGCGAAATGGAGTCGTCGTCCTCCGCGCCGTCCTTCAGCTCGGCGCCCGCCATCCGGAAGTGCTTCTGCGACCGCTCGGCTTCCCCCGCGCGCTGGCAGATGAGCCCGAGCGTCAGGTGGGCCTTCCGGTGCGCCGGCGCGAGCGTGAGGACGCGCTCGAGCGGCTCGCGGGCCTCGTCTTCGCGTCCCGACTTGAAGAGGATGAGGCCGAGGTTGAAGAGGAGCGGGACGGCGTTCTCGTGAGAGATCAGAAGCTCGCGCGTCAGCCGTTCGGCCTCGACGAAGCTCCCGAGGTGGAAGAGCGTGATGGAGAGATTCAGCAGCACCTCGGGGTCGTGGGGCCGAAGGCGCTTGGCCTCCTCGAACTCCCGCCGGGCCACCTCGACCTGACCCTTGCGGAGCTCCTCTTTTCCGCGGTTCAGGTGGAGGAGGAAGAGGCCGTGGTCGAAGAAGGGTGCCGGACGGTACGGTGTGGCCGGTCCCCCGCCGCTTCGTGCGCTCGACATCATTTCGCCCCGCTCAGCGCACTCGCCCGAGGAGCGGTTCGACGCGGTCGGTGTTGTCGGTGTTGGTGAGAACGGGGGTCCCGTTCAGGCTCGCCAGGCGGACCGGCGCCGCCTTCGCCGGGCGGGGTTTCTCCACGGCGGCCGTTACGGCCTGGCTTCCCCGGAAGCCGCCTCCGAGCGCCGGAGCCCGCGTCCCCCGGTACGCCACGAGGGCACGCCGGACGTATTCCCGCGTCTCGGCGAACGGCGGCACGCCCAGATACTTCGCCACGGCGTTTTCCCCGGCGTTGTACGCCGCGAGGGCGAGCGTGAGGTCTCCCGAGAAGAGCCTCAGGAGGGCCGCGAGGTACTCCACGCCACCCCGCAGGTTCTCCAGGGGATCGAACCGGTCCGCCACGCCGAAGCGGCGGGCCGTCTCCGGCATCAGCTGCATGAGGCCGCGGGCGCCCTTGCGCGAGACGGCGCGGGGGTTGAAGTTCGACTCGACGAGCATCACGCTCTTGACGATCTGCGGGTCGACGCCGTGCCGGAGGGAGACCGCGCGGATCGCATCGTCCCAGGGGCCCGGCGCGGTCCGGCGCTCGACGAGATACGCGTCCGACGGCGCCCGGCCGTTCACGAGCCATCCGCTCCCGACCTGGTTGAAGATCACGGCGGAGCCGTCGGCTTTCCGGACGAGCTGCACGTCGGCCGACGACGTGGTCGAAGCCACCACCAGGGCCGCCAGAGCGACACCGAGTCCCCGGGGGATCATCGGCGCCAGTATAAGCCCACGCCCTGCTCAGCCGGCGAGGCGCTCCCGGATCCGGGCGACGCCCCGCTCGAGCGCCTCCTCGATCTTCGAGGGGTCCCGCCCGCCGGCCTGCGCGAGGTCCGGTTTCCCGCCCCCCTTTCCGCCGACGACGCGAGCCATCTCCTGTGCGAGATCTCCGGCGGGCACGCGAACCGAGAGGTCCGGCGTGACGGCGGCGAGGAGCAGCACCTTCCCTTCCTCTGCTTCCGTTCCGAGGAGGACGATGCCCGACTTCAGCTTCGACCGGAAAGTGTCGGCGAGGCTCCGCAGCTCATTCGCGGGCAGCGACGGCACGAGCCGCGCGAGGACCCTGACGCCGGAGATCTCGACGACGTCGTCGTCACTCTTCCGGGAACCGGCGCCGGCGAGTTGCGTCTTGAGCTGCGCGATCTCCTTCTCTTTCCTTCTGAGAGATTCCAGCGTCTCCCTCAGCTTCGCCGGCAACTCGTGAGGCTGGGCGTTCGCGATCTGAGAGAGCTGCAGGAGGATCTCCTCGTCCTTCTGCATCCGCTCGACGGCGTTCAGCGACGTGACGGCCTCGAGGCGCCGGACGCCGGCCGCCAGGCCGCGGTCGGAGACGACCTTGAACGCGCCGATCTCGCCCGTCCGGCGGACGTGGCAGCCCCCGCAGAGTTCCGTGGAGAAGCCGGCCACGTCCACGACGCGGACCTGCTCGCCGTACTTCTCCCCGAAGAACATGATGGCGCCCTTCGCCTTCGCGGCGTCCATCGACATGACGTCTTTCGAGACCGGCCGGTCGCGGAGGATCTCCTCGTTGACGAGCCGCTCGATCTCGCGCAGCTCGGCGGGCGACGTCGGCCTCGCGGCCGCGTAATCGAACCGGAGCCGGTCGGGCGCCACGAGAGAGCCCATCTGACGGACCGATTCGCCGAGCACCTTCCGGAGCGCGGCATGCAGCAGGTGCGTCCCCGTGTGGTTCGCCTGCGTCTTCCGCCGCGTCCACTCGTCGACTTTCATCGCGACCGTCATGCCGGGCCGCAGAGAACCGCGATCGATTCTCAGAAAGTGGAGGACCGCCTTTCCGTTCGACGAGCGGCGCGCGTCGAGGACCGCGGCTCGACCGGCGCCTTCGTCGCTCTTCCAGAGGAGTTCTCCCTGGTCCGCCACCTGCCCGCCGCCTTCCGGATAGAAGACCGTGCGGTCCAGGACGGCGGCCACCTCCCCCTTCGGGGCGGAATCCGGCGCCGGCGCCGGCGCCCCGCCGTCCGGGGGAAAAGCGAAGAGCGCAAGGACTCGCGCTCCGTCCAGCGAGACGAAGTCGTCTTCGGGATAACCGCGAAATTCGGTCTGCCAGGACGGGTCGATCAGGGCGTCGGGAACGGCGTGCTTCTCGGCTTCGAACTTCGACGCCCCCTTGCTGCGCTCGCGGGCCCGGGCCATCTCCGACTCGAATCCGCCCCGGTCCACCCGGATTCCCTCGTCGCCGGCGATTTCCTCGATCAGCTCGAGGGGAACGCCGAACGTGTCGTAGAGATGGAAAACCGTCGGCCCGCCGAGAGTGATGTGCCCTTCCCCCGACTTCTCGGCCTCTCGCCGGGCGGCGGAGATCTCCTCCCCCACCTTGTCCGCGCCGACGGAGATCGTCTTCGAGAACTGAGTCTCCTCGATTCGAATCGCCGGGCGGATGAAACGCCCTCTGTCGACAATGTCTCCGACCGACGAGAAGTGAATTCCTTCGAAGGCAGACAACACGGGATCCACGAGTTGCGCCAGGAAGTTGCCATTGAGCTCGACGCCGAGACGTCGTCCGTACCGGAATGCGCGCCGTAGAATCCTCCGAAGAACGTATCCCCGTCCTTCATTCGAAGGAATCACTCCGTCGGCCATCAGCATCGTCGCGGCTCGCGCATGATCCGCGATCACCCGGAAAGGCGCGTCCTCGACCGCCATATTTCCCGCGTAGCTCCTCCCGGAGAGCTCCTCGAGCCTGCGGATCACGTTCGTGAAGAGGTCCGTGTCGTAGTTGTTGTTTTTCCCTTCGAGGATGGCCGTGATCCGCTCCAGGCCCGCGCCGGTGTCCACCGAGGGCTTCGGAAGCGGGGTCATCTTTCCCGACGCGTCCCGGTCGAACTGCATGAAGACGAGGTTCCAGATCTCCATGACCCGGTCCCCCCGCCCGTTCGGCGTGTCGTCGCCCGGGACCCGGGGCCCCTGGTCGTAGTGCAGCTCCGAGCAGGGGCCGCAGGGCCCCGTGTCGCCCATCGCCCAGAAGTTGTCCTTTTCCCCGAACCGGCGGATCCGCGCCGGCGGGAGGTGATTCTCCCAGAGCGCCGCGGCCTCGTCGTCGTCCCGGTAAACGGTGGCCCAGAGCCGCGCCGGATCGAGCCCGTACCACGTCGGGCCGGTGACCAGCTCCCAGGCGAAGTCGATCGCGTCCGCCTTGAAATAGTCGCCGAAGGAGAAGTTCCCGAGCATCTCGAAGAAGGTGTGGTGGCGCGCCGTGTAGCCGACGTTGTCGAGGTCGTTGTGCTTCCCCCCCGCTCGGACGCACTTCTGCGACGACGCCGCGCGGACGTAGCCGCGCTTCTCCCGGCCGAGGAAGACGTCCTTGAACTGGTTCATCCCGGCGTTCGTGAAGAGAAGGGTGGGGTCGTCGGCCGGCACGAGGGACGAGGAGGCGACGACCGTGTGCCCCTTCGATTCGAAGTAGCCGAGAAACGTGCTGCGGACGTCCCTAGACGTCCACTTCCTCTCTGTCGTCATCGGAGGTTTCGCCTTTCCGGTGGAGCGCCTCGAGAACGGCCGTGGGGGCAAAGCCGCGCCGCACGAGGTGGTCGAAGAGTTTCTTCGACCGCGCGCCCGGCGTCAATCCGGCCGGCAGAGCCCGGGCCTTCCGCTCGAGCGCCCGGCGAAGGGCCTGCCGCTCGGCCGCCGGGTCGAGCCCGGCCAGGGCGCGCTCGCGCTCCGGCGGGGCCACCCCGCGGGCCGAGAGCTCCGAGGCGATCCGCGCCCTCCCCCGACCGCGCCCCGCCTGCGCCGCGGCGAGAGCCGCCGCCGTCCGTGCGTCGTCCAGGTAGCCGCGCTCGGTGAGGTCCTCGAGCACGGGCGCGATCTCGCCCGAGGGAAAACCCTTCCTCGAGAGCTTCCGGGACAGCTCCAGCCGGGTGTGGCTCCGGCGGGCCAGAAGGGCCAGAGCGGCGTCGCGGGCGTCGCGGTTCATGCCGCGACCCCCTCACCCCGGCTGGTTCGAGAAGTCGAACGGCGAATCGGCTTCGGTCAGGTTGTCCGGGCCCTGCAGGGAGCTCTCCATCAGCTCCGTCGAGACGTCCGAGGTCGACTGGATCCCCTGGATCTTGAGCTTGAACTCGTTGGGGTTCGTCGAGCGGCGGATGGCCTCCTCAAGGGTGATGAGGCCGCTCTTGTAGAGCTGGTAGAGGGACTGGTCGAACGTCTGCATCCCGTATTGCGACGTGCCCGCCTTGATGGCGTCGGCGATGTACTTCGTCTTCTCCTTGTTCTCGATGCAGTCCCGGATGTAGTTCGTGCCGATCATGACCTCCACGGCCGGCACGCGGCCGAGACCGTCGGCGCGCGGCAGCAGGCGCATGGAGACGACCGCCTTGATCACCGCCGCGAGCTGCAGCCGGATCTGCTTCTGCTGGTGCGGCGGAAAGACCGAGATGATCCGGTTGACGGTCTCCGTCGCGTCGATCGTGTGCAGGGTCGACATGACGAGGTGGCCCGTCTCGGCCGCGAGGAGGGCCGTCTCGACCGTCTCGAAGTCGCGCATCTCGCCGACGAGGATGACGTCGGGGTCCTGCCGAAGGGCGGAGCGGATGGCCGCCGCGAAGGACCGCGTGTCCACCTCCAGCTCCCGCTGGTTGACGATCGACTTCTTGTCGCGGTGGAGGAACTCGACCGGGTCCTCGATCGTCATGATGTGCTCGGAGCGCGTCGCGTTGATGTAGTCGATCATCGCGGCGAGCGTCGTCGACTTTCCCGATCCCGTGGTGCCCGTCACGAGGACGAGGCCGCGCGTCTCCTCGCAGATCCGCTCGATGACCGGCGGCAGCAGGAGCTCCCGGACCGTCAGGATACGGGCGGGGATGACGCGGCAGACGAGGCCGACCGTGCCGCGCTGCTGGAAAATGTTGCACCGGAAGCGGCCGAGGCCCGGCACCGAGTAGGCGATGTCGATCTCGAAGTTGTTCTTGAACTTCTCCTTCTGCCGCGACGACATGATGGAGAAGGCCATCGCGATGGTGTCCTCCTGCATCAGCCGCTTCAGGTCGACGAGAGGGATCAGCTCGCCATCCACCCGGATGATCGGGTGGGCCCCGACCTTCAGATGGAGGTCCGACGCCTTTCGCTCCACCGCGATCTTGAGAAGGTCGTTGATGTGCATGCCGAGTTCCTCCCGGAACCGAAGCTGACCGAGACGGCTACACGACGCCCGACAGGAAAGGATAGGTCGCCGGCCGCACGCCGGTCAACGGAAAGCCGCGCCGCGGCCGGCGATATAGTCCCCGGCGCACGGGGGGAGGAACCACATGGACGACAGATCGAAGGGCGTGACGCGGCGCGGACTCCTGAAGGGGATCGCCACGACGGCGGTCGCGTCGGCCGCCGGCGGAGCGGCCGCGCTCGCCGACGAGACCCGGAAGGCGGCCCCGGCCCAAGCGGCCCTGCCCGTCTCGATCCGGCTGAACGGCCAGCTGCAGAGCGGGGTCTTCGAGCCCCGGACGACGCTGGCCGAGGCGCTCCGCGAGACGTGGGGCCTGACGGGAACCAAGATCGGCTGCGACCGGGGCGCCTGCGGCGCCTGCACGGTCCTTCTCGACGGCCTTCCCGTGAATTCCTGCCTGACGCTCGTCCACGACGCCGACGGGCGGAACGTCACGAGCGTCGAAGGGCTCGGGACGCCCGAGGCGATGTCCCCCGTCCAGAAGGCCTTCATGGAGGCCGACGGAATGCAGTGCGGCTTCTGCACGCCCGGGATGGTCGTCTCGGCCGAGGCCCTTCTCCGGAAGAACCCGAACCCCACGCCCGGAGAGATCCGGGCCGCCGTGGCCGGCAACATCTGCCGGTGCGGCACCTATGCCGGCGTCTTCGCGGCCTGCGAGGGCGCCCGGAAGGGGGCCCGCCATGCCTGAACAGACGAAGGACGCCCCGAAGGCAACGATCCGGGTGGGGCTCGCCGGGAAGACCGTCGAGAAGGAGGTCGAGATTCCGGCAGGCGACCCGCCGCCGCTCGCGGAAGGCCAGACCCGGCGCGTCTTCGGCGGCCGGGGCCCGCGGCTCGACGGCCGCTTCAAGACGACGGGACGCGCCGTCTTCACGCACGACGTGGCGCGCTCCGGACTCCTCCACGGCCGCTTCCTCCGCTCCCCACACGCCCACGCCCGGATCGTCTCGATCGACACCTCGAAGCTCGCGAAAATGCCGGGCGTCGTCTTCGAGCCGCTCGACAAGAAGGTCGTCCGGTACCAGGGCGACCCGGTCCTCGCCCTCGCGGCCCCCTCGGCCGCTGCGGCGGAGGACGCGCTCCACGCGGTCGAGGTGACTTACGAGGTTCTCCCCCACGTCGTCGACCTGGAAGAGGCGATGAAGGACGGCGCTCCCCTCGTCTTCGACAAGCCGGTGGAGGAGCGCCGGAGCGCCGGCGACGCCCCCGGGGGCGGCGGCACGGTGGACCAGAAGGGAAACGTCCGGGGGCCCCGCGCCTCCGGGCGCGGCGAAAAAGACCTCGCGAAGCTCTTCGCCGATGCCGACGGCGTCCTCGAGCTTTCCTTCCGGACCCAGGTGCAGACGCACGCGTGCATGGAGACGCACTCCACCTTCGCCGAGTGGAAGGGGGACGAGCTTTTCGTGGTCGCGTCCACGCAGGGGATCTTCTCGGTCCGAGACGAACTGGCCCAGGCGTTCGCCCTCCCGAAGGACAAGGTGCACGTCTCCGCGGAGTACGTGGGTGGCGGCTTCGGCTCCAAGTTCGGAGCCAGTGACCACGGCCTCTTCGCCGCGAAGCTCGCGAAGAAGGCCGGCCAGCCGGTGAAGCTGATCCTCGACCGGAAGGAGGACCAGCTGGCCGCCGGCAACCGCCCCGACTCGCTGAACCGGATGAAGGTCGCCTACCGGAAGGACGGAACCGTCACCGCGTTCGAATACGCCAGCCACGGCACGGCCGGCGTGGCGACGGGGGCCGGCACGGGGAGCGTCGTGAAGAACTCGTACGCCTTCCCGAACGTCAAGGTCGAGGAGTCGGACGTCTTCACGAACCTGGGGCCCGGCTGCGCCATGCGGGCGCCCGGCCACCCTCAGGGGACGCTCGCCGTCGAGTCGGCGCTCGACGAGATCGCCGCACGCCTCGGCCTGGACCCCCTCGCCGTCCGCCTCCGGAACGACCCTGTCGACATCCGTCGGGAGGAGTGGGAACGGGGCGCGAAGCAGATCGGCTGGGATCGGCGCGCTGCGATCTCGGAGAGGAACCGCGAGGCCGAGGCGAAAGGGCTTCCGCTCCGCCGCGGCCTCGGCTGCGCGGCCTCGGTCTGGTACAACATCGTGAGCCCCGGCTCGCAGGTGATCGTCCGCGTCCACCGCGACGGCCGCGTCGAGGTGGAGAACGGCGTGCAGGAGATCGGCTGCGGGAACCCGACGACCATCGCC
>DATIWM010000230.1:0-25748 GCA_035519355.1 Thermoanaerobaculia bacterium | reverse complement strand
AAACGCGATCTCGTGGTCGAGGACTACTTCGGCGGCTACCTCCTCCACCCGTACCTCTCCTTCTACACCGGGAGAGGGTGCCGCTCGAAGTGCACGTTCTGCCTCTGGCCCCAGACGATCTCCGGCCACCGGTACCGGGCTCGAAGCCCGGAGAGCGTCGCGGCCGAGGTGGCCCGGGCGAAAGTGCTGTTCCCGCAGGTGAAAGAGATCTTCTTCGACGACGACACCTTCACGGACAACCGCCCCCGGATCGAGGCGATCGCCCGGCTCATCGGACCGATGGGGGTGACCTGGTCGTGCAACGCGAAACCGGACGTTCCCTTCGAGACGTTGAAGGTCCTGAAGGAGAACGGCCTCCGCCTCCTCCTCGTCGGCTACGAGAGCGGCAGCCAGAAGATCCTGAACAACATCCGAAAAGGGACTCGGGTCGACATCGCCCGCCGCTTCCAGGAGAACTGCCACAGGCTGGGGATCAAGGTACATGGCTGCTTCATCGTCGGCCTCCCGGGAGAGACGAAGGAGACGATCGAGGAGACGATGCGCTTCGCGATCGAGGTCAATCCGGAGACGATCCAGGTCTCTCTCTCGGCCGCCTATCCGGGGACGGAGCTCTTCCGGCAGGCGACCGACAACGGCTGGCTCCTTCCCGGCCGCCTGCTGGGCGACGACGGCCTGCAGATCAGCTCCCTCAGCTATCCGGAGTTGTCGAGCCAGGAGATCTTCGATTCCCTGCCAAGGTTCTACCGGCGCTTCTACTTCCGCCCGTCGAAGATCGGAGAGATCGTCGGCCAGATGCTCTCGAGCCCTCACTGGATGAAGAGGCGCCTCCGCGAAGGGTTCGAGTTCTTCCGCTTCCTCGCGACGCGGACGGAGCACGCATGAGAAGGGAACCCGGAGCGGACAAGGCCTTGCCGCCGGCCCGCCTCGCGTGGAGCTGAAGCGACCCGCCTTTCTCCCCGCGCTTCCTCTCTTCCACCGGTTCGTTCTCGCGGCCGGTCTCGTGGCGCTCGGCGTCGCCGCCTGGAAGCTGGACGCGCGCGAGCTTCTGGAGATCGTCTCCCACGTCGGCCCGGGGATTCTCCTCCTCGTTCCGATGGGGCTCGTTCCGCCGCTCCTCAACGCGGCGGCCTGGCGCCTCGCGTTCGCCCCGGAGGACGCCCGCACGTACCGGTTCTCGAGACTCCTGTCGCTCTACCTCGCCATGGAGGGGGTCAACTACCTCGTTCCGACCGGCACCGTCGCGGGTGAGGTCGCGCGAGCGACGCTCCTCGGAGGGACGCCCCCCTTCGAGGTGCGTGCGGCCTCCGTCCTGACGTCCCGCATCGCGCAAACGGTCGCCCAGGTGGCGATCGTCCTCGCCGGCGTCGCCCTCCTCGTCGGTCCGCTTCCGCCGATGGAGCGACACCGCTGGATCCCCGCGGCCGCCGAGGCGCTGCTCGCCCTCCTCGCTCTGGCCGCCCTCGTCTATCTCGTGTCCGCTCCGCGCCTCCTTCGCGGTCTTTCCGGCCCCGGGGCCCTCCCGGAGCCGCAGCACGGCTGGCTCAAGCGGACCCCGGCCCGCCTTCGGCTCTACTTCGGCCGGTACCGCGCGCGCTTCAGCCTCGCGGTCCTCCTCATGGCCGCGGCCTACGCCTGGAACAGCCTCGAGGCATGGTGGATTTGCCGCCTGATCGGCCTTCCGGTCGGCCTTCGGACCGCGCTCACGATCGAGGTCCTCTCGATCGCCATCGACGGCATCCTCTTCCTCGTCCCGGCGAAGATCGGGACTCAGGAGCTGGGGAAGGTCGCCGTCTTCTCGCTCCTCGGCCTTCCGGCGCGCTTCGGGTTCGCCTTCGGCATCCTCCGGCATCTCCGCGAGTTCTTCTGGGCGATCGTCGGTTTCCTGATCTACGGAGCCCTCCGCCGGGAGGCGTGATCGGCTATAGTCCGCGCGCCTCCGGGTCGGAAGCCCGCTGTTTCGGGAGGGAGACATCACCGAAAATCCTCGCCGTGTCGCGGCTTCGGGAGGCTCCCTCGTCCTTCTCCTCCTGAACGTCCTCGCCGCCCTTCCGGCCTCGGCGGCGGCCGGATTCCATCTCTTTGCGGAGACCGCCGATCCGAGGCCCGACGGCTTCCGGCTCCGGCTCGAGGGCCTTCCCCCCCCGGGACTCCTTGCGGTCCGCGCCGGAGCGCCCTCTCGCCGCGCCCCGGGGCGCGCGTCGCCTCCGGCCGCGCCGCCTCTTCCTCCGTACCGGACGGAGAAGGACTTTGCGCTCGCGGCCGCCGAACTGGTCGGGATCGGCGAGCTGGCCCCCTGGGTCATCAACCGTCTGAGCAGCTCTCCGTGGGCCTACATCTCCACCGCGACGGTCCGATACAACCTCCAGACCGGGTTCACCTGGGACAACGACTCCTTCGCGACGAATCAGGCGTCCCACACCTACCACGGCGGCGTCTACTTCAACACCGCCCGGACGAACGGCTTCTCCTTCTGGGAGTCGGCGCCCTTCCCCCTCGCCGGGAGCTTCCTCTGGGAGATGTTCCTCGAGAACCAGCCCCCGTCCCTGAACGACCTCGTCAACACGACGCTCGGGGGGATGGTCTTCGGGGAGGTTCAGTTCCGGACCGCCAACATGATCTTCGACAACACGGCGCGCGGCCTCCCGCGGATCCTTCGCGAGATCGGAGGGCTTGTCGTCAATCCGATCGGCGGCTTCAACCGGCTCGTCCACGGCGAGATGTGGAAGGACTTCCAGAATCCGGAAGACCGGCTCCCGGGTAAGCTCTACGTCGAGCTGGACGGCCTGTACCGCCGCGGCGGAGGGCCGGTTCCGGACCGCGAAGCCGCCGCCCAGGGAGGGCTCTCGCTCCTCATGCGCTACGGCGACCCCTTCGAAGGTGTCCAGCACCCGTTCGAGTCCTTCGACGTCAGCCTGAGCCTGCTGACGCCTCATTCCCCCTTCATCACGGAGATCGCGGCGCGCGGTCTCCTCGTGGACTGGAAGCTCTCCGCGAACCCGTCGGCCGAGCAGCGCTTCGGCCTCTTCATGGGGACGCAGTACGTCAACACGGATCCGGGGGTCTACGGCGCTCAGGTCTTCGGCGCCAGTCACCTGATGCGGGTCCCGCTCGGGGCCGAGACCGAGCTCCGGACCGAGGTCGGACTCACGGGGATGCCGATCATCGGCGTCGGCGTCGACTACCCGGAAGAGAACATCGCGAGCACGTCCGGCGTGACGTACGACTACGGGGCGGGCGTCGGAGCCGAGGCGAGCGCGAGAATGCGGCGGCGCGAGGTCGATCTCCTCGTCCTCGCCTGGTCCCTCGTCGGCCAGGGCGCGTCCAACGGCATCTCGAGAAGCAGCCGGATTCAGGCGCTCTCGGCCGAAGCGCGCCTGCCGCTGACGAGGAACCTTCTCGTGGGCGGGGGCTGGTCGTGGGGCGAGCGCCTGACGACCTACGACCGGCTGCCGACCGTGGAGACGTCGGGAACGGCCTGGAAGGTCTTCGCGGGCTGGGCGATCCCGACGACCTCGGGGTCGCCGAACCGGGAGGCCGAGGCGTCCCCGGCGACCGCGGCGCCCGATACCCCGGGACCGTGGTCGGTCACCGCCTTCGGCGGACAATTCGTCGGCACCCGGGTCCGGACGGGGCCGGAGCGGAACGTCGTGATGACGAACGCCCCGACGTACGGTCTCCGCCTCGGTTACGGCGCCACGCGCGTCCTGACTCTCGAGGCCGGATGGTCGCGGGTGGCGACGACGCTTCAGCCGGAAATCGCCGAGACCGGCGATCCGTCCGGCCCGGCGACGCCGGTCACGGTCAACACGGTCGAGCTCGACGCCCTGTTCGGCTTCGGCGGCACGTCCCTGCGCGGGTACGTCGGCGTCGGAGCCGGCGCCCAGGACATCGCCCCGGCCGTCCCGAGCCTCGATTCCTCGCAGGCGACGACGCGCTTCGCAGCCAACATCGCCCTCGGCGGGTTCTACGTCCTGACTCCCGCGATCGCGATCCGCGCGGACGGGCGCTACCGGTTCCGCGCGAGCGACAAGCGCCTCGCCG
This sequence comes from Thermoanaerobaculia bacterium, assembly GCA_035519355.1. GTDB lineage: Bacteria > Acidobacteriota > Thermoanaerobaculia > UBA5066 > UBA5066 > DAOMFB01. The sequence continues at coordinate 21,707 of DATIWM010000230.1, read as the reverse complement.
CCATCGGCTGCGACCCGACCGGCTGCACGCCGTATGCGACGAACGTCTTCTCGAGCGCCGAGATCACCGGCGGCCTGATGATGAGGTTCTGACCCCCCGGCCGTTTCGGGTAGAGTTTCGGCCATGCGGCGCCTCCGACCCGTCGCCCTCGCGCTCCTTCTCGCCGTCCCGGGGGAGCTCCCGGCCGGGGACGGCCCCGACGTCGTCCTCTACCTCGTCGGGGACGCCGGGACGAAGGTCCCGGAGGCCGCCGTCGTCCTCGGGCCGCTGGCGGCCGACGCCGCCCGCGACCGGGCGCGAAGCGTGATCGCGATCCTCGGCGACAACCTCTATCCGGCCGGACTCCCTCCTCCCGGCGCGCCGGACCGCGCGGAGATGGAGACGCGCCTCGAGGCGCAGCTCGCCACCGCGAGGGCCGCGGGGCGGGCCGTCCTCGTGCCTGGAAACCACGACTGGGCCGCCTGGACGAGGGAGGGCTGGAACGCGATCCGGCGCCAGGACGACTTCGTGAACGCGCATGGCGGGAAGACGGTCTCCTTCGCTCCTCAGGGGGGTTGTCCGGGCCCTGTCGTCTTCGACGTGGGAGAGACCGTCCGGCTCCTCGCCCTCGACACCCAGTGGTGGCTTCACAAGCACGAGAAGCCGGTCGGGCCTTCCTCCCCCTGCGCCCAGAAGAGCGAGGAGGACGTCGTCGCCGCGCTTCGCGAGGCGCTCCGGACCGCAGGAGGGCGGAAAACGGTCGTCCTCGCTCACCACCCCCTCGAGTCGGGAGCCTTCTCCGGCTCGCACATCACCTGGCAGGACCACATCTTTCCGGTCACCTGGTTCGTCGAATGGCTCTGGCTCCCGTTGCCCGGCATCGGATCCCTCACGGTCGCCGGGCGCTACGCCTTCGGCAACCAGCAGTCCCAGATGGCCCCGCTGTACCGCAACCTGAAGGCTGCGATGGCCCGGGCCTTCGCCGGGGGCTCGCCCTTCATCTGGGCCGCGGGGCACGACCACGACCTTCAGGTCATCCGCCTTCCCGGCAAGGGTCAGGCCTGGAACCTCATCAGCGGTGCCGGCGGCGGGAAAGGCATCGCGGCGCCGGCCCGGGAGATCACCGGGACCGTCTACTGCCGGACCGAGCCCGGTTACATGAAAATCGCCTTCGAGAAGGAGGGGCCCGCCCGGCTCTCCGTCGTCGGGGTCCCGGGCCCCGGCGTGACGGAGACTCTCTTCTCGACGGACCTGAACCGGGAGTGACGGCCCCACCGGGACGCGCGGCGGCGGGCGCTCTCCCCGGATGTCCGCGCGGACCTCAGAGCTCCCCGTGCTCCGTGCGGGAGATGATTTCCTCCTGCAGGGCCCCGGAGAGATCGCAGAAGTAGTCGCTGTATCCCGCGACGCGGACGATCAGGCCGCGGTGGCTCTCGGGGTCCGCCTGGGCCGCGCGAAGCGTCTCGGCCGAGACGACATTGAACTGGACGTGGTGCCCGTCGGCGCGGAAGTACGTCCGGACGAGGTGGGCCAGCCGGTCGATCCCCTCCTCTCCTTCGAGCAGCGACGGAGAGAACTTCATGTTGAGGAGCGTGCCGCCCGTCTTGACCTGGTCCATTTTCGCCGCGGACCGGAAGACGGCCGTCGGCCCCCGCCGGTCCGCCCCCTGGACCGGGGAGATTCCCTCCGAGAGGGGTCGTCCCGCCTTCCGTCCGTCGGGCGTCGCCCCCGTGACCGACCCGAAGTAGACGTGGCAGGTGGTCGGGAGCATCTCGAGGCGGTAGGTGCCGCCTCGCACGCTCGGCCGTCCGTCGATCGCCGCGAACGCCGTCCGGAAGACCCGCCCCATCAGGTCGTCGGCGGCGGCGTCGTCGTTTCCGTACTTGGGCATCCGGTTCACGAGCCGCTGCCGCTCCGGCTCCTGCCCGGCGAAGTCCGCGTCGAGAGCCCCCACGAGGCCCTCGAGCGACATCGCCCTTTCTTGGAAGACGAGGCGGCGGATCGCGGCGAGGGAGTCGGTGACGGTCCCGATCCCGACGGCCTGGATGAAGGTGTTGTTGTAGCGCGCGCCCCCGGCGTTGTAGTCGCGCCCCTTCGCGATGCAGTCGTCCGTCAGGACCGAGAGGAACGGCGCCGGCATGTCGGTCGCGTAGAGGCGCTCGATGACCTGGTTGCCGCGGATCTTCACATCGACGAGGTGCCGGAGCTGGCCTTCGAACGCCACGAAGAGGTCGTCGAAGGTCGCGAAGGCCGCCGCGGGGCCGGTTGCCGGGCCGAGGCGCTCGCCGGTCCGAGGGTCGACGCCGTCGTGGAGGGCCAGCTCGAGCACCTTCACGAGGTTGAAGTAACCGGTCAGGATGTAGGCCTCCTTGCCGAAGGCACCCACCTCCACGCAGCCGCTGCACCCCCCCGCGCGGGCGTCCTCGGGCGTCTTCCCCTGCCTGAGCTGCTCGTCGACGACCGCGTCGGCGTTGAAGAGCGAAGGAAAGCCGTACCCCTTCCGGACGACGCGGAGGACCTGCTTGAGGACGTTGTCCGGAGTCTTCCGCGAGATCTGCGCGTTCGAGGAGGGCTGGAGGAGGTGCATCCCGTCGATCACCTCCAGAAGAAGGCGCGTCACCTCGTTCGAACCGTCGGAGCCGTCGGGAAGGAGTCCGGCGAGGTTGATGTTGGCGAAGTCGGTGTAAGTGCCGCTCTCGGCCGCCGTGACCCCCACCTTCGGCGGCGCCGGGTGGTTGTTGAACTTCACGAAGAAGCACTCGATCAGCTCGCGCGCCGCCTCCTCCGTGAGCGTCCCGTCGGCGAGGCCCCGGCGGTAGAACGGGAGGAGGTGCTGGTCGAGGTGTCCGGGGCTGAAGGCGTCCCAGCCGTTCAGCTCGGTGATGACGCCGAGGTGGCAGAACCAGTAGGACTGAAGCGCCTCGTGGAAGTCGCGCGGAGCGTGGGCCGGGACGCGGCGGCAGACCTCGGCGATGCGCCGCAGCTCCGCTTGCCGGCGGGAATCGCTCTCTCCGGCGGCCAGCTCCTCGGCCCGTGCGGCGTGCCGCTGTGCAAAGAGGATGACGGCGTCGCACGCGATTTCCATCGCGATCAGCGCCTCCCGCTTGTCGAGCGCCCGGGGGTCGTGCTCCACGTCGAGAGCGGCGAGAGCCGCCGCGATCTCCGACTTGAAATCGAGAAGGCCCTTCCGGTAGATCTTGTCGTCCAGAACGGTGTGGCCGGGGGCGCGCTGCTCCATGAACTCGGTGAAGACGCCGGCGCCGTACGCCGCGTGCCACTCGGGCGGCAGAAGCGGAAAGATCCGGTCCCGCAGCGACCGGCCGCGCCAGAAGGGAATGACCGTCTCCTCGTACGCCTCGAGCATCCCGGGCGGGACGCGGTACCACGTCAGAGGACGCGAATCGAGTATCCGGAGATCCTCGAGACTGTGACAGGTCAGCTCGGGATAGGTCGGCACGGCCTTCGGCCGGGGGCCGCGCTCTCCCACGATCAGCTCCGTCTCGCCGATCCAGATCGTCTTCCGTTCGCAGAGAAACCGGAACGCCTTCGCGCGGAGAACCGGCGTCGAGAGGCGTCCGAAATTCTCACGGTAGAACTCGGTCAGGAGAAGGGCCCGTTCGGCCGAAAGGGTGGGGACGGCGTCGAGGCTTTCGCGGCGCAGGCGTTCGGTGCGGGGGTTCATCCGGTCATCCTCCGATCGTCGTGGTCAGACCCGCCGGCGCGAAGAGGGCGGCCAGCGCGGCCATCCGTTCGGCCGGGGGCTCCGCCGTTCCGGCAAGGAGGTCGGCCCGGTCCAGCCGGCCTCTCTTCGCCGATCCGATTCGATGGTACGGGAGAAGGCTCACGCGCCGGACCGACGGGGTCTCCGCCGCGAGCCGGACGACGGCCCGGAGGCCGGCCACGTCGTCGTTCAGCCCCGGGATCACCGGGACCCGAAGCCAGATCGGGACGCCCTGGCCGGCCACGGCGGCGAAGTTTTCGAGGATCGGCTCGAGAGGAACTCCGGTCAGGCCGAGATGCCGGTCCGCGTCGAGGGTCTTCAGATCCCAGAGAAGGAGGTCGGCGCGCGCCGCCACCTCAAGGACGGTCTCGCGGAGCGCGAAGCCGCAGGTGTCGACCGCCGTGTGGAGGCCCTCCCCGCGGCACGCCTCGAGGGAGCGGAGAAGAAACTCCCGCTGTGCCAGCGGCTCCCCGCCCGAGAAGGTGACGCCGCCCCCCGACTCCTCGTAGACCGGCCGGTCGCGGAGAACCTCGGCGAGGAGATCCGTCACGCGGACGGAGCGTCCGACGACGTCCCGCGCGCCGGACGGGCAGCTCTCGGCGCAGCGCCGACAGGCCTCGCACCCCTCCTCGCCGAGGTGCCGGCCCGCCCCGAGCGGACCACCCGCGCGCGGGCAGGCATCCCGGCAGCTGCCGCAGGAGAGGCAGCGAGCGTCGTTCACGAGGATCTCGGGCGCGAAATCGATCCCTTCTGGGTTGTGGCACCAGGGGCATCTCAGGGGACATCCCTTGAGGAACACGGTGGTCCGGATCCCCGGACCGTCATGAAAGGACGCCCGCTGGACGTTGAAGACCGTCCCGACCGGGCCTTCGGGCGATGCGTCCGCCCCCATGAGATCTCGCCTCCGCAGAGAGACTGCGGCGCGTCCCGTCCCCCGTCTTGTACGATCCGGGAGGGGGCGCTTCCGCTTCGGCACAGGGCCCCCCCGGATGGCTGATGCGAGCTCCCAGGGACCTCGACGCCGCCCTCGACGCCGCCGGTTTCGCCCTGCCGCTCTTCAACCGGCTCCCGGACGTCGTCTTCTTCGTGAAGGACGCCGCGGGGCGGTACGCGGCGGTGAACACGACGCTCGTCCAGCGCCTCGGCCGCCGCCACGCGTCCCAGATCCTCGGCCGGACGGCGCGCGATCTCTTCCCGGCGCCTCTCGGCGAGCGATACCTCGAGCAGGACCTCGGCGTTCTCGGGAGCGGCCGCGACGTGGCGGACCTCCTGGAGCTTCATCTCTACCCGGACCGGCGGGAAGGGTGGTGTCTCACGAACAAGGTTCCGATCCGGGGGAGCGGCGGACGGGTCATCGGTCTCGTGGGGACGTCCCGCGACGTGCAGACGCCGGCGCAGGGGCCGGAAGGATTCGCCGATCTCGCCGAGGCGGTCCGGACGATCCGGGAGGAGTTTCGCCGCCCGCTCCGCGTCGAGAGCCTCGCCGCACTCGCCCGCGTCTCGCCCTGGCAGCTCACCCGGAGGATCCGGGCCCTCTTCGGCCTGACACCGGCGCAGCTCATCATCCGGACGCGCCTCGACGCCGCCCGGCTGATGTTGGCCGCCGGCGACGAGCCGATCGGCCAGGTCGCCATCGCCTGCGGGTACTGCGACCAGAGCGCGTTCACCCGCCAGTTCAAGGCCTCGATCGGCCTCACGCCGGCGCAGTACCGCCAGCGGGCGGCGAGCTAGGCAGGAAGGCCCTTCCGGAGGGCCTCCACGATCCTGTCGGAGAAGAGGTCGACCTCGGGGAGTGTCGTGTAGACGTTCGGCGTCACGCGGAGGCCGTCGAATTCCGGGTGGACGATCGGCGTCGTCAGGATCCGGTGCTTCTCCCAGAGCCAGGCCTGGAGCTTCGGCGTGTCGATCCCCTCGATCCGGATCAGGCCGATGCCGCACGACTCGGTGTCGTTGAGGGGGGTCAGGACCCTCACGCGGGGGTCGGCCGCGAGAAGGCGCTTCGCCCAGCGGTCGCGGAGGAGACGGAGACGCGCCGCCTTCCGCTCGGCGCCGATGCCGTGGTGGAAGGCCATCGCCCCGGCGATCGCGTTGTGGTTGGCCGCCGGGTGCGTGCCGATCTCCTCGTATTTCCGGATGTCGCCGTCCATCGAGGCCGGCGCCGCGAGAAGCGGCCAGATCTTCTTCTGCTTCTCCTTCTTCACGTAGAGGAACCCCGTCCCGATCGGCGCGAGGAGCCACTTGTGGAGGCTGGTCCCGTAATAGTCGCATTCGAGGTCGCCCTGCCGGAAGGGGAAGTGCGCGAAGGCGTGGGCCCCGTCCACGAAGACCTCGACGTTTCGTTCCCGGGCCATCCGGACGATGTCGCGGACGGGAAGGATCTGCCCCGTGAGGTTCGTGATGTGCGTGACCTCGATCACCCGCGTCCGGGGGGAGATCGCGCGGCGGAAGCGCTCCACGACGTCCCCGGGCGACGGGGGCGGCACCGGAAACGAGATCGTCCTGACGACGATGCCGTCCCGCCGCGCGCGCTGGTCCCACGCGGTGAGCATCCGCGGGTAGTTCTGGTTCGTGACGACGACCTCGTCCCCGGCCTTCAGGTCGATGCCGAACGTGAGGGTTTCCATCGACTCGGACGCGTTCCGCGTGATGGCCATCTCCTCCGGGTCGCACCCGAACTCGGCGGCGAGGTCCCGGCGGACCGACTCGATCCGCGGCTCGAGGACGTTCCACATGTGGTGAACGGGAATCTCGTTCGAGAAGCGGAGGTCCCGGATCATCGCCTCGAGGACGTGGGCGGGGGCCGGACTGCACCCTCCGTTGTTCAGGTTCACCAGCGTCCGGTCGACGTCGAAGGCCCGGGCGATCTCCGACCAGTACGCCTCGTCGCCGGCCACGTCGCTTGCCGCCCGCCCCCCGGCGGCGCGAGACGCCGCGAGGATCCGCTCCATCGCGTCGGCCCGGAAGGCCGGCAGTGCGATCCCCGCGGCCAGTCCGGAGAAGAAAGTCCGCCGATTCAGCCCCACGGCGCCGTCAGGCCCGGCCGTGGATGTACTGGGTCAGGTATTCGACGGTCTGGTGGTCCGCGGCCGCGTTGAAGGCGTTGACGTCACCGATCGATATGAGGCCGACGAGTCCCTTCTCGCCCACCACCGGAACGTGACGCACCCGCTCCTGCCGCATGATCGTCTCGATCTCCTCGAGCGGCCGTTCCGGACGGACGACGAGGACCTTCCGGGTCATCACCTCCGCGACCTTCGTGGCCGAGGGGTCTCTGTCTTCCGCCACGACGAGGTTCAGGACGTCGCGTTCCGTGAAGATCCCCTGCAGGCTCTCCCCGTCCGAGACCAGGAGCGCGCCGATCCGGCGGTCCCTCATGATGCGGCACGCGTCCCGCACCGTGCAGTCCGGCTGGACGGTGATGACGCCGGCAGATTTCTTCGAGGCGAGGACGTCCTTTGCGGTCGGCATCTCCAAATCAGACCCGACAGGGCGCCCCGGTGTCAACTCCTCTCCGCCCGGCCCAAAACCCGGGGGCCGCTTTCTCCGTATCTCGTCCGGAGGCTCACATGCGCCAGATCGGTCGGGTTCTGTGGGTGGCTCTCTGTCTGCACACCGGTCCCCTCCACGCCCTGACCGTGGACGAACTGGTGGCGCGGAACGTCGAGGCGCGCGGCGGCAGCGCGAAGCTGCAGGCGATCCGGTCGCTCCGCCTCACCGGGACCGTCGTCTTCGGCTCCGGCGACGGACGGACCGAGGCGACCTTCGGACAGCTCCTCAAACGACCCGGGATGATCCGGACCGAGATCACCCTCCAGGGCCTGACCGCCGTCGATGCCTACGACGGACACGAGGCCTGGAGTCTCGATCCGTTCGAGGGGCTGCGGGACGCGCAGAAGACCTCCGCCGACGAGGCGAAAAACCTGGCCCGGGCAGCCGACATCGACGGGCCGCTCGTCTTCTGGCGCGAGAAGGGGCACCGCGTCGAGTACCTCGGCACGGAGGACGTGGACGGCACGCCGGCCCACAAGCTCCGTGTCTCGCTGAAGGACGGCGACGTCCAGTACGTCTACCTCGACCCGGACAGCTTTCTGACCATCCGGGAGGTCACGGAGACCCGGATCCGGGACGTCGAGATCGTCCGGGAGACGGACCTCGGCAGCTACGAGCAGGTTGCCGGGGTCTGGCTTCCCTTCTCCATCGAGTCCGGCCGGAAGGGTCGCCCGCGGGGTCAACGCGCCACGATCGAGCGGGCCGAAGCGAACGTCGCCATCGACGACGCCCTCTTCCGCTTCCCGCCCGCCGGGACGCCAATCCCGCGCGTCATCCTGGCGGGCCCCGCTCCCGCCACGGGGGCGCCCCCGGCCGCCGCCAGGCCGGCGACGGGGAGCGCCGGACGGCCCGCTCCCGTCCTCGACTCCGGCGTGATCTCGGGTCTCGGCGCCCGAAACATCGGCTCGGCCGCCATGAGCGGCCGGATCTCCGCCCTCACGGCCCGCAGCGAAGGGGGAAAGACCACGCTCTACGTCGGCGCCGCGAGTGGCGGCGTCTGGAAGTCGCTCGACGGCGGGACGACCTTCAAGCCGGTCTTCGACCGGATGCCGGTCCAGTCCATCGGCTCGATCGCCCTCGACCCGACGAGCCCGAAGGTCGTCTGGGTCGGCACGGGCGAGACCTGGACGCGCAACTCCGTCTCGGTCGGCGACGGGATCTACAAGTCGGTCGACGGCGGAGAGGGCTGGACGAACATGGGGCTCCGGAATTCCGAGCGGATCGACCGGATCCTCGTCCACCCGAAGAACGGCGACGTCGTCTGGGCCTGCGTCCCGGGACGCCTCTGGAGCGACAGCCCCGACCGCGGCGTCTACAAGACGACGGACGGCGGAAAGAGCTGGGTGCAGGTGCTCAGGGGACCGAACCTCTCGACCGGATGCTCCGGGCTCTCGATGGACCCGAAGGACCCCGACGTCCTCTTCGCGGGACTCTGGGACTTCCGCCGCAAGGGGTGGACGTTCCGCTCCGGCGGCGACGGTCCCCTCGCGCCGAGCGGCTCCGGCCTCTTCCGGTCGGCCGACGGGGGAAAGAGCTGGACGGAGCTCGTCGCCAAGACGAACGCCGGGCTCCCGGCGAAGCCCTGGGGCCGGGTGGAGGTCGTCGTCGCCCCCTCCGACCCGAAGGTCGTCTACGCCCTCGTCGAGTCCGAGAAGCCGGCTCTCTACCGCTCCGCGGACGGCGGGTCGACGTGGGAGGCCCGGGACCGGAGCCAGGGGATGGTCTGGCGCCCGTTCTACTTCGCCCGCCTGATCGTCGACCCGAAGAACCCCGACCGGCTCTTCAAGACGGGGCTCGGTCTGATCGCGAGCGAGGACGGCGGCCGGAGCTTCTCGTACAGCGGCGGCGGCGGTCACGGCGACTGGCACGACCTCTGGATCGACCCGGACAACACGAAGCACGTCATCGGCGGGGACGACGGTGGGCTCTTCCTCTCGTGGGACGGCGGCAGCCGCTGGTGGAAGTCGGGGAACCTCCCGATCTCGCAGTACTACCACGTCAGCCTCGACGCGACGGACCCCTACCAGGTCTACGGCGGCCTGCAGGACAACGCGTCGTGGGTCGGGGACTCGGCCTACCCGGGCGGCATCACCAACTCGCGCTGGGAGAACCTGTACGACGGAGACGGTTTCTGGACGCTCGTCGACCCGACCGACCCCGACGCGGTCTACGCCGAGATGCAGGGGGGCTTCATCGGGCGGGTCGACCGGAAGACGCACGCCAGGCGCGACATCCAGCCCAAGGCCGGCTACGGCGAGAAGCTCCGCTTCAACTGGAACACCCCGATCCACGCGAGCCCGACGCAGAAGGGGACGATCTACATCGGTGCCCAGTTCCTCTTCCGCTCCCGCGACCGGGGCGACACCTGGGAGCGGATCTCGCCGGACCTCACGACGAACGACCCGGAGAAACAGAAGCAGGAGGAGTCGGGCGGGATCACGGTGGACAACTCCTCCGCCGAGATGCACACGACGATCTACTCGGTCAGCGAGTCGCCCCGTGACCCGAACGTGATCTGGGTCGGCACGGACGACGGCAACCTGCAGCTGACCCGCGACGGCGCGAGGAGCTGGACGAATGTCGTCGGGAACGTACCGGGGCTGCCGAAGTACTCCTGGGTCAGCTGGGTCGAGGCGAGCCGCTTCGACGCGGCGACGGCTTATGCCGCCTTCGACCGGCACACCTTCGGGGACCTCGACCCGTGGGTCTTCCGGACCACCGACTTCGGGAAGAGCTGGAAGAGGATCGCCGGCCCCGCCCAGGGAGTGCGCGGCTACGCCCACGTCGTGAAGGAAGACGCCGTCAAACCGTCGATCCTCTTCCTCGGGACCGAGCTCGGCCTCTGGATCTCGCTGGACGGCGGCGCGAGCTGGGTCGAGTTCAAGGGGAACGGCTTCCCGAGCGTCGCCGTCCGCGAGGTGCAGGTCCACCCCCGCGACCACGACCTCGTCATCGGGACCCACGGCCGCGGCATCTGGATCGTCGACGACCTGACGCCGCTCCGGTCCCTCACACCCGAGGTTCTCGTCCGCGAGGCGGCGTTCCTCCCCGGGCGCCCCGTGCAGCAGCGGATGCCGGCGAGCGGCGGCTGGGTCGAGGGGGACGCCGCCTTCATCGGCGAGAACCCGACGGGGGGCGCGGTGATCACCTGGTACCAGCGGACCCGCCACCTCTACGGTCCGATCCGGCTCGAGATCCTCGACGCCGGAGGGAAGGTCGTGGAGACGCTCGCCGCCACGAAACGTCGGGGCATCAACCGCGTCAGCTGGTCGATGCAGGTCAAGCCCCCCCGCGTGCCGCAGGCGGCCGCTCTCGCCGGCGCCGCCTCCCAGGGCCCGAGGGTCCTGCCGGGGACCTATACCGTCCGCCTCACGAAGGGGACGGACGTCATCGAGATGCCGCTCGAGGTCGGCCTCGACCGGCGCGCCCCGTACGGGCTGGCCGAGCGGAAGGAGCAGTACGAGGCGGCTCTGCGCGTCCATGCCCTGTTCGGCGACATGAGCGCCCTCGTCGACCGGATCGAGGCCGCCCGGGACGAGGCCGAGGCCCGGGCCAAAGCGCTCCCGGGCTCCGACCCCCTGAAAAAGAAGCTGACGGACCGGGCCGCCCGGCTCGACGCCCTCCGGAAGAAGATCGTCGCCACGAAGGAGGGGGGAGCGATCACCGGCGAGGAGCGGATCCGGGAGCACACCGACCAGCTGTACGGGGCCCTCCTGGGCTGGGAAGGTCGCCCCGCCCGCTACCAGGTCGAACGGATCGACGTCCTGAAGCGCCAGCTGGAGGACGTCGAGAGGGAGTTCGCCGCCCTCCCGCCAGAATGATTCAGGTGAATCAGACGCCGACGCCGGGGTTTACCTGAAGAATCGGACGGTCGGATTCCCGAACCCACTTTCAGAAGGAGAAGAAAGATGAAGAAGACCACCGCCGCCGTCGCCGTGATCACGTCCCTCGTCCTCGGCAGCACCGCATTCGCCACGATGGACATGCAGAAGGAGTACAAGGCGAAGGACCCCGCCGCCAACTGCGCCACGTGCCACACGGAGAAGATGCCGAAGAAGGAGACCGCCGGACTGAACGACTTCGGGAAGACGGTCAAGGCCGCCCAGGGCAAGGACGGAAAGGTCGACTGGTCGAAGGTCAAGGCGCCCGAGAAGAAGTAGGGCCGACCTCTCGTCTCATTCGTCATTGCGGCCGGGTCGACTCCGGCCTCACGCGCCCCCGGGCCCCGCGCCCGGGGGCGTTTCGTTTCGCCGTCAGGAAACCGTCGACAGCTCGTAGAGGTAGTCGACGAACGAGCGGACGGCGCCGTCGAAGCCCGCGAACTTCCGGCCTTCGGACTCGATGACGTAGTACTCGTCCGGCGCGTGCGCGCCGCTGCCGTGGCCGAGGCCGAAGTGGGCGGCCGGCAACCGGAGCGGCTCGCCGGTGAAGACGTAGCCGGGGTACGAGCCGGGGCTCCGGGGCCAGAGGATGGGATCGAGGCCCGCGCGCCGGCAGACCGCGATCTGCGCCCGGACGACGGCCGCGTCCGCCGGCGTCGACGTCGGGTCGTAGCCGCCGGTCGGCTTCACCTCGATGTCGCCGAAGCCGTGCTTCAAGAGGTGCGCCCGAAGCGCCGCCACCGCCCCCGAGAAGGTCATGTCCGGAACGAGGCGGAGATCGAGCTTGGCGACGGCCCGGCTCGGGAGGACGGTCTTTCCTCCCGGTCCGGTGTAGCCGCCGACGAGGCCTTCGATGTTCACGGTCGGGCTGAAGAAGAGCCGCTCGACGGCCGCGCGCCACGGCAGGTCGCGGGCCCAGCGGTCGGCCGACACGAGCTGCTTCGCCATCGCTTCGCTCATCCGGGAGGCCGCGGCGTCGAGAAGGGCCGACTGCGCGGCCGTGGGCGGAAGGGCCGCCCGGACAAACCCTTCGATGGCCGGTTCGCCGTCTGGCGTCACGAGCGAGGCGAGCGCCTGGACGAGGTGGAACGAGGGGCTGTCGAGCCACGCGCGGTTGGCCGAGTGGACGTCCTTTCTCGGGCCGCGGCCCCACGCCTCGCCGCTCGCGACCAGCTCTACCTCCACGACCCCCTTCGCCCCGAGCGTCACCGTCACCGAGCCGTCCGGCTCCTGCTCCGCCGACGGCATGACGACGCCGAGACAGCGCGCGAGCGCGGCGCTCACTTCGGGGCGCCGGACGACCTCTTGGAAGTGAGGCGAGCCGATCTCCTCCTCCCCTTCCGCCACGAGGACGAGGTTGACCGGGAGCTTCCGCCCCGCCCCGCGGATCGCGTGCAGGGCCGCGAGGAAGGCCGCTTCCGGCCCCTTCTGGTTCACGGCGCCCCGCCCCATCAGGACCTTTCCGAAGCCCGGCTTGTCGACGAGAGCCGCGGCCCAGGGCGGCGACGACCATTCGGCGGGGTCCGCCTGCTTCACGTCGTACATGAAGTAGAGGCCCACCGTCCGCTTCGCGCCGGCGTCCAGCGTCGCGAAGACGCCGGGCTGGCCGTCCGTGGGGACGCGGGCGACGCTCTGGAAGCCCGCCTCGCGGGCGAGCCGCATCATCAGCTCGCACCCCTCGGTCATTCCGCGGTTCTCGGCCGCGATGGACGGCTGCCGGACCCACTCCTGGAGGCGCTGGAGGGCCTCGCCGTGCCGCCTCTCGATCTCGGCGTAGACGGGAGCGAGGCCGTCGTCGGAAAGGGCGAAGCGCGGCAGGGCGAGCGCGGCGGCGGAGGCGGCGGTGGCGGAAAGAAGGTCGCGGCGTGTAAGAGGAGACATGCGCCGGAGTCTAGCGTGGGCCCCGGCGGGTGAATGGCGGGGCCGACGGGGCTCGAACCCGCGACCTCAGGCGTGACAGGCCTGCGCTCTAACCAACTGAGCTACGACCCCGCATGGATTTCGACGAATCGGACGATCCGGGCACGTCAGCGGCGAGTCTGGTGGGAGGTACCGGACTCGAACCGATGACGTCCTGCGTGTAAAGCAGGTGCTCTACCAGCTGAGCTAACCTCCCGCGACGGGGATCCCCGGACGTCCGGATGAGAAAGACCGCCCGGAGAGGCGCTCCGGGGCGGGCGAAGATAACGCCCGGGGCGGCTGCCGTCAAGGAAGGCCGGATGGAGCGGTACAACCTCGTGGTGCTCGGGGCCGGTTCGGGCGGGCTGGTCGTGGCGGCCGGCGGCGCGAGCCTCGGCGCGCGGGTCGCCCTCGTCGAGAAGCACCCGATCGACTACCCCGGACCGTCGGGGAGCGTCCGGGCGATGGGGGGCGACTGCCTCCACACGGGCTGCGTCCCTTCGAAGGCGCTTCTCCGCGCGGCGAAGGCGGCGCACGAGGCCCGCGAGACGTCCCGCTTCGGCCTCGCCGGCCCGGGCGACCCCGGCCCTCAGGACCTCGGCGCCGTCATGGACTGGGTCCGGTCGCGCCAGACGGCGATCGCGCCGCACGACTCGATCGCCCGCTTCCGGGAGCTCGGCGTCGAGGTCTTCGAGGGGGAGGGGCGGCTCGAGTCGGCGCACGAGGTCACGGTGAACGGGACGACTCTTCGCGGACGGCACGTCGTCATCGCCACCGGCTCGCGCCCGAGGGTCCCGAAGATCCCGGGGCTCGCCGAGGGGGGCTTCCTCACGAACGAAACGGTGTTCGGCCTTCGGAAGCTCCCGGCGTCGCTCGTCGTCATCGGGGGGGGACCCATCGGCGTCGAGCTCGGCCAGGCGTTCGCCCGACTCGGCTCGAAGGTCACGATCGTCTCGAAGACGCCGCACCTCTGCCTGAAGGAGGATGCCGACGCCGCGGTCGTCCTCGAGAAGAAGCTCCTCGAGGAGGGACTCTCGCTCTTCGAAGAAGCGGCGCCGGTGCGGGTCGAGGCGGGCGGCGGGGTCAAGCGCGTCACGGTGAGGCGGAAGGACGGTGTCGAGACGACCGTCGCCGCCGACGAGATCCTCGTGGCGGCCGGGCGGCGTCCGAACGTCGAGGGGCTGAACCTCGACGGCGTCGGCGTCGCGCACTCGGCGACGGGGATCCGGACCGACGCGAGATGCCGGACGAACGTTTCCTCCGTCTGGGCCATCGGCGACGTCGCCGGAGCGCACCTCTTCACCCACTGGGCTTCTCATCAGGCGGGCGTCGTCCTCAAGAACACGCTCTTTCCCGTGGCGCTCGCCCGCTGCGACGCCGGGAACGTCCCGCGCGTCACCTACACCGACCCGGAAATCGCCCACGTGGGGCTGACCGAGCGGGCCGCGCGGGAGAGCGGCATCCCGTTCACGGCCTTCCGTGCGGGGTTCGACCGGAACGACCGCTCGGTCTGCGAGGGAGACTCCGGGGAGCTCTTCTCGAAGATCCTCGTCGGGAGCCAGGGGAGGATCCTCGGCGCCACCATCGTCCATCCCCGGGCCGGAGACCTTCTCGCCGAGATCGTCCTCGCGAAGAAACAGGACCTTCCGGTCTCCGCCCTCGGGTCGGTCATCCGCGCCTACCCGACCCTCTCCGAGATCCACGGCGCCGTCGCGCGCGAGGTGCTGAAGACGGCGCTGACGCCGGGGCGGAAGAACCTCCTCGCGTCGCTCGCGGCGTTCCTCCGGAGATAGCCGTGCCGGAGCCGAAGCCGTCTCGCGCCGCGAAAGCCGGCCTTCTGGCCCTCGCCCTTGTGGCCCTCTTCCTCCTCGTCCGGCTCCTCCCCGTCGCCCCGTGGATCGAGACGTTCAAGCTCTCCGTCCGGGAGCAGGGGCCGCTCGGGGCCGCGACCTTCGGCCTCGTCTACGTGGCCGTGTCGCTGATCCCGGGAGGACCCGCCGCGCTCATGACGCTCGCCGCCGGGGCCGTCTACGGCCTCGTGGGCGGCACCCTCCTCGTCTCGGCGGCATCCACCACCGCCGCGACCCTCGCCTTCCTCCTCGCCCGCGGCGCCCTGGCCGGGCGCGTTCGGAGGATGGCCGATGGGAATGCCGCCTACGAGGGCCTCACGCGGGCGATCGGAAAGGAAGGGGCCCGGATCGTGGCGCTCGTCCGCCTCTCCCCCGTCTTTCCCTTCACGGTCGTCAATTATCTTTTCGGCCTGACGCCGGTCCCCCTCTCGTCGTATGTCGTCACGAGCTGGATCGCGATGCTTCCCGGCACGCTGGCCTACGTCTACTTCGGGTCCGCTCTCGGCGGCGTGACGGGCGCCGAAGCGCCCGAGGCCAAGGCGGTCCGGATCGGCCTCGGCGCCGCCGCCGTCGTCGCCACGGTCCTCGTCGCCCGGTTCGCGGCCCGGGCGATCCGGCGGGCCGGAATCGAACGGCCCGGGAACGGCTGAGAGGGGATCTCGTCCAGCCTCTGGCACGACGTTGGCAGCCCCACGGGCCGCCGCCGAAACGACACCTCCAGGAGGCTCGAAGTGAAGACGCCCCGCAACCGCCCACCCCGAATTCGACGCGGTGCCGCGCTCCTCGCCGCCGCCGCGCTCCTGTCGCCGGTCCCGCTCGCCGCCGCCGACCTCGTGCGGGGCGTCCGGATGAAACTGTCGGCCGCCGACCTCGCGAGCGGCGAGGCCGCCGTCGAGGAGTACCGGCGCGAGCACGGCACCGATCGCGAAGCCCTCGATGCCCTCGGATGGCTCGCGCGGGGCGCCGTCATGCTCGGCCGTCCGGAGAGAGCCGCCGCCTACGCCGCCGAGGTCCGGCGGGGGATCCCGGCGGAGACTCCCGATCTCGTCGTCCCGCTCGGCGCCGCGATCGAGGTGGAGTCGAAGCTGAAGCTCGCCGCCGAAGGGCGTGGCGCCGCTCTCCGATTCCTCGAGACCGAGCTCGGGCGGGCCCGCGACACGGCTCTCCGCTCGCGAATCCGGAAGAACATCGACCTTCTCTCGCTCGAGGGAGAGATCGCGCCCGCGCTCGGAGGCGCCGACCCGGCCGGCGTCCCGGCGCCGCGCCTCGCGGAGCTCGCCGGCCGCCCCGTCCTCCTCTTCTTCTGGGCGAGTGGGTGCGGCGACTGCAAGGCCGAGGCGGCGAAGCTGGGGCGCCTGCGCGAGAAGTACGGCGCGAAGGGCCTGGCCGTCATCGCGCCCACGCGTCTCTACGGCACGGCCGAGGGGGACCGGCCCGCGCCCCCCGCCGAGGAGACCGCGCACGTCGCGAGGGTCTTCGCGGAGTCCTTCCCCGGCCTCGCGGGAGTCCCGGTCCCTGTCGACACGGAGACGATGGTCCGCTGGGGTGTCTCGGCCACGCCGACGTACGCGCTCGTCGACGCCGCCGGAACGGTCCGGCTCTACGCTCCGACACGCCTCTCCGAGGCCGAGCTGTCGCGCCGGATCGAGGAACTGATCCCTACTTCAGCGAGTCGCTCCCGCCCGTGATCGACCGGAGGTCTCCCGGGATGTGGGCGACGTCGTCGAGGAGGACAGGGGTCACCGATCCGCCGCCGTTCCAGTCGAAGGTCGACAGGGAGCCGTTCCGCTGGCGGATCTCGTCCATCCGGGAGAGGGGCCGGGAGAGGAGCGTCGCCATCAGGATCCGGTTGAACCGGCCATGGGCCACGACCAGCGGGTGGCCCGCCTCTGCCGCCCGCAGGCGCTCGAGAAACCGTGCCGCGCGGCGCCCGGCGGCCGCCGGCGACTCGCCGCCGTCCGGGGCGGCGTCGAGGTCCCCGGCCCGCCAGCGGGCGCGGATGGCCGCCACGTCGCGCTCCATGTCGTCGTCCAGCCGCCGGCCGCACCAGACGCCCCAGTCGAACTCGAGGAGGTCGGGATCGGCGACGATCGGCAGAGAGTGGGGAGCGCTCACGATCTCCGCCGTCTGGCGCGCCCGGATCATCGGGCTGGCGTAGACGGAGTCGATCGGCTCCGGGGCGAGGCGGGCCGAGAGCGCCTCGGCCTGCCGGACGCCGTTGGGCGAGAGCGGCTCGTCCACGCGTGAGCCCTGGAGCATCCCGGCGAGGTTTCCCCGGCTCTCCCCGTGCCGCACGATGTAGAGACGCACGGGCGGATTCTAGGACGGCGCCCGTATCATCCACGGAATGCCCGAGTTCCGTGCCCGGCGCTACCCCGAGGTGGCCGCTCTCCTTCGCGTCGAGGGCCTCGACGCCCTGTTCTCCGAGCGATCCATGGCGGCGACGGAGAACTTCGACGACCTCGTGAACGCCGCCTGCTGGCGGATTCTCGAGACGATCGGGAGGCTCCCTCCGCTCGAAGGGGAACCGGAGGACGCCGCGACCGACGCGACCCCCCTTCCTCCGCGGGCCCGCCCCGCCTTCCGCTTCCTCGTCCGGAAGCTCCTCTCCTCGGGCTTCCTCTTCCGGAGAAACGGCGCCCTCTGCCGTTCGGACTCCCCCCCGGCCTCGATCGAGACCCTTGCGGCCGACCTCGCCCTGCGCGAACCCGACGCCGCGGTCGGTGCCGAGATCGTGACGCTCCTCGTCGACGAGGCGCCGGCGTTCTTTGCCGGGACGAAGAGCGGCGAGGAGATCCTGTTCGCCCCGAACCGCCTCCCGCTCTGGGTCCGCTACTTCTCGAACGACAACGTCCTCTACGCGATCAACAATTCCCTCGGCGCCGAGATCCTCGCGCGCTCCGTTCCGGCCGGAGCGGAGGTCCTCGAGGTCGGCGGGGGGTGCGGGAGCGCGGCCGAAGCGGCCCTCCGCCGGATCGGCGCCCGCCTCGCCCGCTACCGCTTCACCGAGGTCAGCCCGGCTTTCGCCCGGCGCGGCGAGCGCGCGGCCCGCGCGGCCGCGTCGCCCGCGACGGTGGTGGAGGCGGCCCGCCTCGACATGACCAGGTCGTGGCCGGAGCAGGGAATCTCCCCCGGTTCCTTCGACGCGGTCTACTCCGTCAACTGCTTTCACGTCGCCCCCGACCTCGGCTTCGTCCTCCGCGAGGCGAAAGCCGCCCTGAAGAAGGGTGGCGCCGTCGTCGTCTCCGAATGCATCCGCCCGTCGGTTCACGACCGGCCGACGACCGTCGAGTTCATCTTCGACTTCCTCGAGAGCTTCACGGGCGTGACGACCGATCCGCACCTCCGTCCCACGCACGGCTTCCTGACGCCCGACGCGTGGCGGCGTTCGTTCGTCGCCGCCGGCTTCCCGGTCGTCGAGGTCGTGCCCGACGTGGACCGCCTCGCCCGCGCCTATCCGGAATTCTTCGTCGGCGTCGTCGTCGCGCGGATTCTCTAGGAGCGCCCTCCGCCCACCGCCCTCACGAGCTCCGCGGGCTCCTTCGGCGCGCCGCCCGTGAGAACGCGGGGACCCCTCTCGGTCACGAGGACGTCGTCCTCGATCCGGACGCCGAGGCCCTTGTACTCCGGGGAGACGCCCTTCTCGTCGGGGCGGACGTAGAGCCCCGGCTCGACGGTCAGGACCATCCCCGGGACGAGACGTCGCGACCTTCCCTTTCCGTCGACGTATCGGCCCCGGTCGTGGACGTCGAGGCCGAGCCAGTGCGAGGTGTTGTGGAGGCAGAAGCGCTGCGCGGCGTTCGTCTTCTTCAGCGAGGCCCGAAGCCCGCGGAGGAGGCCCATGTCGAGGAGCGCGTCGAGAAGCACCTCGCGCGCCGCGTCGTGGATCTCGATGAAGCGGGCCCCGGCGAGCGCCCTGGCGATCGCCGCCCGCTGCGCGGCCAGCACGGCGTCGTACAGCCGGCGCTGCGGCCTCGTGAAGCGCCCCGACGCGGGAAAGGTCCTCGTGATGTCGCTCGCGTAGCCGTCCACCTCGCACCCCGCGTCGACGAGGACGAGGTCGCCCGGCGCGATCCGGCGGCGGTTCTCGTCGTAGTGGAGGATCGTCGCATTGACGCCGCTCGCCACGATGGAGGGGTAAGCCGGTCCCCACGCGCCCTCCTTCACGAACCGCCGCTCGAGGGCCGCGGCCAGCTCGTATTCGTGCCGCCCCGGAGCCGCCAGCCCCATGGCGTCGCGGTGGGCCCGGGCGGCGATGGCCGCCGAGCGCGAGAGGGCGGCGATCTCCGCGGGCTCCTTGACGAGCCGCATCTCGTGGAGGATCTCGGTCGGGTCCTTCACGACCACGGGGCCCCGCTGCCCACGCCGCGCCTCGCGACGGAACCGGGCGAGAAGCTCGGCCACCAGCCGGTCCCCTTTCTCGCTGACCCCGAGGGCGTGATGGAGGACGGCATGCCGCCGGACGAGCTGGGGCAGCCGCCTGTTCAGCTCGGAGAGCGGAAACGCGGCGTCGGCGCCGAAATCGCGCCGGGCGCCCTCCGGCCCCGCGCGACGCCCCTCCCACGTCTCCCGCTGGCGATCCTTCGGCCGGACGAAGAGCGTCAGGCGGCGGCGGTCGGCGTCGAGAAGGGCCACCGTTTCCGGCTCCGAGAATCCGGTGAGGTACCGGAGGTCGGGATCGGGGCGGTAGCGATAGTGGAGGTCCCAGCCGAGCGCCTGCGGGGGCGGAGCGAAGAGGAGGGCCACGCCCTCCCCCATCTGGGCGAAGAACTGCTCGCGGCGGCGGCGGAAGGTGTCGGGAGTCACGGCCGGAGTCTACTTGTGCCTCGCGTTGGGGGGCCGTGCGAGGATGCCCCCGTGAGCCCCCTCCGGATCGTCCGCCGTCTCCAGCAGCTCCACGCCGACGTCTCGGCGACGCGGCTGAAGCGGGCGGTTCTCGAGGGACAGGTCACGGTCTCGGGCCAGGTCGTCGACGACCCCGGTGCGCTCGTGGCCGACGACGCGCGCGCGGTCTGGGACCGAAGCCGAAAGGTCCGCCGCCGCGTCGAGTCGCGTCTCACGGTGCTCTACGAGGACGACGACGCCGTCGCCGTCGTCAAGCCGCCCTCTCTCCTGACGCACCCGACCGAGGCGAAGGAGAAGGAGACTCTCCTCTCCAAGGTCTCGGCGTACGTTCAGCGGCGCCACGGCGGCGGGGCTCGGACCTACGTCTCCGTCGTCCACCGGCTCGACAAGGAGACGTCGGGAATTCTCGTCTTCGCGCGGTCGCGCCGCGGCCTCGTGGAACTGCAGGCACAGCTCCGGGCTCACGCGATGGACCGCCGCTACCTCGCCGTCGTGGAGGGCGATCTCGCCGGGGACGCCGGCACCTTCGACCAGGATCTCGTCGAGGACCGCGGCGACCGGCGGCGCGGCATCGCCAAGCCGGGCGAGACCGGAGTCCGCGCCGTGACGGAGTGGAAGGTCGTCGAGCGGTTCGGAATCGCGACCCTCGTCGAAGCGCGCCTCCGGACGGGGCGGACGCACCAGATCCGCGTCCATTTCGCCGAGGCGGGGCACCCGCTCGTCGGCGATCCCGTCTACCGCGACCCGCGCCGGAAGGCGTTTCCCCTTCCCTTCCGGCGACAGGCGCTCCACGCGGGGCGGCTCGGATGGGTGACGCCGGACGGAAAGAGGGTCCAGGTCGAGGCCGAGCCGCCTCCCGACTTCCAGGAACTTCTGCGCGCGCTGAGGGCCCGGGCTACTCGAGCACGATGATGACGACCCGGCGGTTCTGCGCCCGGCCCTTCGCCGTCTTGTTCGGGGCGATCGGGAGCGTGTCGCCGTAGGAGATCGTCGACATCCGCGCCAGCGGGACCTTGTGCTCGCGCGCAAGGTAGCGCCGGACGGCCTCGGCCCGCTGCTGGCCGAGGGCGTCGTTGACCTCCGTGCCGCCCGTGTCGTCCGTGTGGCCCTGGATCTCGATCCAGATATGCGTGTCGAGCTTCTTGACGCGCGAGGCGAACTCGTCGAGGGCGACCTTCGCGTCCTTCGTCAGCTCGTAGGAGGAGGTCTTGAAGCGGACCCGATCCTCCGTGAACGACTCCTGGAGCACGACTTTCCCTTTCGCGAGGACCCCCGCCTCCGTGGCCCGCTGTAGGGCGTCCTTCGCGGACTGACCGAGCTGCTCGATGGCCCTCTTCTGATCCGCGAGCTCCGTGTCGGTGGCCTTCTGCTTGTCCTGCAGTTCCTCCACCTGCGTCTCGACCGACTCGATCTTCTTGTCGGTCTTCGCCTGCGATGCGGCGATCTTCTGGTCGACGTCGGAGGTCGTGGCGCAGGCCGCGATGCCGATCGCCACGAGGCCCGGGAGGATACGAAGGGTGCGACGTGTCATCTTCTGCTTCCTTTCTTGGCCGCCGGAACGTCCTGCCAGGGAGGCTCCGTGCCCCGATAGCCGGACCGGGTGCGGATCGCGCCGATCCGTCGCCCGATCGCGATCGAAATGTCCCGATACTTTACCGGACCCGAGCCCGAAGGGGTAAATCCGAGCAGGTACTGCGCCCGGAGGTCCTTCTCGATGGCCCCGACGGCGGCCTGGAGATCCTTCGGGTCGTCCGTCACGGCCAGCCGCCCGCCCGTCTCGAACGCGATCCGGTTCAGGAGCTCGAGGTCGACGTCGCGCTCCCCCGGGCCGCCGGCGCCCGGCGTCGCGTTCCCGGTCCGGAGGCCGACCGGGTAGACGGGGACGTCCACTCCCTGGAGAAGCTCCGTCAGACTCTCGCGCGTCAGGACCGACGCGTTGTCGAGGCCGTCGGTGAGAAGGATGATCGCCCGCGAGCCGTTCGC